>NZ_JASZYM010000005.1:0-368535 GCF_030317005.1 Variovorax sp. J22R115 | reverse complement strand
GTTGTCGGCGTTGCGGTCGCCGTCCGGATGGACGTAGGCGCCGAAGGGCGTGATGTACCACCGGTTGTCGTAGTACTGGTCCGCTGCGAAAGTGGTCTGCGCAAGGCAGGCACCATACGGAAGAGCAAGCACGCAGCAAGCTGCAAGGGTGCGTCGGTCGAACATGAAAGCCTCCTCACGGAGTAGTTGGAAGGCCAGTGTTGGTGAGAGCTTCAATCGAAGCCAATAAGCCGAAAGATAGATGGGGCCATCCGGAAATCGGCGTATACGCCACTGGCCTTGACCCTGATGCGCGGACGGGATGGGACTTGATTCTCAAGTGAACTACCTCTTCCATAGGGATCAGGTGTCCGCGAAATCGGGTCAACTTTTAAAGCGAGGCGTCACGCTCTCAGTGCACGTTCCGTTTCAATTTTCAGCATAAGTGGCGCGTCGGCAACGTTGAACGGTTGATGTCCCAGGAAGTGGTGTAAGTCTTTTTACTCGCTGCGCGGCAAGGCGGCTGCAATTGCCCCGTTTGGTCCCGCGGACCCAGGCGTGGCGTGCCAGCGAGGGTGCGGGCGTCGTGTGCCAGGTGGGCGAGGGCGTCAAGCAGGCCCAACCTGTGCGATCAGGGCAACACTACTCCCTGGACAGGCCGTCAAGCTCAAGCTCGACGAGCTGATCACCAGGCGCTACCGCATCGAGGAAGCCCCGCAGGCCTTCGACGACCTGGCGCAAGGCTGCAATGCGCGCGGCGTGATCGTCTTTGACTGATGCTCGTTGCGCGCCGGCATTCTTGCGGCGCCGGCAAGGGTCGCTGCAGCTGAATGGCCGAAGTGCGCCTCGGCTTCAGGCTGCAGCGCATTTCCTGACCGTGTCCCAGGTCCGGGTGGTCACATCCGTGCCGAAGGTCTTTTCGATCAGCGCCATGAATACGGGACCCTTTGGACCGGGAACGTAGGCGCTGAAGATCTCCTGGTTCTTCATGCAGAGGATGCGCGCATCGTCCTTCTCCAGCGGGAGAGACAGCCTGGCAGGATGCGCGGTGCGCAAGAAGGTGACAACCCGCTTGGCGCCTGCCGGCAAGTCGAACGCTGCGTACGGATCCGCATCGAGCAGATCGCGTAACGACTGGGACGAGCGCACGATGGTTTGAAATGCCCGGTCGAGATGCTGCGTCATCGCCGCTTCGACCTTGCGTTCCAGCGCAGGCGCCGATACGGCGCGCGTGTCGAACACGACGTTGCCGCTGGCAAGCACCGTCTTGACGTTGGTGAATCCGGCGCTTTCGAAGCAACGCTTCAGCTCTGGCATCTTCGCGTTCATCGGGCTCACGCCGCGAAGCAATGCGACGTAGCGTGGCACTTCAGATGTCTTCCAGCAGCGCGTAGGGCAGTGGTTCCACCGTCAACGAGGGGCCATCGGCCGAGCGCGCATGCAGGCCGCCGGCATCGATCGCGGCGATCTGGATCGAGATCAGCGCGGCCCAGCCACCGTCCGGCGACGGGGCGGCCTGTGCCACCTTGCCGACGGGTTGTTCCCGATCATTGGCGGCAAAGACTTCCTGGCCAGCCGCGACCTCGTCGCTGGCCTGCACGAGATAGGTGCGTCGCTTCAGCGTCCCTCGGAACTGGCTGCGCGCGACGACCTCCTGGCCCGGGTAGCAACCCTTCTTGAAGTTCACGCCGCCGACCGATTCGTAGTTGATCATCTGTGGCACGAAAGCGTCGACCACGGGCGTAGTCAAAGTGACGATCCCGCTGCGGACTTCGCCCCATTGCCAAAGCGACGGGTCCAGCGTGGTGCCGTGGGGCGGGGCGCTGCCTGCGGGCGCGATCCACAAGGCACGCGGAATGCCGTCGGACGGATAGAGCGTCACCGCGCTCGCGTCACCCACCATGCTGTGGCGACCCGGGGGCGACCCGGCATCGATACCGTTGGCTGTCAGTGCCGAGCCGGCCAAGCCGTAAAGCACATATTCATCGCTCGCATCGCTCAGCTTTGCCTTGGCACGCAGCACGAACATCGAAAGGCGCTTGAGCGTGGCGGCGAGGATGTCCCGGCTGCACACCAGCAGGATGCGCTCGGGCTGCGGCCGGATGCCGATGAAACTCGCGATCGCACGCCCCTTGGCCGTGCACAGGGCGGCCAGGCGCGCTTCCGAATCGTCGAGCAATGCGAAATCCTGGGTCAGCTGGCCATGCAGGAAGCTGGCGGCATCGGGACCCTCGGCGCGAATGACACCGAGGTGGGAGAGGGCGGTCACGCCATTCAGAACGACAGAGGTCATCGCTGAATTATCATGGCCGACCCCGTTCCGCTCGGTCCGCAGGGCTTCATTCCACAACTTTCAGTTCGCTTCCTTCGTCGGATCCCGTGCGCCGCTTCTTTCTCACGCTCTTTCTGCTGGCTGCCTTCGTCGTACTGGGCCTCGGCGCCGCCGGCCTCTGGTGGGTCAACCAGCCGCTCAAGCTGCCGGCACCCAACGTCGACCTGTCGGTCGAGCCCGGCACCACGCCTCGCGGCATCGCGCAGGCCGTCGCCGATGCCGGTGTGGACGTGCCGCCCCAGCTTCTCTATCTGTGGTTCCGCTTTTCGGGCCAAGACCGACAAATGCGCGCCGGCAGCTACGAATTGGAGCGCGGCATCACCCCGCGAACGCTGCTCAGCGTGCTCGTCCGCGGCGAGGAAGCGACGCGAAGCCTGGTGCTGGTCGAGGGCTGGAATTTCCGGCAGGTGCGCGCCGCGCTGGCCAAGGCCGAGCAGTTGAAACCCGATACGGTAGGGCAGACCGACGAGGAAGTGATGACGAGGCTCGGAAGGCCGGGCCTGCATCCCGAAGGCCGCTTCTTCCCTGACACCTACACGTATTCAAAGGGTTCGACCGACTTCGCCTTGCTGCAGCGCGCCATGCGCGCGATGGACAAGAAGCTCGAAGCCGCCTGGGCGGCCCGCACCGCCGACCTGCCGCTCAAGACGCCGGACGAGGCACTGATCCTCGCCAGCATCGTCGAGAAGGAAACGGGCAAGGCGCAGGACCGATCGGAGATCGCCGCGGTCTTCATCAACCGGCTGCGCATCGGGATGCCGCTGCAGACCGATCCGACCGTCATCTACGGGATGGGCACGCGCTTCGAAGGCAATCTGCGCAAGAAAGACCTCCAGACCGACTCGCCCTGGAATACCTATCTGCGCAACGGATTGCCGCCCACGCCGATCGCGATGCCGGGCAAAGCGGCGCTGCTCGCGGCCGTGCAGCCGGCGCAAAGCAAGTCGCTGTACTTCGTCTCCCGCGGCGACGGCACCAGCCAGTTCAGCAGTTCGCTCGACGAGCACAACCGTGCGGTCAACCGCTACCAGCGGGGCGCCGACCCGAATCAGCGGAGCGGGCAATGAAGGGACTCTTCCTGACACTCGAAGGCATCGACGGTGCCGGCAAATCCAGCCACATCGACGCACTCGAGGCGCTGTTCAAGGCGCAGGGCCGTGAGGTGACACGCACCCGCGAACCGGGCGGCACGCCGCTGGCCGAGACCTTGCGGTCGCAGATCCTCGAACAGCCGATGGACGCGCTGACCGAATCGCTGCTGGTTTTCGCGGCGCGGCGCGACCACGTCGTGCGCGTGATTGAACCGGCGTTGGCGCGCGGCGACGTCGTGCTCTGCGATCGCTTCACGGACGCGACCTTTGCCTACCAAGGGGCAGGGCGCGGGTTCGATCCGGCCGTGCTTTCGACGCTCGAACAATGGGTGCAGGCGCAACCGGATTCCGGCACGCAGGCGCTCCTGCAACCCGACATCACCGTGTGGTTCGACCTGCCGCCCGAAACGGCAGCCGAGCGACTGGCCGGCGCGCGCCTGCCGGACAAGTTCGAGTCGCAGCCGGTCGAGTTCTTCCGGCGGGTTGCAGCGGGCTATGCGCAGCGCGCAGCCGCTGCGCCGCGCTTCGTTCGCATCGATGCGAACCAGTCGCGGGAGCACGTCTGGCAGCAGATCGAAGCGGCGCTGGCCGAGCGCGGGCTCGTGGCCTCCGACAGCGGAGGTGCGCCATGAACGCGGAGTCGCTTTCGCCCTGGTTGCGCAAGCCGCTCGCGGACCTGCTGCGCCAGCGCGGCCACGCGTGGCTGCTGCAAGGGCCATCGGGACTCGGCCAATACGAACTCGGCCTGGCGCTCGCGGCAGCGTGGCTGTGCGAGCAGCCGGAAGAAGCCGGTGGCGCCTGCGGGCACTGCCCGAGTTGTCACGCGATCCAGGTGCGTACGCACGCCGACCTGTGCGTGCTCATGCCCGAAGTGGCGATGCAGGAACTGGGCTGGCCGCTGGACGAAAAATCACAGGCCGACATCGACGACAAGAAGCGCAAGCCCAGCCGCGAGATCCGCGTCGAGGCGATGCGCGACGCCGTCGGCTTTGCCCAGCGCACGAGTGCACGGGGCCGCGGCAAGGCAGTGCTGGTCTATCCGGCGGAACGGATGAACACGATCACCGCGAACGCGCTCTTGAAGACGCTGGAAGAGCCCGTCGGCGATGTCCGGTTCGTGCTTGCCAGTGAAGCTGCGTGGCAACTGCTGCCGACGATCCGCAGCCGCTGCCTCGGTTTCACCTTGCCGTGGCCCGAGGGCGACGAGGCGCGCGCCTGGCTGATCGGGCAGGGCATTCCGGAGCCGGATGCCCCCGGGCTCCTGCGCGCCGCCGGCGGCCGGCCCAGCGATGCGCTGCGGCTGGCCGGGCAGGGCCAGTCGCCCAGGGCCTGGAGCCTGTTGCCAAAGGCCTTGTCGCGCGGCGACGTGAGCGCCCTGGCGGACCACGCGCCGGCCCAGGCCATCGGCGCGCTCCAAAAGCTTTGCCATGACCTCATGGCGACCGACAGCGGCGCCGCGCCCCGTTTCTTCGAAGCTTCCGATTTGCCGCCAGCACCGTCCAGGGTGGCACTGGCCCGCTGGTCGAAGTCGCTGGCGAATGCGGCAAAAACCGCAGAACACCCCTTCAATGCGGGCCTGATGCTCGAGGCGCTTGTGAGCGAGGCGCGAACCACCCTAAACTCGGGACGCCGTCGCCCATGAACACTCCAGCAGCCCCCACCCCGTCCGCGCCCGCCCGACCCAGCGTCATCCAGTTGGCCATCAAGGAAAAAGGCGCGCTCTACGCGGCCTACATTCCGCTGTTCGCCGAGGGGGGGATCTTCATTCCGACCTCGCGCGAGTACCGGCTCGGCGACGACGTCTACGTGCTGCTCACGCTGCCCGAGGATCCGCAACGTTATCCGGTCGCCGGCAAGGTCGCCTGGATCACGCCGGCGCGCGCCGCCGGCAATCGGGCGCCGGGCGTCGGCATCCGCTTCCCGTCCGATGACAAGTCGCGCCAACTCAAGGCCCGCATCGAAGAGGCGTTGGGTGGCACGATGGCATCCGATCGCCCGACCCAGACCATCTGAGTCCCGTCCCCTGCGACGCGGACCGCACGCGGTGCGGATGCACCGCCATTCTCGAGAATTCCGCGATGTTCACAGACTCCCACTGCCACCTGACTTTCCCCGAGTTCGCGGACCAGATGCCGCAAATCCGCGCCGCGATGGCTGCCGCCCAGGTCGACCGGGCACTCTGCATCTGCACCACGCTGGAAGAATTCGCCGATGTGCAGGCCTTGGCGTCCGGTTATGACAACTTCTGGGCCTCCGTAGGCGTCCATCCGGACAACGAAGACATCCCCGAGCCCACCGTGGAGGATCTCGTGAGCCGTTCGGCGCTGCCGAAAGTGGTGGCCATCGGCGAGACCGGCCTGGACTACTACCAGATGGAAGAACGCAAGGGCGGCCGAAGCATCTCCGATCTGGAATGGCAGCGCGACCGCTTCCGCGTCCATATCCGCGCCGCCCAGCAGACTCGGAAGCCGCTCGTGATCCATACGCGCCAAGCCTCGGCCGACACGCTG
Organism: Variovorax sp. J22R115; assembly: GCF_030317005.1. Lineage (NCBI taxonomy): Bacteria > Pseudomonadati > Pseudomonadota > Betaproteobacteria > Burkholderiales > Comamonadaceae > Variovorax > Variovorax sp. J22R115. Next base: position 362,623 of record NZ_JASZYM010000005.1, on the reverse strand, counting down.
GCAATCCTGAAGGAGGAGGGCGAGGACGGCACCGGCAAGGCAGCCGGCGGCGTCTTCCATTGCTTCACTGAAACCGCCGAGGTGGCTCGCGCCGCGCTGGACCTCGGTTTCTACATCTCCTTCTCGGGCATCCTGACCTTCAAGAAGGCGCAGGATCTCCGTGACGTGGCGGCTTTCGTCCCGCTGGATCGGATGCTGATCGAGACGGACAGCCCTTACCTCGCGCCGGTGCCATACCGCGGCAAGACCAACAACCCGTCGTATGTGCCCTACGTCGCGCAGCAGATCGCCCAGCTGCGCAACTTGCCGGTCGAGACGATCGCGAAGGCGACCAGCGACAATTTCGAGACCCTGTTCGACGGGGTAAAGTCATGATAAATCACTTGAAGAAGTTTCTGTATCTTGCTGTTTTTGCAGTATCTTTATCAACTCACGCTGGATCGTTCGAAGATTTCTTTCGGGCCGTGCGCTCCGATAACGCGGGCGGCGTGAAGAGCCTTCTCGACCGCGGATTCGACCCTAACACCCGCGACGATAAAGGCCAGACGGGGTTGCTGATCGCAGTGCGCGAGCCGTCGCCGAAAGTGATCCAGGTGTTGCTGGCTTCGCCGAAGACCGACGTCGAGGCGCGCAATGCCAAGGATGAGAGTCCGCTGATGCTCGCGGCCATCAAGGGCCAGCAAGACCTCGTGACCCAATTGATCGAACGAGACGCAGACATCAACAAGCCCGGCTGGACGCCGCTGCATTACGCGGCGACCAACGGCCACACGGCCATCATGCAGTTGCTGCTGGACAAGGACGCCTTCATCGATGCGCAATCGCCCAACGGCTCAACGCCCTTGATGATGGCCGCGATGTATGGGTCGACCGCAGCGGTGAAGCTGCTGCTCGACGAAGGCGCCGATCCGCACATGAAGAACCAGCTCGGAATGACCGCCACCGACTTCGCCCAGAAGGCGAATCGTCCTGATGCGGTGCAGTTGCTGGGTGCAGCAGTGCGGGGCAAGAAACCCAGCGACGGGAAGTGGTGAAGCGCTTTTCCCGGCCTCCGGCTCGTGCTATCTGCGCGCAGCCTTGAGCACGTCTGCAATCATGAAAGCCAATTCCAGGCTCTGCGACCCATTCAGGCGAGGGTCGCAGGCGCTGCGATAGCGCGCCGACAATCCCTCGTCCGTCAACGCTTGCGCGCCTCCGCGGCATTCCGTGACGTCCTGGCCCGTCATCTCGAAGTGCAGGCCCCCCGGATACGTGCCCTCCTGGCCATGCGCGGCAAAGAAGCCTCGTAGTTCCTGGAGGATGCGTTCGAAGTCGCGCGTCTTGTAGCCGTTGGTCGAGGTCACCGTGTTGCCGTGCATGGGGTCGCAGCACCACACCGGCGTGCGGCCAGCGCGGTGCACGGCGCGCAGCAGCAGCGGCAGTCGCTCGGAGACCTTGTCGCTTCCCATGCGTGCGATCAACACAAGCCGGCCGGGCTCCTGATCCGGGTCGAGCACGTCCATGAGTCGCAGCACGTCATCCGGGCTGGCCGACGGTCCCAGCTTGACGCCGATCGCGTTGCCGACGCCACGCAGGTACTCGACATGGGCACCGTCGATCTGGCGGGTGCGCTCGCCCAGCCAGAGCATGTGGGCCGAGCCTCCGTACCATTGGCCGGTCCGCTCGCTGAAGCGGGTCAGCGCTTCCTCGTATTGCAGGTGCAAGGCCTCGTGCGAGGTGTAGAACTCCACCGCATGCAGCTGTGGTGCCCGTGAGGCGTCGAACCCACAGGCCTCCATGAACGCCAGCGACTGGGTGATTCGATCCGCGAGTTCCTCGAAGCGCTCGCCCTGAGGGCTCGATCGGACGAAGTCCGCGGTCCACCTGTGCACCTCGTGCAGGTCGGCAAAACCGCCCTGGGCCAGGGCGCGTAGCAGGTTCAGCGTGGTCGCGGAGTGAGAGTAGGCGGTGAGGAGTCGATGGGGGTCCGGCTGCCGTGCCTGCGCCGTGAATGCACTGGCGTTGATGATGTCTCCGCGGTAGGAGGGCAGCGTCGCTCCCTCCTGCGTTTCCAGGTCGGAGGAGCGCGGCTTGGCGAACTGGCCGGCAATGCGCCCCACCTTCACCACGGGGCAGGCCGCGGCGTAGGTCAGCACGACGGCCATCTGCAGAATCACGCGGAAGGTGGATTCCACAGGCTCCTGTCCGAACTCGTCGAAGCTCTCAGCGCAATCGCCGCCCTGCAACAGGAAGGCCTCGCCCCGGGATACGGCCGCGAGGCGTTCGCGCAGCTGCGAAATCTCGCCGGGAAAGATGAGCGACGGCAGGGCAGAGAGGCGCCGCTCAGCCTCCTGCAGCGCATCCGTGTCGGGATACGACGGCATCTGCAGTGCGGTGCGACCTCTCCAGGTGGAGGGGCGCCAATCTTGCAACTGGATCATGGATGGAACTCCGTGCCTCGCCGATTAGACCAGAGCAGCCAGCGATAGCGACAGGATGCGACTTCCTCCAGCCGGCGCTACCATGAGTTCACGCGGTTGTCACAAACGGCGCATACCGTTCGCGCCACATCAAAGAGGAGAACCCTTCATGCGCCCTCTGAAGAACGCCTGTGTCGCTCTGCTTGGCATCGGAACGCTGATCGCAGCCACCACGACCGTGGTGGCCCACGAAGAGAACGGGCGCCGTCGCGCCGACAACGCGCCGCTGGTGATCGGACACCGGGGTGGCGCCAACGGCTATCTGCCCGAACACACGCTGGAAGCCTATTCCCTCGGCATCGCGCTCGGCGCCGACTACATCGAACCCGATCTGGTCGCCACAAAGGATGGTCACCTGATCGCGCGCCACGAGCCCAATCTGATCGACACCACCAACGTCAAGAGCCTGCCCCGGTTCGCTGACCGCCGGCGCACCGTCATGGTCGACGGCGTTGCAACGGACGGCTTCTTTGCCAGTGACTTCACGCTCGGCGAGATCAAGCAATTGCGGGCCGTCCAGTCGTTCCCGGAACGCGACCAGTCGTTCAACGGCAAGTTCCAGATCCCGACGCTGGCCGAGGTCATCGACCTGGCAAAGCGAAAGTCGCGGGAAGAGGGGCGTCGCATCGGGATCTATCCCGAGACCAAGCATCCGACCTACCACCAGAGCATCGGGTTGCCCCTGGAGGATCGTCTGCTGGGCGTGTTGAGCGCCGCGGGCTGGAACAACCGCAATGCGCCCGTCTTCATCCAATCCTTCGAGACCGCCAACCTGCGTTACCTGCGCGGCAAGACCAGCGTGCGGCTGATTCAACTGGTCGATGCCAACGACGTGAAGCCCGACGGCTCGCTGGATTTCAGCAAACCCTATGACAAGCCGTACGACTGGGTGGTTTCCAACCGCGACGGCCTCTTCAAGGATCTGTTGACACCGCACGGCCTGCAGGAAGTCAAAGGGTATGCGGACGGCATCGGCCCTTGGAAGCCCTATCTCATCTCGAGCGCGTGCAAGTCGGTGCAGGGCGGTGCATGCGTCGACGTCACGGGCGATGGCCTCGTCGACGATCGTGACCGGGTCCTGCTGCCGCCCACCGACGTGATCGCCAATGCACATCGCCTGGGCCTGCTCGTCCATCCCTACACGTTCCGTAGCGAACAGAAGCGGCTGACCGGCAGTTTCGAAGGCAATGCGGTCAACGAATACCTCGCGTTCTACGAGGCCGGAGTCGATGGCCTGTTCAGCGACTTCGCCGACACCGCCGTCGCCGCACGCGCGATGTTCCTGCTCAAGCACGACCCCGACTACGCGGCTTGCCTCGTCAATGCACGCAAGTGCGAAAGAAGCAACGACTGACCTGGAGCTGTCCGCGCGTACGCAAGCGCCTGATTGGCGTGCCTGCATTGAGGGAGAATCGATGCATGCGCATGTCAATCCAAGAACTCGCATCGGCCGCCGAACAGCGGCGTTCAGAGCGACATCGGCGACAACAGGAAGCGTTCGAGGGGATCGATCTCGATGTGCTCGAAGAAATGCATCGGATGCCATCGATCGATGCCGACCTTCGTGCGGATCTGGCCGACTGGATCGTGCAGGTCAAACGGCAGGTGAAGGTCGATCTCGACCAGAAAGAGGTGAACGCGAGTTCACTGGAGCGTCTGGCGCTGCCCGTCATGGTGGTCGTTTTCGGGGTCGGGAACTGGGTTGCTCAAACGCTGGAGCTGAGCAGGTCGACCTTGGTCCTGCTGCAGATCGTGGCCTTCGGCGTCTGCGCTACGCTGTGGTGGATCGCCAGGTCAGAGGCTCTCGAGGCCATCAAGAGCGTCAGGAAGCGCCAAGCCTTTCTTGGCAAGGTGGAGTAAAATCGCTCCATTCATAGGAGGTTTCTATGAGCCAGGAAAACATCCTCGTTCTTGCCTTTGGCATTCTGGTAGCCGGTAGCGGTATCGGGGTACTGGTACGCGGAATCCTGAACTCGCGCAAGATGCGGCGCGAACTGGAGTCTGGTCACTCTCTCTGAGGGCGGTCTCCCAGCCTTTTCCCCATCCAAACGGACCTCTCGAGGTCCGTTTGCTTTTGGGGCGCGTGCCGGCAGCGCTACCGATGGGGCAACAGCAGTCCGCGCTGCGTCAACGAATTGCGAATGTGCAGCATGTCTCCCGCTTCGACGTCGATACCTCTTGGGCGCGGCGTCTTGCACGTGAAGCTCTCGGCACTGTCGAGGTCGCCGCCATTCTCGTAAACGGCTTGCGCCGGGTACGGGCACACCGGCCGCTGACGAACCACGTTTCCAGTGGCGTCGAACGCGGACGCGACGATCTTCTCCGGCGCCACGCCTTGCTCCACCCACTTCATCACGGCGCTGACCACGTGCGTGTCGGCATTGCGGAACGCCTTCGGCGGCTCCGGTGCGCCGCCGCCGATCGCGCTCGGGCCGGTGCTGCCGCCGCAGTGGCCCACGGCGGGCAGCATGAACAGGCGGTGGTACTCCCGCACCTTGCGCCCGAACGCGAGCGCCGTGGCCTCGACGGCCTGCGGTGACAGGTCGTCGATGAGCCTGTCGGCCACCCTGGGTGGCAGAGACTTCAGCCATTCGAACTGGGTGAGCGCGTAGTAGTAGCCGATCGATCCGTCGGGCGGGACGACCGAGTCGTTCCAGCCGTGGTACTGGATGATCTTGCCACCACGCCGCGTGAATGCGCGCAGGTCCGGACTGGGCGCCGCGGTGACGGGCGTCAGCGTCTGCTTCACGACGTCGTACACGTTGGAGAAGTTGATGTCGCGCCGCCAGTCGAATGGCGGACTCTCCTGCGAGTACACATAGTGGCCGATGAACGGACCATACCCACCGTTGTCGGCGAACAGAGGACTCCAGTCGGCCTCCGAGCCCAGTCGCGCACCGGTGTAGCGCTGCACGCCGGCTTCGCTGGTGGTTCCCGCGTACATGGCCTTGAAGACCGCAAGCTCCGGCGCAGTGAGCGTGCCGTCGCCGCTCGGCCCAAGGTTGTCGATGTCGAATCGGCATGCGCGCGGATTGGTGATCTGCCCGTCGGTCGCACCGTCGAGCGCATCGCAGGCCTGCAGCACGCGTTGCGTGACCGCTTGACGCTTTGCCGTGCTGACCGAAGGCGGCCCGAACGGGGCGCTCGGCGTCAGGTTCTTGCCCGTCCAGAGCAGCCACATCAGCAGGTCGGGGTAGAAGTTCGACGGCGCACCGGCCACGATGCCGTCGAAAAGCTCCGGATAGTTCTGGGCCATCATGAACGCCTGCCGCCCGCCGTTGGAGCAACCTTCGAAGTACGAGTACTTGACCGGCTCGGCATAGAACGCGTTGCTCAACGCCTTGGCGGCCGTCGCCACCGAGTAGTGCGCTCGCAGGCCCCAGTCCTTGACCTTCTCGGGGCGGTTGAGTGTCCAGGTTGCCGATTCGCCGCCGTCGTGGCCCATGTTGCTGCCCGCGCTCACGATGCCGTCGGCCACGTCCTGCGCAAGCCTTGCATACGGAATGGAGCCTGCATAACCCCCGGTGCCGTTGACCTTCATGCGCCTGTTCCAGTCGCCCGCAGACGGTGGCAGCCACACCTCGAACTTGATCTCCGAATCGGAGGAGGGCCGGGCGATGCCCAGTACTCGGCAGAATTGGATTGCAACCGATGCACCGCCGATTACCGCGGGGGGATCGGTCAGGGTTGCCGAAGTGATCGTCGCGTCCGCAGTGGTGACGGCCGTCAGGCTAGGGCAGTCCCAGGCGGCCTGCGCCGTACCGGTCAAGGCTGCGATGCCCAGGACGCACGCCTCGCGCAGGCCAGGTGCGGTGCGAGGCCTGATCCGAAGCACTGTGATGGCTCGATTCATCTTGCTCGTCTCCTTCATGGCGGTGACGTGAGGCGCGGTTCAGCACAGGGGCGCGAGTCTGCTCCGCTCACGCGCAACCAGGAAACAGGGGGTTGTACTTAAGCAGAAGGTTCGACGATGGGTGCGTAGGTGGGCCTAAGCCAACACCGCCACCAAGCTGGCGACGCCGATGCCGACCGCCGCCAGCGCATCGCCGGCGATCAACCCTCCACCAAACAGCGAAGCACTGCTCATGTCCTCCGGCACATCGCGCCGAGCGGGCACACGCGCCGCCCACAGGCTGCCTGCAACCCCGCCCGCGCCAAACCACAGGGACGTAGGCAGGTTGACGAAGCCGCCGAAAGACAGCGCATAGGGCGAAGGCAACACGATGGCATCGAGCACGAAGGTGTGCGGGCGCAGCCACTTGCGAAGTACCTCCAACGCCACGCCGGCCGCAATGCCCACGCCAATGGCTGTCCGCTGGAACGGCAGGTCTTCGGTCAGGCTGCGTAGCACGCCCACGAACTTGTACGTCATGGCCGAGCTCCACGCGGCCGGTTGCTGGTCGGCCTTCAGCACCGTCTGATCCTGCAGCAGGACCGGATAGGCCGCCATGAACAGCCGCGCGAAGACCACCGCCAGCATGGCGCCCACGACGATGCCCAGCACCTGGTAGCGGAACTGCATCACGCGTGGAGTGCCGAGTCGCCAGCCGGTGGAGCGGTCCTGCTGCATGTCGCAGGCCACGCTGGTCGCCACCAGCAACACCGCGCCGGCCATCAGGCCCACGCCGGGGTCGCGCAAGCCCAAGGCGGCGAGGATGACGATCGTCACGACGAATGCGGAAGAGATGGGATTGGAGTCGCTGACGCCGACCGAGATGCCGTTGACCAGCGCAAAGAGAAAGACCAGCGTCACCGCGACCACGAGGTAGAGAAGGGGCTGTCCCAGGAGCCAATGGCCGCTGGCCACGGTGGCGGCCGCCCAGAAAAGCACCCACCCCACGAGGTGCGTTCGGTCGATGCGCCGCCAGTCGTCGGCGACTGGCGGCGGCGCTTTGCGTTCATCGTGCCGCTGCGCGCGCGGCAGGGCTCGCGCGAAGATCAGCGCCATGTCCACCAGCGCTGCGCCCATGATCGTTCCCAGTGCAATGAGGAACATGATCTTGCGCGGCGGGTCGCCGGTCTGTAGCCAGCCGATCGAGACGAAGTACGGTTGCAGTGCCACGCCGATCACGCCCCCCATCACCGCCGGGATGCCGATGCGCGCGCCGACGACGAGTCCCGCGCCGAAGGTGGACGCGGAGAGTCCGATGGCGCCCAGCAACGGCAGGCGGGCCGAAGCGAGTCCCGCCATCAATCCGACAGTCAATCCACCACCCAGTTGCCGCACCGAGCGACGCAACAACATGGGGTCGGTCAGCGCGCGCAGGATGTTGGCGACCGCAAGCCCGGAAGGGAAGGCCAAGCGCATGCGGTCCACCAACACTGGCGTATAGAGCATGCCGACGCCGACGCCGAACATGCCGACACAGGCCAGGTACAGCACCATCTGCCAGGCCGGCGGCTGCGGCAGGCCCATCCACGCCATGGCCTGGAGCAGCACGCCCATCCCGCTCATGCTGGCGACCGAGGCGGCTGCAGTCTGGATGTAGTTGGCCCCGTGGCGCCCGGCCGCGCCGTAGCCCGCGGTGACGGCGGAGCCGAGCAGGCCCGCCAGGACCTGGCCGCCCACGAAGAAGCCGAGCGAGAAATTCATGTAGGCCGCAGTCACCCCGGCCAACGGTCCCAGGACCAACATGCCCGTACCCGCCAGGAGCAGGTGGTAACGCCAGCTGCCCTCGATGGGCAACCAGCGCCAGCGGGCACCTTGGTCTGGGTGGGGAGACCTCAACCCACCGCTGCCGCCAGCGTCGCGTTGAGCGTTGCGCTGGGTCGCATCACCGCTTCGGTCTTGCCCGCGTCTGGCAGGTAGTAGCCGCCGATGTCGGCCGGCTTGCCTTGCACGGCAGCCAACTCGTCCACGATCTTCTTTTCATTGGCTGCCAGCGCCTCGGCGAGCGGCTTGAAATGAGCGGCCAGTTCCTTGTCTTCGGTCTGGTCGGCCAGGGCCTGGGCCCAGTAGAGAGCCAGGTAGAAGTGGCTGCCCCGATTGTCGAGCTGACCGGTCTTGGGCGAGGGACCCTTGTTGTTGTCCAGCAATTTGCCCGTGGCAGAGTCGAGTGTCTTGGCCAGTACCTTGGCCTTGGCGTTGTTGTTCTTGATGCCCAGGTCTTCCAGGCTCACGGCCAGGGCGAGGAACTCACCCAGTGAATCCCAGCGCAGGTGGTTCTCTTCCACCAGTTGCTGCACGTGCTTGGGCGCTGAGCCGCCGGCACCCGTTTCGTACATGCCGCCGCCGGCCATCAGCGGCACGATGGACAGCATCTTGGCCGAGGTGCCCAGTTCCATGATGGGGAACAGGTCGGTCAGGTAGTCGCGCAGGATGTTGCCGGTGGCACTGATGGTGTCCAGCCCGCGCACCACGCGCTCCAGCGTGTAGCGCATGGCGCGCACCTGGCTCATGATCTGGATGTCCAGACCGGCGGTGTTGTGCTCGTGCAGGTACATCTTCACCTTGGTGATGAGTTGCGCCTCGTGCGGCCGGTAGGCGTCCAGCCAGAACACGACCGGCATGCCGGAGTTGCGAGCGCGCGTGACGGCGAGCTTGACCCAGTCGCGGATGGCGGCGTCCTTGACCTGGCACATGCGCCAGATGTCGCCAGCCTCGACGTTCTGGCTGAGCAGCACCTCGCCCGTGTTGAGGTCGGTGATATTGGCCACGCCGTCTTCGGTGATCTCGAAGGTCTTGTCGTGCGAGCCGTATTCCTCGGCCTGCTGGGCCATCAGGCCGACGTTGGGCACGGTGCCCATGGTCTTGGGGTCGAAAGCGCCGTGCCACTTGCAGAAGTTGATCATCTCCTGGTAGATGCGGGCGAAGGTGCTCTCGGGCATGACGGCCTTCACGTCCTTCAGTCGGCCGTCGGCGCCGTACATCTTGCCGCCGTTGCGGATCATCGCGGGCATGGAAGCATCCACGATCACGTCGTTGGGCGAATGGAAGTTGGTGATGCCCTTGGCGGAATCCACCATGGCCAGTTCGGGGCGGTTCTCGTGGCAGGCGTGCAGGTCGCGCCGGATCTCGTCTTGCGTGCTTTGGGGCAGGGTGGCGATCTTGTTGTACAGGTCGACCATGCCGTTGTTGACGTTGACGCCCAATTCATCGAACAACTTGGCGTGCTTTTCGAAGGCCTCGCGGTAGAAGATCTTGACGCAGTGACCGAACACGATGGGGTGCGACACCTTCATCATGGTGGCCTTCACGTGCAGCGAGAACATCACGCCGGTCTTGTGGGCGTCCTGGATCTGCCGCTCGTAGAAGTCGACCAGTTCCTTCTTGCTCATGAACATGGAGTCGATCACCTCGCGCTCGAGCAGGGAGACCTTCGGCTTGAGCACGATGGCCTTGCCGCTCTTGGTGATCAGCTCCATCTTTACGTCGCGGGCCTTGTCGAGCGTCATCGACTTTTCGCCGTGATAGAAGTCGCCGTGGTGCATGTGCGAGACGTGCGAACGCGACGCCTGGCTCCACTCGGCCATACTGTGCGGATTCTTGCGGGCGAATTCCTTCACCGCATTGGGCGCGCGACGGTCGGAGTTGCCCTCGCGCAGCACCGGGTTCACCGCGCTGCCGATGCACTTGTTGTAGCGCGCACGGATCTCTTTCTCCTCGTCCGACTTCGGGTTTTCGGGGTAGTCGGGAATCTTGTAGCCCTTGTCCTGCAGTTCCTTGATGGCCGCCTTCAGCTGGGCCACCGAAGCGCTGATGTTGGGCAGCTTGACGATGTTGGCGTCGGGCCGCAGCGTCAGCTTGCCCAGTTCCGCCAGGTTGTCGGGCACGCGCTGCGCCTCGGTCAGTGCTTCAGAAAACTGGCCCAGAATGCGGGCGGCCACCGAGATGTCGCTGGTCACGACGTCGATGCCCGCCGGTGCGGCGAAGGCCTTGACGATGGGCAGCAGCGAGGCGGTCGCGAGGCGAGGGGCCTCGTCGGTGAGGGTGTAGATGATCTGGGAGCTTTTGGCGGTCATGGCAGCCTTGGGATGGGTTGAACAACGCAGTGCCGCCCGCCAGCATGGCAGACGGGGTTGCGAACTGCCGAACTTTAGCAAGTTGAGACGGGAGTTTCCGGCGTCGCGAAGTTTTGGGAGCTCTGACCACCTTTGAAGCAGGTCTCGCGCGTGACTTCGGGCGAAAGTCCGGGCTCCTAGAATCGCCGACCTCTATTCAGGGGGAACCGACCGTGACCGCACCCTTTCCGACAGTGCCCGCCTTGTGCGGGCCGCTGCGCCAGCCTCGGCAGATGCTGGCAGACCAGCGCTACGACGGCCATAAATCGATCCATGACGATGCCATGGCCGAAGGGCTGGGACTGCGCGCGGGGCCGATCGAAGGACCCACGCATTTCAGCCAGTTCGATCCGCTGCTGTATCACGTGTTCGGCAAGAGCTGGTTCGAAACCGGCTGCATCAGCGCGCACTACCAGAACATGGTGGTGGAGGGCGAGGAGGTCCGGGCTTTCGCACAGCCGGATCCCGCGCAGCCCCATTTCGTCCGCATCCACGCGGAAAAGCGCGACGGCACGCCGGTGCTGACCGGTACGGCGTCCGTCGGCGACGCCGATGGTCTGCCGCACGAACTGCGGCTGCGCATCGCCAAGTTGCGCCCGCCGACGGGCTTGGTGATCAATCGCGACCTCAAGGTCGGGCAGCGCGGCGCGGTGGTCGAGAAGGCCCGCATGGGCTTCGATACTCACATGGGCGACCACTATCCGTTCACCCTGGCCGACAAGCTCAAGGTCATCACCGAGCCGAGTCCGTGGTACACGCGGGAGTCGGGTGCCGAATCGCCCTGGGGGCGCCCGATCATCCCGACCGAGATGATCAGCGTGCTGCTGGGCTCAACATCTGCTCAAGCAGGCCTGAGCGGGCGCAAGCCAGCGGTCGGGCTCTTCGCCGGCCAGGAGATCCGCCTCATCAACGGGCCGCTCTTCGTCGACCAGGACTACGAGCTCGAGCGCGAGATCATCGCGCTCAGTGAGAGCGCACGCACCGAATCGATCTGGGTCCGCACCCGCGTCTTCGATGCGGCATCGCACACGTTGGTGGCTGAAATGATCCTCAACGGCGCGGTGATGAAAGCGTCCTACCCGGCCTACGAAAGCGAGGCGCGCGCGTTGGCCGGGCTCAAGGACTGAGCGGCTTCGTTCGAAGCTTCACGCTGCCTGTTTTTGGGGCAACGCGTGGGGAGCCAAGCCTGGAGTCGATCCATGAGGTTCTTCATCGCGTTGTCCACAGGTCTGTCCACGGGGGAGGTGGAGAACATTGCGGGCGCGGGAATTCAGGCCCCCGATCGCGCTCCGACACGTCGCGCACGCCAAGTCAGGCCTTGCTTCCTTTGTTCGGTTCAGAGCTGGACTTGCTCGGATCGGTGGTCACGAATTCTTTCGAAAGGCCGCGCCCGCCGCAGACCAAGCTCCGACAGTTGATACGAATACAACAACAATGTATATTATGTCAAATGATGGATCGTGCGATATAGGGAATGGCAGGCGCTGCACCCCACCCCGCCTGCCACCATTGCGGCCACGGTCCGTCAACGTGGGAATGCACTATGGGCGTCATAGGCAAAGCATTTGCCCTATTCGTGCGTGCAGCACCAGAATGCACAGTTCCCATCAATGAACTGGAGACTCCCCATGACCCAGAATCCCGAAGCCAAGTGCCCCGTCCACCATGCAGTGGGCCGCGGCACCGTCAATCACCACTGGTGGCCCAACCAGTTGCGGGTCGACCTGCTTCACCAGCATTCCTCCAAGTCCGATCCGATGGGTAAGGACTTCGACTACGCGAAGGAGTTCAAGAGCCTCGACTACGAGTCGCTGAAGAAGGATCTGAGTGCGCTGATGACGGACTCCCAGGACTGGTGGCCGGCGGACTTCGGCCATTACGGGCCTCTGTTCATCCGTATGGCCTGGCACAGCGCCGGAACCTACCGTACCGGCGACGGGCGTGGCGGCGGCGGCCGGGGCCAACAACGCTTTGCGCCGCTCAATAGCTGGCCCGACAACGTCAACCTCGATAAGGCTCGGCGCCTGTTGTGGCCGATCAAACAGAAGTACGGCCGCAAGATCTCGTGGGCCGACCTGATGATCCTGACCGGCAACGTGGCCCTGGAGTCCATGGGCTTCAAGACCTTCGGGTTCGCCGGCGGCCGCCCGGACACATGGGAACCCGACCAGGACGTCTACTGGGGCAACGAGACCACCTGGCTCGAAGACAAGAGATACACCGGCGACCGCGACCTGGAGAACCCGCTCGCGGCCGTGCAGATGGGGCTGATCTACGTCAACCCCGAAGGCCCGAACGCCAACGGCGACCCGGTCTCGGCGGCTCGGGACATCCGCGAGACTTTCGCCCGCATGGCGATGAACGACGAGGAAACCGTCGCCCTGATCGCCGGCGGCCACACCTTCGGCAAGACCCACGGCGCGGGTCCGGCGACGCTCGTCGGCTCAGCACCTGAAGCGAATGATCTGGAAGAAATGGGCATGGGCTGGAAGAGCACCCACGCCAGCGGCATGGCTGGGGACGCGATCGGTAGCGGCCTGGAAGTCACCTGGACCCAGCAGCCGACGAAGTGGACCAACCTCTTCTTCGAGAACCTGTTCAAGTTCGAATGGGAGGCGGTCAAGAGCCCGGCTGGTGCTGGACAGTGGCAGGCCAAGAACGCACCAGCTGACATTCCGCATGCGCACGACCAGTCGAAGAAGCGGCTGCCGACCATGCTGACCACCGACCTCTCGCTGCGCTTCGACCCAGCCTACGAAAAGATCTCCCGGCGCTTCCTCGAGAACCCCGACCAGTTCGCCGACGCCTTCTCGCGCGCCTGGTTCAAGCTGACCCACCGCGACATGGGTCCGCGCTCGCGCTACCTGGGCCCGGAAGTGCCGAGCGAAGAGCTGATCTGGCAGGACCCGATCCCGAAGGTCGATCATCCCCTGATCGACGACAAGGATGCCGCGGCTCTCAAGGCCAAGATCCTGGCCTCGGGCCTGTCGGTCTCGGACCTCGTGCTGACGGGCTGGGCGTCGGCCTCCACCTACCGCGGCTCCGACATGCGCGGCGGCGCCGACGGCGGCCGCATCCGCCTGGCGCCACAGAAGGACTGGGAAGTCAACGAGCCGGCCAGGCTGGCCAAGGTGCTCCAGACGCTGGGAGGCATCCAGGGCGAATTCAACAAGGCGCAATCCGGCGGCAAGAAGATCTCGATGGCCGACCTGATCGTGCTGGCCGGCTGCGCCGGCGTTGAGCAAGGCGCCAAGAACGCAGGTCATAGCGTGACGGTGCCCTTCACCCCCGGCCGCATGGATGCGTCGCAGGAGCAAACCGACGTGGAGGCCATGAAGGTGCTCGAGCCGGTGGCTGACGGCTTCCGCAACTACCTCAAGAAGGACTATGCGATTCCCGCCGACGCGCTGCTGATCGACAAGGCCCAACTGCTGACGCTGACGGCGCCCGAGATGACGGTGCTGGTGGGCGGCATGCGCGCGTTGGGCGCCAACGTCGGCGCCACCAAGCACGGCATCTTCAGCCAGAAGGAGCACGCGCTGACCAACGAGTTCTTCGTCCGCCTGCTTGACCTGAACACGACCTGGAAGGCCGTGCCCGGCGAGAACAACGTGTACGAGGGAGTTGACCGCAAGTCGGGCGAGCGCATGGGCAGCGCGACGCGCGTGGACCTGGCCATCGGCTCCAATTCAGTGCTGCGCGCTCTGGCCGAGGTCTACGGCAGTTCGGACGCGCAGGAGAAGTTCGTGAAGGACTTTGTCTCTGCGTGGACCAAGGTGATGAACCTTGGCCGCTTCAACGTGGTTTAGACAATCCTCGTTAACTGGACCTGACAGGAGGCCAACGAAAGGTTGGCCTCCTGCCTTTTCGCAAACTGACGCCGCTACGCCTATGCAGCCAAGCGCGCAGGAGACAACGATGACGGCCAGCTATGTGGAAATACAAGGCGCCCAGGCGGATATTGACCTCTGGGATGGGTTGATCACGGATCAAAACGCCCTCATCGGCGTCATGATGCAAAAGATGTCCCAAGCCGGATGCACGGATGCAGCATGGCTCGACGAGCGAATCACGGAGGCGGAAAGTATCGAGAATCGCTTGGTCGTCGGACTCGACCGCGCCCAGCGCCGATTGCGGGCATTGATCTAGACATCCCGCTTGGCGGAGATCAGCCTAGAACCGGAACTCGACGGAACGATGTCCTCCGCCGACGGCGACCGTGCGGGTTTGCCGCTTCTTCCCCTGAGGTTCAGCCTCGACTGTGTAGCGGCCATCCGGCAGGTCGATGAGGCAGATCGGACCCCTGAGGAACATGGCCCCTGTCAAGCGAACCGATACTGCGCCCTCCCCCAGCTACGGAGCCCCCACCTTGTCAAGCACCGTCCGCGTCGTCATCAATGCCCGTGACCAGTTGGGTGAGACACCGTTGTGGTGTCCGCGCACCGACAAGGTCTGGTGGATCGACATCGAGCGGCCCAGGCTCCAGTCATTCGACGAACGCACCGGAAAGCATGAAGTCCATCCGTTCGAGAGCACCTTCGCGGGTAGTCTTGCGTTGCATCGCGAAGGCGGGTTTGTCGTCGGACTCGACAACAGTCTTCATCGGTTCGAACCCGCGACTTCGACCTTGAACCGGCTCGTCGAAGTGGAATCCGCCGACAAGCGCACGCGATTGAACGACGGCCGCTGCGACCGGCGCGGCCGCCTGTGGATCGGCACCATGGACGCGGCCATCCAGGAGCCACTCGGAAGCTTCTATCGCGTGGATCCTTCGGGCGCCGTGCACCGGCTGTTCAACGACATCATCGTGACCAATTCGGTCACGACCTCACCCGATGATCGAACGCTGTACATGTCCGACACGCGGCGTTTCAAGATCTGGGCGTTCGACCTCGATCCTGACGATGGCGTTCTGTCCAATCGCCGGGTCTTCGCCGACTACGCGAGCGAAAAAGGAAGGCCCGACGGCGCCTGCGTGGACAGCGACGGATGCGTCTGGAATGCCGTGTTTGCCGGGCATCGCGTGATCCGCTATACGCCCACCGGCAAGGTCGATCGCGTAATCGAGCTTCCGGTGACGAACCCGACGTGCGTGTGCTTTGGCGGCCCGGACCTGAGCACCCTCTACATCACCACGGCGACCAAGATGATCGCGCCAGAGATCCTCGCCAATGAACCGCTGGCAGGCGCACTCCTGGCGCTGGATGTCGGTATGAAGGGCCTGCCCGAAGCGATGTTCGGCGCAGCGGACTAGCGGCCGGTCTTGGCGCGCCGTTTGGTGACGATGTTGCCCCAGGTGCCGACGTTGGCCGACTTCAGCAGCGCAGAGGAATTGCCTGACACCACGAGTTCCTCCGCGGCAGCCAGAAGTGCCGGGCCGAACTGGATCATCCGCTTCAGGGTGAGCCGGGCCGAGGGGCCGGCGATGATGACGACGCCCGTCGTGGATTCGTTGGCGCGCTTGATGGGCGCGGCCATCGAACTCATCCCGGGCGCATAGGCGTCCTGGATGATGCTGAAGCGGCGCTTGCGATGCTCGTCCAGGATCTTGAGTAGCGCCTTCATGCTCGTGGGTGCATTGGGACCGAAGTCCTTCGGCTCGCCGATACCCTGCCGCGAGACGTATTCGATCGCCACGTCTTCCGGCAAGGTCATGAGCCACGCCTGCCCTGCCGCGCTGCATGACAGTCTCAAGTCGATGCCCATGTCGGGGTCATACAGCAAGCCGGATTTCGCGCCCTGGGCCTTGGCGACGAGTGTCAGCCGGTCGCCATCCACGATTGCGAGGCGCACGAGCTCGCCGGTGGCTTGTGCCAGTCGATCGATCACCGGCTGGGCAATGTCGAGAACGCCTGACTTGCTCAGGAAGCTGAGTCCCATCGACGCCATCTTGGTGGTGAGCGCGTAGTCGCCTCGCTGCGGCATCTGGCGCACATAGCCGTAGCGAATGAGTTCCTGCAGCGCACGGTGACAGCCGCTGCGCAACTGGTTCAGGTCCGTGGAGATCTGCACGAGGGCGACACCGTCGGGGTAATCGGTGAGGTATTCGAGGATGTCCAGCGATTTTTCGAGAGCTCCGCTCATGAAATCTTGGCCTTGTGCTTTCAAAATTTGAATACTATAGAAAAGTTGAATGCCTTTCAACTTTCTGACATCATCCGCCCCACTCAATCGGAGGCACAGAATCCAATGTCCTTACTTGGAAGAGCAGCGCTGGCCATGTGGTGGGAGATGGACCCCGCCATGAAGGCGGAGTTCGAAGACTGGCATTCCCACGAGCATTTTCCGGAGCGGCTCGGGATCCCGGGCTTTCGCCGCGGCTCCCGCTGGACGGGCGCGAGCGGTGGCGAGGGCATCTTCGTCATGTATGAACTGGAGGCGCACGGAACGCTGTCCTCGCCGGCCTATCTCGAGCGCCTGAATGCGCCGTCGCCATGGTCGACGAAGATGATGCCGCACCACCGGGACATGGTGCGATGCCAATCGCACGTGCTGGAGACCCGCGGCGGCGGCGTCGCGGGGCAGGCCCTGACCGTGCGCCTCTCGCCCGCCACCGGGCGAGACGATGAGCTTCGATCGTCGCTCGCATCTCTGATCTCGACACTCGTGTCGCGGCCCGGCCTCACGGGCGCGCACCTCCTCAGGCACGAGACGCCGCCCATCGCCCAGACGACGGAGCAGAAGATCCGAGGCTCTTCCGACCAGGTGGCCGACTGGGTCTTCGTCGTCCTCGGCTACGACCCATCGGTACTCGAAGCGCTGACGAGTTCGGACCTCAGCGAACAGTCGCTCGTGCGGCTCGGCGCTGCGCCCGGCCAGACCAGCGACAGGTTCTTGCTGTCGTACTCGGCCACGCCAGCCGACGTCAGCTGAGACGCCAGCGGCGCCCACCGGCCTGATAGCCCATTACCCGCATAGACAGGAGACATCGCATGAAACTTCGCAGCCTATTCACCTTCGTAGCACTCGTTGCAGCCTCTGCCGGCGCGTCCGCGCAGACCCAGGAGCAGATCATCCGCTTCGGCCACGTCGTGCAGGCGGGCCATCCGATCTCGCTGGCGACACAGAAGCTGGGCGAGATCGTCGCGGCCAAGAGCGGCGGCAAGATGCGGGTGCAGGAACTCGGCGGCGGAACGGTTGGCGGCGAGCAGCAGCAATTGAGCGCCGTGCAGGGCGGCGTGCAGGACATCACCCTGCCCTCCGCAACCGTCATGGGCGCGGTGGTCAAGGAGTTCACGTTACTGGACGTGCCCTTCTCCTTCAGCAAGGCCGAGCAGGTCGATGCGCTTCTTGCAGGCCCCTTTGGCCAGGCACTGATGGCCAAGCTGCCCGAGAAGGGCCTGGTCGGCCTGGCCTTCTGGGAGACGGGCTTCCGCAACTTCACCAACAGCCGCAAGCCGATCGTCAACATCGAAGACCTCAAGGGCCTGAAGCTGCGCGTGATCCCGAATCCGCTGTTCATCGAAAGCTTCGGCGCGCTCGGAACGAATCCGGTGCCGATGCCCTTCCCAGAGTTGTATGGCGCCCTCGAATCAAAGGCGATGGACGCTCAGGAGAACCCGTTCAGCGTCGTGCTGACCAGCAAGTTCTACGAGGTGCAGAAGTACATGAGCGTCACCAACCACGTGTACACGGCCAACCCGGTGGTGATCAGCAAGAAAGTCTGGGACAAGCTTTCGCCAGCCGACCAGAAGATCATTCAGGACGCGGTGACCGAAGCCGGCGCGTATCAACGCAAGCTCAGTCGCGAGGCATCGTCGGGCGCCCGCAAGGAACTCGAAGCGAAGGGCATGCTCGTCAACGACGTGCCGCAGGCGACCCTGAACAAGATGCGTGAGTTGACCAAGCCGGTCGCGGACAAGTTTGCCGCGTCCTATGACCCGGCCCTCGTCCAGCTCTATCGAACCGAGCTGGCGAAGGTCCAGGCGGCCATTCAATGACGATCGCGGTCAGACATGCGTCGTCGCCCCCAGGCCGATCGGTGCGGGCACCGCGTTGACGATGCGCGTGAAGAGTGCGTCATAGTCCGGCTCTGGTTCGCAGCCGGTTAACGGATCGCGGTTGGCGCCGAACGCCTCGTCGAGATCCTGCCAGTCGTCCGGCGTCAATACCTTCTCGGCCAGGGGCAGGATCTCCCGCTCCTCCAATGCCATGTGCGCAAAATAGAAGTCGACATAGCGTTCGACGGCCTGTTCGAACGCTTGCCTGCGCGCCTCGCCCAGCATCTCGAACGCCAGCAAGGCATGTTCGACCTCGCGGATCCTTCGCTCTCCGCGCGCGTGATCGTCGTCCAGCCGATCGAGCAATTCGCGCGAAAGGGGAGTCCGTGCCCGTAGCTTCGGAAACAGCAATTCGGACTCCTTGCGGTGATGCCGCTTTTCGGGAAACTCGTCGACGTAGAAGAGCATGGCTCGCAAGGCGGCAAAGTCGGGCAATGTGCCCTGTCGACGATGCTCGGCCAGTAGCAGGAGGATCGAGCGAAGCATGGCCGAAAGAGCCGAGTGCTCCTCGCGAATGATTCTGGTGGTCATGTGTGTCATTCAAGTCTCCGGTGGATGGCTCCCCTAGCCTCTCACCTCGTGGACCCGACAACCTTGTCGTAGATCAAGGGATCGCTTGGGCGTGCGCATGATGATCCAATGCGCCCATGCCAAAGCGAAGCGCGGGTCTGCTCATGTACCGCCGCACCGGCGGCTTGCTGGAGGTGCTGCTCGTGCACCCGGGCGGGCCTTTCTGGGCTCGTCGGGATGAAGGCGCCTGGTCCCTCCCCAAGGGCGAGTACGCGATCGAAACCGAGAGCGCGCTCGACGCGGCGAAGCGCGAGTTCGCCGAGGAAACCGGCTTCGCTCCCGGATCACCGCTTGCCGCGCTTGGCGAGACGCGCCTGCGCAGCGGCAAGATCATTTCAGCCTGGGCATTCCCGGGAGACTGCGACCCTGCGGACATGGTCTCGAACACCATGGAAGTGGAATGGCCGCCCCGCTCCGGAAAGCTCACGACCTTTCCGGAGGCCGATCGTGCGGCATGGTTCACGACGGAAGTGGCGCGTCTGCGCATTCACCCCGGGCAGCGCGTCTTCATCGAACGGCTGGAAGCCCTGGCCTTCGAGGGATGTCAAGGCAGGTCTTGAAGTGCGTCTCCCTGGCCTTCAGGAATAGATCGCCCGGCGTCAAACACACGGCGATACGCAGCGAGGTAGTTCGTGACCATCTTCTTCGCCGAATAGTGCGAGGCGTTCAGCAACCCCAAGGCGCGCATCTCGTCAAAGCGCCCTGCCGCCTGCTCGATGGCACGCGCCATGGCTTCGGGATCGTGGGGATCCACATAGCACGCGCCCAAACCTCCGATCTCATTCATGGGTGTGAGGTCCGATGTGAACACCGGGCAACCACAGGCCTGCGCTTCAATCAGTGGCCAGCCGAAGCCTTCCTGGAGCGACGGAAACAGCAAGGCGGCGGCCCGGCCGTAGAGCGCGCGCAATTCCTGATGCGACAGGTCTCGCAAGGCGGTGATTCGGTCCGCAACGCCATGCTGCGATACCAGGCGCGCCAGTTCGGGAGACAACTGCGGGCCGACGAGAACCAGGCGATCGACCACGGGGTCCGCACCGGATTCGGCCGCCCGCCGCTGAAGTGCGATGAACGTCTCCACGACCGCCTTGCGGTTCTTTCGCGGCAAGTCCATGCCGACATGGATGAGATAGCGGTCGCTCGCGGCCAGCCCGAGGCGACCGATCAACTGCTGGGCCTCGCCCGGTCGCAACAACGAGAAGTTGTCGTTCAACCCGTTGAGCACCGTCGTCACATGCTGGTTGTTCGCAAGTTGCAGGCCCAGCAGTGCGCGCTGGGTCGCGTTCGAGACGCACGCAATCAAGTCAGCCTTTGCCAGGCCCGAGGCAATGAGGCGCTGGAACAAGCGCCCAGTCCAGGCGACGTTCCACCCCGCGACCATCCCTTTCGCTGCCTGGACGGCAATGACGTCGTGGCAGGTAATGACGGTCGGCTTGCTTTTCACCCACTTCACGTACATCCCGTTGGAGTGATCGCAGATGTGCACCACGTCTGCCCAACGAGCCTGCACGACGAGGCTGGGGATGAAAAGGACGTACTTGTCGATATACCCGAGCCACTTCCACAGGCGGGAATTCGGCGCCACCCGCTGCAAGCGCCGCGGCGGCGTGGCCACGCGCAGCTCGCAGCCATGGTTGGGAAGTTCGCGCTCGAGTACGCGGCTGAAAGCCTGCATGCTGGCTTGGCCGTCCGGCACATAGTTGCCTACGAGTAAGACTTTCATCGAGCGATGGACCTTTCGAGTTTGGTGTGGTGCGGCATCGCAACTCGTTGGCTTGTACTACTTCGGAATTACATTTGGCGTCGGAAATCTGTACCCGGACAGGCAATCCTTCGCCTACACGGCGCCGTATGTCGGCAGGCGCCGAAGACGCTTCTTCAGTCATGCGGTCCGCAGCCCGCGATGAAGGACAGGGACCATGTCTACACTCTGCACGCCGAACTTGAAGGCGTGAACCTCATGCCGGCCTTCGAGCGTCTGTTGCTAGGCTGGAAGGCGCAGGGCCATAGCCTGGTCGCCCTCGGCGATCTCGCGGCAGCGACCGAACTGTCCGATCTTCCGCGCCACCTGCTGGTTCAAGGTGAGGTCGCGGGACGCTCCGGATTGCTCGCCGTGCATGGCGCCGCGTGGCGCTGAGGCGGCTTGTCGCTAACCCCCGGCATTCTGATATTGCTCGACCTGGCATTGGAAGCTGCCAGGGTGCATGGTGCAGATCGATGACTGTATCGGCGGCCCGCCCGTGCAGCCCGCGATCATCAGCAACAGCACAGCGATCGTGATTCGTTTCATCGATGTTCCTGTGACGCAGCTCATTCGGAAGTTGTGCTTCAACCCCAGGCCAGCACCGGAGATTTGACGCCTGTGCAATGTAGTCATCAAATGCATGCTTGCCTAGTAGCGCTCTGGATAGAGAGAGGTGATGCCATGTCGAAGAAGTCCGGTTGCAGGCGGAAGTGGCGCGGCGCGTCGATGCACGCCGGCATGATCTTGTGCCTGACGCTCGCGCTGTCGGCGGCCTGGGCGGAGCCCGTCTTCAAATGCGGCAATACCTACACGAACGTCCCGCCAGGCCAGGGCAAGAACGCCCCCAAGGGCTGTGTCCTGGTCGACAACACGCTTCAGCCCAAGGGAAAAGTCGAGTTCATCGCGGTCGATGGGTCGAAGCAGATCACCGTGCCGGTGGGCCAGGACGGGCGCTTCTGGATTCAGGGCTCGGTCAACGGATTTCCGGTCCAGTTCGCGATCGACAAAGGCGCGACCGTCCAGGCGGGCATTGCCGTCACCGAGAACTTCGCTGCCCGGGCCAACCTGATCGGCGGCGCGCCGGCCCGCATCCAGACCGCTGCCGGTGTGGTGGACGGGCGCCGCATCGAGGGCGTTCCGATGACCTTCGGCCCCTTCAAGGTGCCGGTGTCCACAGTGCTCGTCGGTCCGGTCGGGCGCAAGTCGACAGATGCCGTGCTCGGCCAAGAATTGCTTTCGCTCTTCGACATCACCGCGAACGACCGAGAGATGACGATCGCCAGCAAATAGCGTGTCGATGCAATTGCACCAGAGGGCAATTGCGCCCCACATCGGTAGCTCGTATGGTCTGGAGAGGCCGCTCTTCGTGGCGACTGTCAACTCGAAGGGGCTTCGATGAACTTCATGTCCGGACCCTTGGCCTTGCGGCTGGCCGCGGCTGCAACGTCTATCGCACTGATTTCCTGCGCTCAGCAGGCTGCAGCGCCTGCGGCTTCAGGGGCTGCAGGCAAACCGGCGCAAGCTGTGAGCCCTACGCCAGGTCAGCGGGCTGCTGCGTCGCCTGCGGCGACAGTGGATCCGGGCGTTCTTCAATCGACAACGACCAACTCGCGCAGGTCGGCCGGTCGTCCCGACTGAAAGTACGCCGGCCCAATGGCATTCATGCCGACATGGCCGACGATGGCGGCGACCGCAAGCTGCTGGTCTACAACGGCAGGACCGCGACCCTTTTCGATCCGCAGACCAAGTACTACGCGACAGTGCAGGCACCGCCCACCTTGAGGGAGGTCGCCAACCTCCTCAATGATCGCTACGGCATCGAACTGCCGGCCGCGGACCTCTTCGCGTGGGGCACGGACAAGGTCGACACTTCCGGCATCAGGTCCGCGGACTTCCTCGGCGTCACGCAGGTCGATGGCGTCCTGACTGATCATTTCGCGCTGCGGCAGGACGGCTTCGACTGGCAGATCTGGATCGAGCAAGGGCGCACTCCGGTACCGCGCAAGCTGCTGATCACCACGACCTCGGACCCCGCAAAGCCGCAGCATTCGGTCCTGATGCGCTGGAACCTCGCGCCCAAGTTTGCCGCGGGCATCTTCGATTTCAAGCCGCCGGCGGGCAGCCAACGTATCGTGATCCAGAAGGTCGACGGCACGCTCGACACCCCCGGCAAGTAGACCATCGCGAGGAGCCACCATGACCCGGCACGCATTCACAGGCAGCGCTTCATCGATCGTCGTCGGCTGCGTCCTGGGCACGGCCGTCGTGTGCGGCGGCCTGGGCTTCGTCAAGGACGCCCAGGCGGATCGGCAGGTGCGCGGCGGCGCGCGCACATCCGTCAATCACAACGTCAACGCGAACCGCAACGTCAGCACGAACACGAACGTCAACCGCAATGCAAACATCAATCGCAACACGAACGTGAACGTCAACCAGAACGTCAACGTCAATGTCGCCGGCGGCCGATACGACGACCACTACCACCCGGTTGCCACGGCGGCTGCGGTGACGGCCGGTGTGGCAATTACAGCCGCCGCCGTGGGTTCGATCGTGCGCAGCCTGCCGCCGTCATGCACGGCGGCGGTGGTCAACGGCATCACCTACCAGAACTGTGGCGGCGCGTGGTACCAGCCGCAGTACGCGGGGTCGCAAGTGACCTACGTGGTGGTCAATCCGCCGGGCTGATCTCGGCCACGATGCGGCTTGCTGCGATCTGATCGCCGGTGGCGACATGCAGGGCCGTCACCTTCCCTGCGACGGGGGCCGAGTGGACGTGCTCCATCTTCATGGCCTCCAGAGTGAAGATCGGCTGCCCGGCTTGCACGGTGTCGCCGATCCCGACCATGACCGCGACCACCCGCCCGTTCATCGACGCGCGCAGCTTGCCATCGCCAGCCGCTTCGCCTTGGCGGACCGATGCCGAGCGCGTCGTGTCCTCCACCCGCACGGGCAGGCCGCGGTAGTGCAGCCACAGCATCGGTCCGTCGCGGTGAAAGGCTGCTTTCTCCTGCACGCCGTCGCAGACGAGGCGCACGGAGACTGCATCCAGTTCGACAAGGTCGATCGCGAAGCTTTCCTCGGCAATGCTCACGTTGAAGGAGCGATCCCGCGTGACCCCGATGCTGGCATTCAGCGCTCGGCCGCCGATGTCGAAGCGCAGCGAGATCGGCAGGGTGTGCGTCAATCGGCGGACCAGCGGCCTGGGACGACGATCGCCGCCCGTCTCGTACAGAAGCACCGCCGCGAGGGCCGCCGCGCGGCCTTGCACGGCGCTGTCCGTCGCAAGCAGCGCTTGCTGGTGCTGCGCAATGAAGGCCGTGGTGGCGCCACCTTCGGCGAAGACCGGCTCTTCCAGACAACGTTGCAGAAAAGCCTGGTTGGTCGTTACGCCCAGCGCCACCGTGTCTTGCAAGCCCGCCGTGAGCTTCCGGCGCGCCTCGTCGCGCGTGCGGCCGTGGCTGATGAACTTGGCGATCATCGAATCGTAGAAAGGCGGAATTTCGGCGCCTGACTCCAGTGCATCTTCCACTCGCAGCCCGGCGGGCGTCTTCCACAATGCCATGGTTCCGCTCTGCGGCACGAAGCCCTCGTTGGCGTTTTCTGCGCAAAGCCGCACTTCGATGGCATGGCCGTTGAACTGCACATGCTCCTGCGTCAGTGGCAATGGCTCGCCTGCGGCGATGCGCAATTGCAGCTCGACGAGGTCCAGCCCGGTGATCGCCTCGGTCACCGGATGCTCGACCTGCAGCCGCGTGTTCATCTCCATGAAAAAGAAGTTGCCCTCCCTGTCGAGCAGGAATTCGAGCGTGCCCGCGCCTTCGTAGCGGATGGCCCGGACCGCAGCGACGGCGGTCGCGCCCATGCGGGCACGCAGGTCCGCGCTCACCGCCGGCGAAGGTGCCTCCTCGATGAGCTTCTGGTGACGGCGCTGCACCGAGCAATCGCGCTCGCCGAGATGAATCGCATGGCCGTAGCGGTCGGCAAAGACCTGGACCTCGATGTGGCGCGGCTCCACGATGGCACGTTCGAGGATCACTTCCGGGTCGCCGAAAGCGCTCTGCGCTTCGGAGCGCGCGCTGCGCAGCAGTTCGGCAAACTCGGCGGCCGAAGGCACCAGCCGCATGCCGCGCCCTCCTCCACCCGCGGTCGCCTTGATCATCACGGGGAAGCCAATGCGCTCGGCCTCGGCGGCCAGCCGCTCTTCGCCCTGGTCGTCGCCCTGATAGCCGGCGATGCAGGGCACGCCCGCTGCTTGCATGAGCGCCTTGGCGCCGGCCTTGTGGCCCATCGCGGCGATGGCCTCGGGCGAAGGGCCGATGAAGACCAGGCCGGCCTCCCTGCAAGCCTGAGCGAATTCGCCGTTCTCGGCCAGGAAGCCGTAGCCTGGATGCACCGCGTCGGCGCCAGTGAGCCTGGCGGCCTCGATGAGCCCCGGGATGCGCAGGTACGACTGTGCCGGCAACGGCGCGCCGATGCAGACGGCCTGGTCGGCTTCCTGCACGTGGCGCGCGCCGGCATCGGCCGTCGAATACACCGCCACCGTGCGGTAGCCAAGGGCGCGTGCGCTGCGGATGATCCGCATCGCGATCTCGCCGCGATTGGCGATCAGGATCTTGCGGAAAGGCGTGAGAACGGGTGACGAGACGGTCATGAAGCGTGTCCGGAAGATGTTCAGGGGCGTGCGACCGAGAACTGCATGGCTTGAGGCTGTCGCAACTCCGCTTCCCGGCAGATCGCCAGCACCTTGGCGAGCACGGCCCGCGTGTCCCGCGGATCGATGACCCCGTCGTCCAGCACGCGCGCGCTGGTGGTGAACACGCTCATCTGGCTGTCGAACCGGTCGATGATGCGGCGCTCCAGCTCGTCGAGCTTGGCCTGGTCGACCTCGCCTTTTCGTCTCATGGCCGCTTCGGTCACGATGGCCATCGTCTTCGCGGCCTGTTCGCCGCCCATCACGGCCGTCTTGGCGTTGGGCCACGAGAAGCAGAAGCGTGGATGGAAGCCGCGTCCGCACATGCCGTAGTTGCCTGCGCCGAAGGACGCGCCGCAATAGATCGTGATCTGCGGCACCGTTGCATTGGTCACGGCCTGGATCATCTTGGAGCCGTGCTTGATGATGCCGGCCTCCTCGTAGTCCTTGCCGACGATGTAGCCCGTCGTGTTGTTGAGATAGAGGATCGGCGTTTTCGACTGGCAGCAGGCCTGGATGAAATGGGTCGCCTTGGTGGCGCCCGCCGGATCGATGGGGCCGTTGTTGGTGACGACGCCGACCGGCAGGCCTTCGATCTTGAAGTGGCCGACCACGGTGGCACTGCCGTAGTTCTCGCCGAACTCCAGGAACTCCGAGTCGTCGGCGATACGGGCAATCACCTCTTTCATGTTCACCGGGCGCTTGGGGTCCATCGGCATGATGCCGAGCAACTCTTCGGCGTCGTAGCGTGGAGGCTTGAACTTGCCGGCGCGTTCCGGCGGCATGTCGCGATGCCAGTCGATGTGGGCGAGGATCTCCCGCGCGATGCGGATGGCGTCGCGATCGTCTTCTGCCAGGTAGTCGCCCAGGCCGGAGATCGAGGTGTGCATCACCGCGCCGCCCAGCTCTTCCTCGGTCGCGATCTCGCCGGTGGCGGCCTTGAGCAGCGGCGGCCCCGCGAGAAAGGCGCGCGAGCGGTCCCGCACCATCACGATGTAGTCCGACAGGCCCGTCTGGTAAGCGCCGCCAGCCGTGGAGGAACCGTGCGTGACAGTGATCACCGGCAAGCCAGCTGCCGACATGCGTGCGAGATTCCGGAACAGGCTGCCGCCGGTCACGAACTCCTCGACCTTGTAGGTCATGAGGTTGGCGCCCGCGCTTTCGACCAACTGCACGTAGGGCAGCTTGTTCTCGAGCGCCAGTTCCTGAACGCGCAACTGTTTGGGGATGCCCATCGGCTGCAGCGCGCCGGCGTCGATGCCCGAATCCGAAGCGTTCACCATGACGCGCACGCCCGACACCCAACCGATGCCGCTGATGACGCCTCCGCCCGGAACGCTTTTCTCCAGGTCGGGGTTGTCCAGGCCCAGCCCGGCCAGCGAGCAGATCGGCAGAAAAGGCGTGCCGGGGTCGAGCAACAGCGACAGGCGCTCGCGCGGCAGCAATTGGCCGCGCTTCTCGAAGCGCTCGCGCGACTTGGCCGAAGTGGCGGCGCTGCGTTCTTCGTAGCCGCGCATGCGCTCGATCAGGGCCAGCATGCCCTCGCGATTCGCCTGGAAGGTGTCGCCGGCGGCGGAGATGTTCGATTCGATGGTTGCCATGTGCCTTTGCCTGCCTTCCTATACGCCCAGTTGCCGGGCGGCGAGGTCCTTCATCACCTCTTCGGACCCGCCGCCGATCATCATCACCTTCACTTCGCGGTAGATGCGCTCGCTTTGCGTGCCGCGCATGTAGCCCATGCCACCCAGCAACTGCACGGCCTGGTCGGCGCAGAACTGCATCGCCTGCGTGGCCTGGACCTTCGCCAGGCACACGCGCGCCACCAGTCGGGCCGGGTCGTCGAGCTGGTGCTGGATGCGGTAGGTCAGGTCGTAGACGAGAGTGCGCGCCGCATCGATGCGAAGGGTCATGTCCATGAGCTTGTGCCGCACGACCTGCCGCTTCGACAGCGGCGCGCCGAAGGAGATGCGTTGACGCGTCCAGTCGACCGACTCCTTCAGGCAGACCTCGGCCATTCCGCATGCGAGCGCCGACATGAAGAGCCGCTCGGAATTGAAGTTGTTCATGAAGGTCTTGAACCCGTGGTTCTCCTCGCCGACGAGATGGGCGACGGGGACACGGCAGTTGTCGAAACGCAGGTGAGCGGTGTCGGAACTCCACCAGCCCATCTTCTTGAGCGGTGTGCGCGTCAGTCCCGGCGTATCGCCGTCGATGACCAGCACCGAAATGCCGCCTGCGCCTTTGCTGGCAGGGTCGGTCCGGACGGCCGTCGTGATGAAGTCGGCACGGATGCCCGAGGTGATGAAGGTCTTCTCGCCGTTCACGACGTAGTGGTCGCCGTCTCGGATCGCGGTGGTCCGAAGGCTGGCCACATCGGAGCCGCCCGAAGGCTCGGTCACGGCCAGCGCGGCGATCTTCTGCCCCGCGAGCACTGGCGGGAGCACGCGGCGTTTGAGCGTCTCGCTGCCGGCGACAAGGATGGGCGGCAGCGCAATGCTGTGCGAGTTGAGAGACGCCTGCACGCCGCCGCAGCCGCAGCGGGCGAACTCTTCGGCCACCACGATTTGATAGAACAGGTCCGCCGGTGTACCGCCGTACTCCTCGGGATAGTTCAGGCCCAGCACGCCCATCTCGGCCGCGCGTTGGTACAGCGAGCGCGGGAAGGTCTCGGCCTCGTCCCACTCGTTCACGAAGGGCGTGATTTCGCGGGCGATGAACTCGCGCAGGCTGGCACGGAACTGCTCGTGATCGGGACTGAAATAGAAAGGCAGCGGCGGCGCGTCCAGGAATTCCATGGGTGACTCCTCATGGCCCTGGAGACTAGCTACCGCACTCCTCGCGGTCTTGCGCGGAGTGGCTACGGCGTAGCGACTTGGCACAAGCCTTTCAGGGTGCATCCCGATAAGCTGAACGCATCCCTACAGCCAGGAAATACCCATGACCAGCCGCCGCCCTCCAGCCGCACAGAAGATTGTTCGCATCGGCGGCGCCTCGGGCTTCTGGGGCGACAGCATGGTGGCCGCGCCGCAACTGGTGAAGCTGGGCCGTCTCGACTACCTGGTGTTCGACTTCCTGGCCGAGACGACCATGTCCATCCTCGCGGCGGCGCGGGCCAAGAGACCCGAGATGGGCTACGCGACGGACTTCGTTGACATCGCGATGAAGTCGGTGCTCGGCGAGGTCAAGCGCCAGGGCATCAAGGTGGTCAGCAATGCGGGCGGCATCAACCCCCACGGGTGCGCCGATGCGCTGCGGGCGCTGGCGGAGGCCGAGGGCATCTCGCTGCGCATCGCCGTCGTCGAAGGTGATGACGTCAGCGCGCAGATGCCGGTGCTGCGCGAGCGAGGCGTGGCGGATATGTACACCGGCGAAGGACTGCCAGAGAAGGTGTTGAGCGCCAATGCCTACCTTGGCGCACTGCCGATCGCGGCCGCGCTGGCGGCGGGCGCCGATGTGGTGATTACTGGCCGCTGCGTCGACAGTGCCGTCACCCTCGGCCCGCTGATGCACGAGTTCGGCTGGACCAGCGACGACTTCGACCTGCTGGCCTCTGGCAGCCTCGCGGGCCACATCATCGAATGCGGATGCCAGGCGACCGGCGGCCTGCACACCGATTGGGAGGACATCCCCGACTGGGCGAACATGGGCTACCCGATCGTGGAGTGTCATGCCGACGGCAGTTTCTTCGTCACCAAGCCCGAAGGCACGGGCGGCAAGGTGATCCGCGCCGCGGTGGCCGAGCAGATGCTGTACGAGATCGGCGACCCCGCGGCTTACATGCTGCCCGACGTGACCTGCGACTTCCGCCATGTGGTCATTGAGCAGCAGGCCGAGAACCGCGTGCGCGTCAGCGCCGCGAAGGGCCGGGAGCCCTCCCCGACCTACAAGGTTTCGGCGACCGAACTCGATGGCTTTCGCTGCGCCGGCAGCCTGGTGATCATCGGCATCGACGCCGAGAAGAAGGCGCGGCGCACAGCCGAAGCGATCATCGAGCGCACCGGCCGCATCCTGCGCGAGAGCGGCCAGCCGCCCTTCACTTCCACCTGCATCGAGGTGATCGGGTCGGAGTCGCTGTACGGCCCGCACGCGCGGACACGCGGCGTGCGCGAGGTCACGATGCGCGTCGTGGCGAACCATCCGCAGAAGGCGGCGCTCGCCATGTTCGCGCGCGAGATCGCTCCGGCGGGCACCTCCTGGGCACCCGGAACGACCGGTCCCGGTGGCGGGCGGCCGGCGGTGTCGCCATTGATCAAGCCTTTCTCCTTCCTGCTCGACAAGGAGGCAGTGCCGGTGGCATTCGTGCTCGATGGCGAGCGCCATCCGGTGACCGTGCCTCGGTTTGCAGAAGATGCGGAAGCTCCGGCCATCGAGCTTCCCGCTGTCTATCGGAACCCCGACGAACCACAGGAGGATGTGCGCCTGATCCAGCTCGCCTGGGCGCGCAGCGGCGACAAGGGCGATCTCTCCAACATCGGCCTGGTTGCCCGTCGCCCCGAATGGCTGCCCGTACTGTGGGACCGCGTGAGCCAGCAAGCGGTGCGCGACTACCTCTCGCACCTCGTCCATGGGCCGGTCGAGCGCTTCTACCTGCCGGGCACCGCCTCGATGAACCTCGTGCTGCACGATGCGCTCGACGGCGGCGGCCCTTCGTCGATGCGCATGGATCCGCTCGGCAAGGGCATGGCGCAGATGCTGCTCGATATGACGATCTCCGTGCCGGCGTCTGTTGCAGTGCAATGCGCGACCGCGAAACCTACGGGTCAGCACGCTCGACAGGCCCAGGGGCCAGTCCTATAGTCGGGCTCCTCTTGGGCCGCAGCCAGCCCGCAGGAGATGCCGCAGCAGGCCCGCGATGCAAGAGTGATCGACAGTGCAAATCCACAACGAAGGAGACGCGCAATGAAGAAGTCGGTTCTCATGGTTGTCGGCGCCACCCTGGTCGCTCTTTTCGCCGCCGCTCCGGTGCTGGCGCAAAAGAAGACACTCGCCGTCGTCGTGAAAGGGTTGGACAACCCTTTCTTCACTGTGCTCGGTGACGGGTGCGCTCTCTGGAACAAGGAAAACGCCAGTTCCGAGTACACCTGCCTCTACACCGGCCCGGCATCCAGCGCCGACGAGGCAGGCGAAGTGCAGATCGTCGAGGACCTGATCAACAAGGGCGTTGCCGGCATCGCCATCTCGCCGTCCAACGCGCCGGCCATGGCCACGATGCTCAAGGCCAAGAACCCGAAGATGCCGATCATGACGATCGACGCCGATCTCGCCACCGCCGACCGCTCACTGCGCAAGACCTATCTCGGCACCAACAACTACGACATGGGCGTGCTCATGGCGAAGCACCTGAAGGAACTCAACGCCAAGGGCGGCACGGTCTGCATGCAGCTCGGCAACGTGGCGGCAGACAACATCAACGCACGCGCCGCGGGCTTCCGCGACACCATCAGCGGCAAGAAGGGCATCGACCGGCTCAAGGGTGAAGGCGGATGGACCGAGATCGCGGGCTGCCCGCTCTTCACCAACGACCAGATCGACCTCGCCAATCAGCAGATGGCGGATGTGTTCACCAAGAACCCGAAGCTGAACGCGTTCATCCTGGTCGGCGGTTGGGCGCAGTTCGGGCCGCAGGCCTACGCGCAGGTGACCGACCAGGTCATGCCGAAGCTCAAGTCCAAGGAGCTGATCATCATCGCGGGCGACACGCTGCCGCCGCAACTGGATGCGCTGAAAGCCGGCCGCAGCCATGTGCAGGTCGGACAGCGGCCCTTCGAGATGGGCCGCCGCGCGCCGGCCGTGCTGATCGACCTGATCACCGGCAAGAAGGTGAACGATCCGCTTTACACGGGCCTCGACGAGTGCGTCCCGACAAACCTGGACAAGTGCCCGGCCAAGTAACGCCCATGGCTGTCCTGGAGCTCTCAGGGGTCTCCAAGCATTTCGGCGCCATCCAGGCGCTGACCGATGTGTCCCTGTCGCTCGGGGCCGGCGAGGTCGTCGGCCTGATGGGCGACAACGGGGCGGGCAAGTCGACGCTGGTCAAGATCGTGGCGGGCAACTACCCGCCGAGCCAGGGCGAGGTGACGATGGAGGGCCGCAAGGTCGCCTTCCACAAACCCGCCGACGCGCGTGAGGAAGGCATCGAGATCGTCTACCAGGACCTCGCGCTGTGCGACAACCTCACGGCCGCTGAGAACGTCTATCTCGGCCGCGAGTTGACGCGCGGCATCGGCCCTATCAGGGTGCTGGACTACCGCGCGATGTTCCAGCGCGCCGGGGAGTTGTTCGCCGAACTCAAGTCGGAGACGCGGCCGCGCGACCTCGTGCGGCGCATGTCCGGAGGACAGCGCCAGGCCGTCGCGATCGCGCGGACGCGGCTGGCGGACCCTCGCATCGTGTTGATGGACGAGCCCACCGCCGCCATCAGCGTGCGCCAGATCGCCGAAGTGCTGAGCCTGATCCGGCGGCTGCGGGACCACGGCATTGCGGTCGTGCTGATCAGCCATCGCATGCCGGACGTCTTCGCCGTCGCTGACCGGATCGTCGTGCTGCGCCGCGGCGTGAAGGTGGCCGACAAGCCCATCGCGCAGAGTTCGCCGGAAGAGGTCACGGGCCTCATCACCGGCGCCATCGGGACCGCGTGATGAGCCTCCCCGGCGAATTCGATGCGGCGACAAGCCTCCAGGATTCGATAGGCCGGCGGACACACCGCACCTGGCTGGGCTGGCTCGTCAGCCAGCAGACCTTCTGGGTGTCGGTGGCCGCAGTCGTGGCCTTCGTCGTGCTGTCGCTGGCGAGCGATGTCTTCGCGACACAGCAGAACCTCTTCAACGTGACGCGCAATTTCGCTTTCGTCGCGATCATCGCGATCGGCATGACGGCGGTCATCATCACAGGCGGCATCGACCTTTCGGTCGGCGCGGTGCTCGTGCTCTCGGGCATGGTGATCGGCATGACCATGAACGCGGGCACCTCGATCTGGGTGGCGATCCCGCTGGCGCTCGGCGCCTCGCTGCTGGTCGGCGCGTTCAACGGCGTGATGATCGCGTACGTCGGTGTGCCGCCCTTCGTGGTCACGCTGGGCATGCTGTCGATCACGCGCAGCCTGGCCATGGTGTTGTCCAACAACCGGATGGTCTATCAGTTCGGCCCCGACCAGCCGCAGTTGCTGGCACTGGGCGGTGGCTTCGTCAATCTCGACCTGCCTTTCGTCGATGTGATCCGGGTGCCCAGTCCCGTGCTGTTCCTGATCGTGTTGCTGGTCATCGCCAGCTTTCTGTTCCGCTGGACGCGCTGGGGCCGGTACCTGTATGCCATCGGCGGCAACGAACGCGCGGCGATCATGACCGGCGTGCCCGTCAAGTTCGTCAAGGTCAGCGTCTACATGTTCTGCAGCCTGTGCGCAGGCGTCACCGGCATCCTGGAGGTCGGCTGGCTCGGCACCGTCACCACCAGCCTCGGCCAGGGAATGGAACTGTCGGTGATCGCGGCATCGGTCATCGGCGGCACGAATCTCACGGGTGGCATCGGTACCGCGTTCGGCGCGGTGGTCGGAGCGGCGCTGATCGAGGTCATCCGCAACAGCCTGATCCTGCTGGGCATAAGCACCTTCTGGCAAGGCACCTTCGTCGGCAGCTTCATCATCGTCGCGGTGCTCTTCGACCGGCTGCGTGCGCGCGGCGCGAACGACTGAACGGCACCGCACTGCCCTTCCGTCATACCCCGTTTGTAGAATGACGATTCGCGGAGGATTTCTGCACGATGGGCAGTGCCCCGACGAGCGTCGCCCTGCGTCGCGCCGAGGCTGGAGAGAGACGTATGGACATCCTGATGCTCAAAGGAAGCAGCGGCGCGGACGTCGACAAGCTGCGCACGGCGCTTGCAGCAACACTCGGCAGCGAAGCGGCCGGATTCCCCTCGCTCGGCAAGCCGGGCACTCCGATCGACGAGGACTTCGACGCGGCGATCAAGCGATGGCAGGCAGGCATCGGCGTCATCGCGGATGGCGTGGTCGGGCCGCGATGCCAGATGCTGCTGGACCTGATTCCCGACGTCGAAGCCAGCCTTTCGCTCCCGCTGACGGTGGGCAAGGTGAGCCAGGTGTTCCCGGCCACCAAGCCCGCGAACATTGCGCGCTACCTGCCCTACATCAGTTCGGCACTGGGCGTGGCGCACCTCACCGACCCCGCCATGATTCTCGGTGCGCTGGGCACCATCCGCGCGGAGACCGAAGGCTTCGTGCCGATCTCGGAGTTCCAGTCCAAGTTCAACACCGCGCCCGGCGGTCCGCCCTATGGGCTCTACGACCTGCGCAAGGACATCGGCAACGGCGCGCCGGGGGACGGCGCGAAGTACAAGGGCCGCGGCTTCGTCCAGCTGACGGGCAAGGCCAACTACGTCAAGTACGGGAAGGACGTCGGTCTTCAGCTCGCGGCCATGCCGGACATGGCCAATGCGCCTGAGATCGCAGCCGTGCTGCTCGCCCTCTTTCTCCAGGACAAGGCCACGGCGTTCCGCGCCGCGATCGCGAAGGACGACTACAAGGCTGCCCGCAGGCTGGTCAATGGCGGCTCGCACGGCCTGGACAGCTTCCGGGACGTGTTCCTCCGCGCCAAGGCCGTCTGGAAGGACGAGCTGACCATCGCCGCCGCCGGCAGCATCCCCGCGGGCAGGCCGGGCGTTGCCGCCCGACGCGCCGTGGCGAGCGCCACCCGATCGATTGCATCTCGCTCGGCCCGTCCGCGCAGCAGCAAGGACTCGTTGACCCGCAAGGATGCCGCCGACATCCGGGACCGCCTGTACATGCCGCCGGCAGTCAGCCTGCCGGACGTCTACCCGCCCATCGAACAGTTCCACTACCTGCCGAGCTACACCAGGGCCAACCTGATCCTCGCCCAGGGCCGTGAGGGGGCGTGCACCGGCTTCGGGCTCACCTGCGTGATCAACTACATGCGCTGGATCAAGGAACGCACGCCCCCGGACATGACCTCGGTCAGCCCCCGGATGCTCTACACCCTCGCGCGGCGCCACGACGAGTACGAAGGCGAGAACTACGAAGGCTCGACCTGCCGCGGCGCGATCAAGGGCTGGTTCAATCACGGCGTCTGCCTGGAATCCGATTGGCCCTACACAGCGGGCAAGGCCACGGCGCCGAAGTATGGTTTCGCCAAGCGAGCCGCGAACATCACGCTGGGGGTCTACTACCGGATCGACACCAGCTCGATCACGGACCTGCAGGCCGCGATCTCGCAGCATGGCGCCATCTTCGCGTCGGCCTACACGCACGACGGCTGGGACACCGTCCCCACGTTCGATGCTCCGTCGGATCACTCCAAAGTGCCGGTCATCGAGTTCGACGGCCGGAAGTCGGAATCGGGCGGCCACGCCTTCGCCTTCGTCGGCTACAACGAGCACGGCTTCATCCTCCAGAACTCCTGGGGCACGAGCTTTGGTGCGGGCGGCTTCGCCGTGCTGGGTTATCTCGACTGGCTGGCCAATGCGATGGATGCCTGGGTCGTGTCGCTCGGTGTTCCGCGCGTCATCGCCGGCCAGCTGGCGGCCGCGGGATCGAGCGGCGTGGATGTCGGACGCTCCGGTGCGGACAGGAGCAAGTGGTGGGACACCAGCCTCGCCTACCAGCACAGCGTCGTTCTCGGCAACGACGGCCGCGTGAGCCGGTACCTCACCGAGGACGAGCAGCCGAGAAAGCTCCAGCAGCAGGCCTACGTGCTGCCCGACGCATGGTTTCGCCAGCAAGGGGGCCAGCGCAAGCGCCTGGTCCTGTATGCGCACGGCGGCCTCAACAATGAAGCGACGGCCATCAAGCGCGCGAGCGCCATGGGACGCTACTTCATCGGGAACGGCTGCTATCCGATCCTTCTCGTGTGGAAGACCGGCCTGCTGGAGTCGTTGACCGACATCATCACGGACATGTTCCGCAAGCAGCCTGCCGTGGCCGGCGCGCCGGGCTGGGTCACGGATGCGAGCGATCTCGCCATCGAGAAGACCATCGCCCGGCCCGGAGCGAAGCCGATCTGGAGCGAGATGAAGGAGAACGCCGAACTCGCCTTCGTGGAACGGCGCGGCGGGGATCTCCTGCTGGACGCGCTATCGAACCTCGCCGGCACATGGGGCAGCGACTTCGAACTGCACGTCGCCGGCCATTCGGCCGGTTCCATCGCCATCGGCCACATGCTCAAGGCACTGGCTCTGCGGAGAGACAGTGGAAGGGACCAGGGTCTCTGGAGCAGGCTCACTTCGCTGAGCCTGTTCGCGCCGGCATGCAGCGTGGACTTCGCCAACCGCACTTATGCGAAGAACCAGGAAGTGATGCAGCGGCTCCACCTGGACATCCTCGCGGACAAGGTCGAGCGTGACGACAATGTGGCTGCGATCTATCGCAAGTCGCTGCTCTACATGGTCTCGAACGCACTGGAGGCCGACGTGCATGCGCCTATCCTCGGCCTGGACCGGGTCACGGATGCGAACGATACGGGTTGGGATGGAACCTCGGACACGGGCGATGCGCTCAAGGCCTGGCGACAGGCGGCCGAGGACAGCGCCCTCGCCGACCGGACCACGAAGGTGACGGCCTCACAGGTCAAGGCGGCGATCGACGTCAACGGCAAGCCGGTAATGATCCCCGCCGCGCACGGAAGCTTCGACAACGACATCGACGTGATAAGCCGCACCGTGCTGCGCATCACGGGGGACGCGAAGCTCGCCATGCCCATCGACGATCTGCGCGGCTTCTAGGTCGCTCAGGAATGGAGCGGCGGCAGGGTTCCCCGTGCGCCGCAGTTTTCTCTGGCGGTCGTGACTTCCTACCTTGGGAGTCCGATCCGCTCCGCGATCCAATACGGACCGCATGAACCCGATTTCACAGCGAATGAAGCCAGCCTTGAGCCTCGTCGTCGAAGAACCCATCGCCGGGCACTACTACTGGATGATCGTTCTGACGGGAGGGTGGCTTCGCCTCTCTCCCACCCTCATCGATTCCGCGTCCGGGCCGCTGCCTTCGTACCAGGCGGCGCAGGAGGCTGGGCGTCAGGTGCTGGGCGCCATCAAGGCGACGGATGATCGCCCCATTCCGAGTGGCTTCGGCGGCGCCTGGGACATCATGACGATGCCCGGCGCACTGGTCTGAGGCTTCAGCCTTTCAGGTCCTCGAGCGTCTTTCCGCTGGCCAAGGCCTCTTTCATCCAGCGCGGCTGAGGCCCGCGGCCAGTCCATGAGTGTCCGCTGCCATCGCGATAGAGCACGGACGACGGGCGGCGCTTGAACTTGCGAGTCTTGGCCTTCTTGGCCGGCGCGGCCGGAGTGCCGCTCATGAATTCGTCGAGCGATCGGCCCGAGGCCAATGCATCGCGAAGCCAATGCGGACGTGGCCCGCGACCCGACCAAGCATTGCCATCGCCATCGCTGTATTTGGCGCCCTTGACTGTGGCTGCATTCTTCGTCGCGGACTTCCGGACGGCGGCAGGCGCAGCGCCAAAACCGAGTTGGTGCGCGGTCAATCCGTAGTGATCGATCGCCACCTTGATGCGCGAGATCACGCCTGAGACCTCTTTCTCGCGAAGGGCATCGGCCTGTCGCTGCAGCGTCGCGATCTTCTTCTGAAGTTGTGAATAAGTTTGGGTCATAAGTCGTCTTTGTCTAATCAATCAAGAGGCGTAGCTTAATCCCAACGGTCATGACGCCTCCAGAAGAGTCCTTTTCCCTCTTTGAAACATCTGTTTTTCTGGGCGAACAATGCTATTTTTTTCGCCTTCAAACTCCCTCGAACGTGACAAACGCCGCGACATGTCCATCTGGTCGAACAGCACTGCCACTTCATGCGAGCTCTGGCATGCGAGGATCAAAAGCTCAAAGCAACTCGATAAGTTTGGCAAAGACGACATGAGCATTTATGTGATCGACGACCATCCACTCATGCGAGACGCAGTCTCCATGGTGCTGCGCAGGGTGCGCCCCGCGGCCAACATCGTCGAATTGGACCGACTGTCGCGATTGGACGACGCCGTCGTCAAGCACGGTGCGCCCGACCTGGTCTGCCTGGACCTGAATCTGCCGGACACCACCGGCTGCTCCGGTGTAATTGCCGTGAAGCAGTGCTTCTCGGGTGTCCCGCTCGCCGTCTATTCGGCCTCTCCTGCGGCTGACATGGAGGCGCAATGTCTCGCGCACGGTGCGGATATCTATATCGACAAGGCCAGTGGCGCCACGCAACTGACGTCATCGCTGCGAGCGCTGCTCGTCGATCCGGTCGACAACGACGCAGACTGCGATGAAGCGCTCGCCTCAGGAGATCCAATGACGAAGCGCCAGCGCCAGTTGGTGCAACTGCTCAATGAAGGACTGGGCAATCGCGAGATGGCCCAGCGTCTGGAGATCAGCGAAGACACGGTCAAGGTGCACATGTGGCGGCTGTACAAGCGCATCGGCGTCAGCAGTCGGACGCAGGCCCTGCACTACGCGAGGACGAAAGGATTACTAGGCCAGCAGGCCGATCAGTTTTCCAACGGCTCCGGGATCTGAGCAGACCGAACGCCCACCGATCAGCGAATCGTCGAAAGGCGCCCGAAGGCCGTGCCCGCGCCCATCGTGCTGGTGCATTCCTTGACCAGGGCGGCGGATTGCGTGACCTGATCGGTCATCCGCTCATTCAGTGGCCGCCAGCCGCGGTACAGGGGAACCACAAGGAACCAACCCGTTGCCCCCACGGCCAATGCGGCGCCAATGCAGACCCAGTGCATGAATTCCATTCCTCGACCTCTTCGTGTTGCGGTGGCCCTCAGTCTGCACGTTCACCCGTCCTTTGGGCATCCGCCGTTTGGCGCATCCTGAGCAGTTGCTCACGCTCTGAACCGGTCAGATATCACGATTTGCGTCGATCTCTGCGCTCGGCTTCCTGTCGATGCGCGGACTCATTCGCACGTGCACGATGCCGCGCGGGTACAGAAGCCCGCGGCGTTGGACGCCGTACTGGTTCCGGCCTTGCAGGAAGGCCGCGCTTTCGCTGGACAAGCAATGTCGCATCCCAGGCAGCCGCCAGATACCGGTGCAGCGCAAAAGTTGCCGGACTGCGGGGGCTGCATTGCGGTCGAAAGCGGTTGCCCGCAACCGCACAACAACGCCGCGACAATCAATATCAACGCTTTCATTGGACAGTTCCTTGTGTGGCCGATGGCCGATGTGTGAAATTCGTCTTCTCATCGTCGAATCTATCTTCAAGCCAGGCAGGGCGTGCAATTCGCACCGACTACAGTCTCGTTGGAAAAAAAGTCTTCAACTCGTGTGCGCGCAAGTCAGCCATGAGGCCAGCCTCACACGCCATTCATGACCTTCAAGAAACTGCGGATCACCGGGCCGGCAGCCAGCGTCTATGAGTTGGGCCAGCCCATGTGGGTTTACGACGGAAGCGTGCTCCTCGGGACGCTCGACCCCGTGCCATTGCTCAACATGGGCACGGAGATCCACGTCGAGGCCTTCACGCCCACCCGTGTCGTCCGTGACGAACGCCGCCACGTCGGCCGGCTGATTTTCCTGGAGATCTGCGCCTTCATTGCCGAGCACTTTCACCAGATCCAGGCGATCAGCTTCGTTTTCGCGCGGCAGGTCGACGTCCTGGGCG
The DNA here is from genome assembly GCF_030317005.1 of Variovorax sp. J22R115. Taxonomy (NCBI): domain Bacteria; kingdom Pseudomonadati; phylum Pseudomonadota; class Betaproteobacteria; order Burkholderiales; family Comamonadaceae; genus Variovorax; species Variovorax sp. J22R115. The sequence continues at coordinate 323,532 of NZ_JASZYM010000005.1, read as the reverse complement.
GCGGGGCGGAGCAGGCCACGTCGCGCGCTGAAACGGTGGACCGCATCGGCGCGGTCAATGTCCAGATCGCACCGAAGGCGGACGCCTTACCGGGCCACTTCGTCGTCTCGGGCGTCTGGGTCTACAGCGAGCGCAACCTCGAAACCCTCAAGATCGTGCTCGAAGAGCAGCGAGCGCTCTACCGCGCCACACCGATCGAAGCCGGCGCAAGAGACAAGCCCGGGCTCCGCGCAGCCCTCGCGCGCCTGATCGGCCGACGCAGCGATCCATAGCCGACGCTGCCGCGAAGGCACCGGTTCCCTTGTGAGTCACCCCGCACGCTCCTATGATGCGTCGATTGACCTCGCCAAGGTCGGGAGAACACCATGCTGCCCATCGAGTCGGACGTCTCACTTTCGCGTCGCATCGCATTGCAACTCGGCCTGGGCCTGGGCGCAGGCATGTTGCCTGGCATGGGAGCGGCGCAAGGCGCATGGCCCACCCGGGCGGTGACGCTGGTGGTCGGCTACCCACCCGGCGGGCAGACTGACTTCGCGGGCCGCATCCTCACGGCGGGCATGCAGACCAGTCTGGGCCAGGGTGTGGTGATCGACAACAAGCCGGGTGCCAACGGCAACATCGCCACCGACTTCATCATGAAAGCGCCGCCCGACGGCTACAAGCTGCTCGTGGGCAATGGCAGCAACATGGTGCTCAACCCGCACACCTATCGCAACACGGCCATGGCCGACCCGCTGAAGCTCGTGCCCATCGGGCTGCTGCTGACTTCGTCGCTGATGCTGGTCGTACCGTCGAGCCTCCCAGTCAAGGATCTGACCGAATTCATCGCCTGGGTCAAGGCACAGGACAAGGCGGGCACCGGCATCGACTATGCATCGGGCGGACCCGGCAGCCTCGTGCAGACCGCCATGGAGCTCTTCCGCGAGCGCATCGGCAAGCCCAAGATGAACCACGTCCCTTACAAGGGCAGCAGCCCGGCGATGACCGATCTGATCGCCGGGCGAGTCAACGCCATGTTCGACGCCTCGTCGGTGGTGGCCCCATTCCTCAAGTCCGGTCAGCTCAAGGCCCTGATGTCCACCGGCGCCAAGCGGGTGCCTGCGTTCCCGGATGTGCCGACTGCCACGGAGAAAGGCATCAAGGACTTCCAGATCATCTCCTTCATCGGGCTGTACGGTCCGCCCGGACTGAGCGCAGACATCGTCAAGAAAGTCAACACGGCGATGAACAGCGCGCTCAAGGATCCGAACGTGCAGAAGACCATCGCCGAGCGCGGCGACGATGCCGGCGGAGGCACGCCCGAGCAGTTGGGCGAGCTGACCCGCCACTACTACAAGCTGCTGGGCGAAGTCGTCCGGGCCAATGACATTCGCGCCGAGTGAGGCCTGCACCTCTGCCCACGAGAAGCCCAGAGACATTGAAGTGCCCCACTATTGGTTGATGAAATCCGAGCCCGACGACTGCTCGATCGACGATGCACTGGCCGCATCCGACGCAACGGTGCCATGGACCGGCGTGCGCAGCTTCCAGGCGCGCAACTTCATGCGTGATGGGATGCACGTCGGCGACGGCGTGCTGTTCTATCACTCGAGTTGCCCCCAGCCGGGGATCGTGGGAATCGCCCGCGTGGCATCCGGCACGCGGCCGGACCCGACGCAATTCGATCCGGGTTCGCCCTACTACGATTCGACTTCGCGGCGTGAAGCGCCGAAATGGCTGCTGCTGGATGTGCAGGCCCTGCGCAAGACCCGCCTGCTCGGCCTGCCCGAAATGCGCGCGACGCCAGAGTTGGCCGACATGATCGTGCTGCGCAGGGGCAACCGACTGTCCATCACCCCGGTCGACGAAGTGCACTGGCACCTGATCACCGACAGGATGCTGGCCTGATGGACGCTGTCAGCGTCTGAACAGGCGGTAGATCCGGTCGTAGAAATCGGAGGGAAAGGTCCAGTAGCGCGCACCGCCGGGCGACCTCTGTTCGTCGAGCCCGCGGCGCAGCGGCGGAGCGCTGAGTAGGAACTGCGCAAGCATGTCGCCGCTGACCCAGGGATCGTCGTACCAGAACGCGTGCGAACTCACCGGCAGGTTGGGAATGTCGTTGGGGTCCACGCGGATGAGGTCGAAGCGCAGTTTCTGCGATGCCTCCACCAGGAAGTTCGTCTGCTCGGCGCTCAGTTCGGTGAGGTTGGGCCGGCCGGCACGCGAAGCGCGGCCGACGATGGCGGCAAAGCGCAGCACCGAATCATTGAGGTTGGCCGCAATGCTGACGCGATCGATGATGTGGATGTACGCGCCCAGTTCGTTCACGAAGCGCCGCGTGTCGATGTCTGGCGCCGCGAAGTAGATCTGGCCCAGACGCAGGCGGGCTTGCAACGCTTCGTGCGATTCGCCTGGCCGTGGCGTCGCCAGACGTGCCAGCGCCGGGCTCAGCACCTGCGCGCCCGCGCTGTAGGCCAGCACGTCGATCCTCGATGCCTTGGTGTTCTCGGCCAGGAGCTCGACCAGCCGCGCAAAGGGTTCGACCGTCCGCGCGGCGTTGCTGACGTCCGTGAGGTAGCGAAGAATCGATCCCGCGGAAGGCCACATGAAGACCAGCACCACCATCCGACGCCCCGTGAAATGCCGGAACTGCGCCGCCTGCGCGGCCGCGCGCGGAACGGTGTTGTTGGACCCATGCACATAGATGAGCAATTCGCTGTTCGAGCTCGCTTCCAGCGCCTTGTTCACGAGTGCGAAGAAGGCCTGTGCCTCGGGTGAATCCTTCACCTCCTGCTTGGCCTTGAGCACGGCCATCTGCTCGAGACTCTCCAGATGGACGATGGGCCTCTCCGCGGGATCGTTGCTGGTGGAGAGCCGGTGAAGCGTCTCCCAGTCGAGCGTCTCGTCACCGACCCGGACATGTGCCACACCCATCCGCAGATCGTCCGTGGGCACGATCGTGTGCAGGGGCTCGGGCTCTTCGATCAACACCAGCCGGTTGGTGGCGTACAGCACGGGGACGTCGGTGGTCTTCAGCTTGGGACCGATCTTCTCGAAAGGATCGACATCGCCGTTGCTGAAGCTGACCGGCGTCGGCATGAGCCGCACATGCGAATCGCAACCGGACAGCAGACTCAGCGTCAGCAAAGCGACAACAGCCACGACAGCCTTGCCCAGGCCGGATTCGAGAGCGGATTTCATTGGCATTCTTGAACACATGGATGGACGCCACGATAGCGTTGTTTGAAGCGCTCATCATCGCCGCGGCTCGTGGCTAAGATGGCAGCCCAGCAGGACGAACGAAGGATTCGACGTGAAGGCCAAGTCACCACTGACGCTGATCATGCTCGCAGCGCTCGCCATTCCGGCGGCCGCCACGGAGTTCGAGGGGCCGACCTGGCAACTCACCGATCTTCGCGGGCTCGATGCAGGCACCCTCCCCTCGGGTCCCAAGTCGGTCACGGCGCATTTCGAGCGCGGTCGAATCAGTGGCTTCTCGGGCTGCAATCGGTACTTCGGGTCGTATGCAGTCAAGCAGGATCGCCTCGTCATCGGCTCCTTGGCGGGTTCCATGATGGCGTGCGACCCATCTTCGATGGCAGTGGAAAACGCCGTCAAGCGCGCGCTGGCCGGCACCTTCCGACCCGTCGTGGCCGACGGCCGTCTCAGCCTGACGGCGGAGAGCGGGGAGACGTGAGCGTCGTGCCGGGCATCGCGCTCACGACGGCCTGGCGACCGTTGTTGAATCCGGTGATGGTCGAGCTCAGGCCCTCCAGCGTGGGCGTGGGCTCGGCCTTGAACGACAGGATCGTTTCAAGGGAGGGCTCGTGAAGGGCTTCGCCGGCTGCAACACCTTCCGCGCTACATACAAGGTCGACGGCAACCAGATCGCAGTCGGCCCCGTGGCCACCACGCGCCGGATGTGTGCCGGCGAAGGCGTGATGCAACAGGAGCGGGAGTTCCTCTCGGCGTTGAAGTCGACGAGCAAGTGGGCCTTCAGCGGCGCCCTCCTCGACATGCATCGTCCCGATGGCGAACGTACGTTGACGGGCACCCGCGAAAGTACGCCCAACTAGTCCGACCTCACACCGCCGAGCGGATGCGGGCAGCGCATCACCATGTGTACTTGGCGCCCAGCCGGATGGTCGTGGCGCTGTAGTCCTGGCTGCCCCACTGGTAGCCCAGGTTGCCCCAGCCGGTCCAACCACGACCCAGGTCGGCATTGACCCCCACCTTCGCCTCGTAGCGATTCTTGGGGTACAGGTCCCCCAGAACCACCTGGTTGAATGCCAGAGCGCCATCCACGCTGTCATGCCACCAGTTCAGTGTGAGGTACGGCTGCCACTTGCGGCCGTCCTCTTGCGTCCAGGTGCGGTATGTGCGCAGTCCCAGGCGCGAGATCCAACCGCTCTGATTGCCGCCGTCCACGACGCGAGTGCCGTTGGTCTCGAGGACGTCGTCTTCGCTGTAGTGGAGGTAGATCAACTGCGCCTGCGGCTCGATGATCCAGTCGCTGTCCTGGCGAATCTTCATCGCATAGCCGCCTTCGCCTGACACGGTCAGCACCTTCGAGTCGTAGCGCACTTCGGGCAGCAAGTCGCCGTTTACCGTGTTCTTGAACCAGCCGTAGCTGCCCCATACATCGACGTAGGCGCCGAGCCTGCTCTCGTCGTTCTGGTACCAGGTGCCGTAGGCACCCAGATTCCAGCCGTCCGCCTTGCCACGCGATTGCGCCGTGTTGCCGGCGGCGGTCGCATCGCTGCGCGCCTCGCCATAGCCGAGCATGCCGCCCAGGTGGAGACGGCCGCGCTCGCCGCCTACGTTCCAACGCGCAAGGTCGCCGCCGCCCTGGATCAGGCTGGTGTCGGTGTCGGCGGTGAAATTGCCGTCGCGGCTGGTGGTGTCGGCGGTCCTGCCGACGACGCGTAGCCATCCGGAGCGACGCTTGTCGTCTTGATTGTCAAAGCGCTGGGTCTCGATCCATTGAGGCTCGCCCAGGCGGTCGTGCAAACTATGAACGAACATGTCGGCGGCCTGACGCTGGTTGGCAAGGTAGGCGCCGACTTCGGGACGGTACAGGGGCGCCTTGCCGATCGGCGGGGGCGGAGGCGCCACACCCGGCGGGGGCGGAGGCGCCACACCCGGCGGGGGCGGAGGCGCCACACCCGGCGGGGGCGGAGGCGCCACCTCGGGCGGGGGCGCAGGCACCACGATCTCGCGCTCCGAGCGCAGGTACCAGGCTTGCGCATTGGAGGCATCGGCACTGCCACGAAAGAGTCGGTATTCGTAGGGGCCTTCGACCACGCGGCCGCTGAGGGCGAATGCCCCCGGGGCGGTGGTGCCACCGTTGACCGTATCGATCAGCTGGATGCCGTTGCCGAGCGTCACGGCACCGGGGCCGCCCGCATTGGCGATGCGAAGCCCTGTCAGGCCCGTCGCCGTGCCGCCGTTGATGATCAGCCGATCCGACGGCGAACCATCTCCTCCCAGGAAGGTGTTCAAGCCGATCGTGCCGCCGCTGCCCGAGTAGTTGACCGCGGTCAGCGTCTTGAAGGTCGATCCCGCACCCGGAATTCCGGGCGGCGGGCTGAACATGATCTGGCTGGCAGTGTTCGTGAGGCTGGTCACATTCGAATTGCCCGTCAGCGTCCACAACGAGCCATCGCTGAAGGTCACATTGCTGGTGCTGTTCGCATCTGTGATGGCCGCCCCTTGCACGGTGGACGGGTCGACAGACAGGTTCAAGGTGGTCCGATTGCCGGTGTTGGCGCTGCTGACATTCAGCCACCGCCCGTCGTTGACGGTTGCTACCGAATTGTTGAACGTCATGTTGGTCACGCCGCCGGTGGCGGAGATCGATGCACCCTGCGGACTTGTGAGCGTCACATTGGAAAGTGCAGCCGTGTTCACCGTCGTCGCAGCGCCGGCGGATGTGAGGAAGCCGTTGCTGCCGGCGCCAGTGGCGGTCAGCTGGCTGTCGCTCAAGGTCAGCGTCGCGCCTTGGGCGACTTGCGCGCCGGGGGCGGTGGCACCGCTCGTCACCATCGCCAGGTTGTTGCCCGTGAGCGCTGAATTGAGGCCGGTCGCGATAACGCCGGGATTGGACGTCCCCGAGGTTTCGATCCTGCCTCCGGTCATGGAACCTCGTGCCCCACTCTGTACCCTGACGCCACCTCGGTGCCGCCGCCGCTCATGACGTCGATGTTGGTTGCGCTCAGCGTGGTGCCTACGTCTGTCACGTAAATACCCGTAGCAGAAGAACTCCGAACGGTCGCCTGGTCCAGTGTGACCGTCGCGCCAGCATGCGCAAAAATCCCGTGGGAACCACCCGTGCCGTTCGTCACTACAGAGATTCGGTTCCCGACGAGGGTTCCACCATTGGACTGAATCCCGACTCTGGCGGTACCGTCTGCGGTGATCGAGCTGTCAGAAATGTCGACGATTCCCCTCGTACTCAAAAGTCCGAGGCCGTCCGCAGTTTCGATCGTCACCCGCTGGAGGGTCGCTCGATCGCCCCCAACTTCAAGATGAACCCCCTGCGCATTGCTGCCGGTTGCCGTGATGGATGTATCGAAGAGGTTGACCGTTGCCACGGCACCGTTGTTAATGTTGACGACATTGGAGCCTGATCCCGTCGTCAGGAGCGTTGCATGATTGAACGTGGCCGTCGCTCCGGAAATATTGAGCAGCACGGCATACGTAGTGGCTCCTACGGTGGAAATCGAAATGGGGGAAATCGAAGTTCCGTTCAACTGAGCTATGGCAGCAGCATTGGAAAGCCGCACGCCATAGCCGGTGCCCGTCGTGTTGATGGTGACACCCGGGTTGACAATCATCGATCCCGGTCCCGATAGAAAGAGGCCGGAGGCCCCTGCACCAAGGCCCGATGTCGTGATCGTGATCGGCCCAGGCGCTGGCCCGGCCGCTGGATCGATCACCAATGTGCCACCGCCGACTTGAGCGCCGGCACCGGTCGCCGTTGACACGTTGGTGCCGCCGACGATCGTGGTCGTGCCGGTATTGACGATCACCGTGCTGGCTAGATTCCCCGGTCCGACTGTCTGGGCACGCGCGGATTCGAGGCCAATCCCAACGAGAGCGAGCGCCGTCCCGGTCGTTGCCGTTGCTCCCATCAGCGACCTGACGCCGCATGCGGTCAGAACTGCGAGATGCTGCCGCGTGAGGAGTGCGGGAACCCTGCGGATCGACTCGGACTTCAAGTGAGAGGCGGTGTTCGTGGTTGACTTCCTGCCGTGCCTGGCCATCTCGGATACGACAGCCCAAACCTGCTGCGAATCATTCCAGACAATGCTGAATACGCGATTCATGGTTCACCCCCTCTAACTCTTCTCAGACCAACCTGCGCGCCAGGATCCGTCCAACGAGGCCGTTCTCGCAAGGCGAGAGCGCATCGGGTGTCTACTACGATCGGTTTTCGGCTCGCTGTCAACCCTGTTGAATTGAAGTTGCAACTTCACGAAGCCCATGCGCTTTGAGCTCCGGCAATTGGCATTCGATCCGGGGGTCGATCGCCGTCGGGGCTACCTACTCAGAGCTTCCCGCGTCGGCTGGGCGGGACATCGGGCCTCGTCGGCTCGTGATGGGGATCGCGATCGCGATCGAGGTCAGGCGGAAAGCCGGGCACAGTGGGCACGCGCTGGGCCTCGACCCGGCTGAATTCCTGGTCGCCCTCGACGAACCGCATTTCGTGGTTGCCGAGCTGGATGATGTCGCCATCGACGAGAGCCTGGCTTTCGATGCGCTCACCATTCACGAAGGTGCCGTTCCGGCTGCCCAGGTCACTGATGGTCGTGAACGCCGCCTCGACGGTGATGACCGCATGCTGGCGACTCGCCTGGGCGGACGCGATCACGATATTGTTGTGCGCGCCCCGCCCCAGCGTGTTGTCGTGCTGATGGAGAGTGACCTGGCTGGTCTCTCCCGCGGCCGTCGTCGTGATCAGGTGGGGCATGCCGTATCGCTCTCAGTCGTCGCATGGCAATGCTATTCGCACTTCAGCTGTCGTGCGCGTGGGACGCGAGCTTTCCGACCAGTACGGCGAATCTGTCGACGAAGGCCTGGAGAAAGACCCGCGTCGATTCGTTGGCAATGTTGCCTTCGGCATCCAGCAGGTCGGGCTTGAAAGAGACATAGGCCTCGCCGCCCATCACCGTCGCGCCGAGGATACCGAGGATCTGCCGCAGGTGCTGCTGACCGACCGCAGTGCCGATAGCGCCCGGCGATGTGCCCGTGATGGCTGCAGGCTTGTCGCGCCAGACGTTCTTGTCGCTCGGCTTCGAACCCCAGTCGATCGCGTTCTTAAGAAGCGCCGGCAATGAGCGGTTGTGCTCCGGCATGACGATCAGGACCGCATCACACGCAGCCACCGCGGCGGTAAAGCGGTTCACCGTGTCAGGCCTGGCGCCTTCGAGATCACCGTTGTACATCGGCATGTCGTCGATGCGAATGTCCTCGAAGCTCAAGGTGGGCGAGCCCAGCCTCACGATGGCTTGCGCGAGCTTGCGGTTGATGGATTCGCGGCGGTTGCTCCCGACGATCACGCCGACTTTGCAGGGTAGTTTCATGTTCAGATTGTGGCGTGGTCGGCTTCGAGCCCGAGGTAGGCGCGGCGCAGTTCAGGGCGAGCCATCAGCTCGTCGGGCCGACCGAGGGCGACGATGCGGCCTTCTTCCAGCACTGCGGCGCGCTCCGCAATGTCGAGCGCCATACTCACATTCTGTTCCACCAGCAGTACGGCAATGCCGTCGGCGTGAATCCGGCGGATGGCATCGAACATGTCGAGCACGATGCTCGGCGCGAGGCCCAGCGAAGGCTCATCGAGCAACAGCAGCTTGGGTTGCGCCATCAGCGCGCGGCCGATCGCCACCATCTGCTGCTGGCCGCCAGAGAGCGAACCGGCGGGCTGCGCCAGCTTCTCGGTCAATGCCGGAAACAGCGCACACACGCGGTCCAGCGAGCGTGCGCGGTCGGCGCGCGCCGCCGGAAGATAGCTGCCGAGCTCGAGGTTCTCGCGCACGGTCATTTCCGTGAACAGGCGCCGGCCTTCGGGCACCAGCGCGATACCGCGGCCGCAGAAGCGATGCGGCGCGAGGCGCGAGATGTCGTGGCCATCGAACAGCATGTGCCCGGCGCTGATGCGATGCAGCCCGGCGATGGCGTTGATGAGCGTGCTCTTGCCCGCGCTGTTCGGGCCAACGACGCAGAGAAGTTCGCCCTGGCCGATGGAGAGCGAGACATTCCACAGTGCGGTTGCCTGACCGTATGCGACGCGGATCGATTGCAGTTCAAGCATGGGCCGGCTCCGAGTCGGCGACTGGCGCCGGTGCGGCGGATGCGCACACGGGCGCGCCCTCTTCCTTCGCATGGCCCAGGTACGCGGCGACCACCTCAGGTCGCTGCATCACGTCGCGAGGCGCGCCTTCGGCCAGAACTTCGCCGCGATTGAAGATCACGACGCGATCGCACAGCGCCATCACCGCACGCATGACATGCTCGACAAAGACGATGGTTGCACCCTGATCGCGAATCCGGCGGATGAGCGCCACGGCCTCGTCGATCTCCGAGGGCGTGAGGCCCGAGAGCACCTCGTCGAGCATCAGCACCTGCGGGCGCGATGCCAGTGCCCGCGCGAACTCGAGGAACTTGCGCTGATGCAGATTGAGTTCGCCCGGCAGTGCCTGGGCGCGCTCGGTGAGACCGGTGAATGCAAGCCATTGCCACGCCTCCGCTTCCGCCGTGCGGCGGTCCAGAGAGGCGGCGCCGAACATCGCCGGCAATGCCACGTTTTCCAGCACCGTGAGATGCGCGAAGGGCCTCGGAATCTGATACGTGCGCGCGATGCCGCCATGCGCGATGCGATGCGCCGGGATGCCGGAAATCTGCTTGCCTGCGAACTCGATCGAGCCAGCCGTCACGGCATAGTGCCCGCTCGCCACGTTGATGAAGGTGGACTTGCCCGATCCATTGGGCCCGAGAAGCCCGAGGATTTCGCCCTGCCGCACTTCGAGATGCACCCCGCGCAGTGCTTGCACACCTTTGAAGGACTTGCGCACGCCTTGCGCCCGCAACAGCACGGCACCGCTCGTCAGCAAGGTTCGCACCGGCTGGACTGCAGCAGGCGCGGCAATCGGCGCATGCGTCGCGCGTGCAATGCCACCTTTGCGCGCGCCCCACCACTTCAGCGCCTGGCCCAGCAGGCCCTCAGGCATGAAGAGAATCACGACGATCAGCACCAGTCCCGTGAGCCCCTTGCCTACGATAGCGCTGTCGCCTCCGGTGAAAGCGTAGAGCAGCAGCGTGATGGCCGTCGCACCGACGATCGGCCCGGCCCAGTGCCGCGTGCCGCCCAGCACCGACATCAGCACGACCGTGAGCGGCATCGCGATGGTGAAGGTATCGCCGGTCGTCACATAGGAGATGAAGAGCGCGTGTACGCCGCCCACCACGCCGGCGAGCCCGCAGGACAGCGCGAAGGCACCCAGCTTGTAGCGATAGGTCGGCACGCCCATGACCTCGGCGACGTCCTCGTCGTCATGGATCGCGAACAGGCCGGTACCGAAGCGCGAGTAGTAGACCGCGATCGCAGCCAGCACCGAGAGCACCGCCGCGAGGAGTGCGAGCAGATAGAACGTGCCCGAAGGCGACGGCCCGATCTTCGGGACTGGCACCGCGCTCATGTAGACGCCCGGCCCGCCGTCGATCGGCGTGTTGAGGATGATCGTCGCGACGACGAAGGTCGCGGCCAGCGTCAGCAGCGAAAACAGCTCGGCGCGCACGGCCTGAACCCGAAACGCCACGGCACCGAGCAATGCGCCGAACACCGCCGCGATGGCGGCTGCGGCAGGCAGCGTCCAGAGAAAGGGCACGCCGAATCGCGTGGCCAGCGTGGCCGTGGTGTACATGCCGATGCCGAAGAAGGCGCCGTGCCCGAAGGAGAAGTAGCCCGAGTAGCCCGACAACAAGTTCCACGATGTCGCGAGCGCGATCCAATGCAGCACCAAATAGAGGATCGACTCGTAAAAGGCCGGCAGGCCAAGCCAGGGAACGACCGCAAGGCCCGCTCCCGCGGCAAGGATCCATAGCAGGGAACGCTTCACGCCACCCTCCCCGGCCGCACCAGCAACACGAGCATGAGCAGCGAAAAGGACACCAGCGGCGCCCACGACGGCGCGGTCACCGCCATGGTGACGGCCTCGGTCACGCCGATGATGCAGCCGGCAATCAACGGCCCCAGCGGCCGGCCCAGGCCGCCCAGCATCACGGCAGCGAAGACAACGCCGATCCATGCGTAGATCTGCGACGGCGACAGCGTATAGGCCAGCGCGATGCAGACACCCGCCACCCCCGCCAGCGAAGCGTTGAGACCTGAGAGCATCAATGCCAGCGCGTTCTGGTTGACGCCGAAGGCCGCGGCAATCGGCGCGTCTTCCGCAGCGGCGCGCATCGCCTTGCCGAGATCGGTGCGGCGCAGCGCAAGCCAAACGGCCAGAGAGATGCCGACGCCAAGACCCAGCGTGATCAACTCAGGCACCGGCAGGAAGAGCGGCCCGAGGCGCAGTTTGTGCTCCGCATAGGCCGACTCCAGCTTGCGATAGTCGGCCGTCCACGTCCATTGCAGCAGCGCCTCGATGATCACCGTGATGCCGAAGGTGACGAGCAGCGAGTTGAAGGGACTCACTCGGAAGCGCGTCAACACCCAATGCAGCGCCGCGCCCAGCACGAAGAACAAGGGCACGATGAAGACGAGCGTGAGCAGCGGATCGACTCCGCGATGGCTCGACAACTCGTAGGTCAGGTAGGCCCCCAGAAACGCGAGCGCGAAGTGCGCCAGATTGATCTGCCGCAACATCCCCCACGACAGGCTCAACCCCAGCCCGAGCAGCCCGTAGAGCGCGCCAGTGAAGAGGCCCGCGAGAACGGCCTGGGCCAGGAGCGTGGCGCTGGGCAAGGTCATCCTTCTTATGCGCCTCGCGTTTGCAGCTTCGCGCCCGGGGCAGCCCAGTCAGCGGGCCAGACCGTGACCCACTTGCCGTTCTGCACCTGCTTGACGCGGCTCAGGTCCGCACCGAAGTTGCCGCGCTCGTTGAAGCGCAACTTGCCCTGGATGGTGTCCACCTGATTCGCCCGCAGCCAAGCGGCCATGGCCTTGTCGTCCAAGCCCTTGGTGGCGACCACCGAGGCTTCGATGAGCTGCCAAGCTGTGAACGACGCCGCGGCCTGCGTCTCGACCGCCGTGTCGGGCATGCCGGCGCGGGCAGCACGTTCGCGGTAGACCTTGACGAACTCGGCGGCCACCGGATTGTTGGTGAACGGCGGATGGTCCTCGAAGATCGTCATCGACAGCGCGCCATTGGCTTCGGGCGCCTTGAGCATCGGCGCCGGTGCGGGCACGTGATAGAAGTGATGCAGCGGCGCGTAGTCGATCTTCTTCATGGCATCTAGCAGCTGGTTGCCCTCCAGGCCGATCGCGCCGGTCCAGATGAAATCCGGATTCGCTTCCTTCACGCGCCCGGCGATCGGGCCGAAGTCGCGATTGCCGAAGTCCCACTCGAGGAAGATCACTTCCTTCAGACCGCGCTGCTTGGCGACTTCGCGCGCACCGAGCGCGACGAAATGCACCGAGGGGAACTTGCTCGTGACGACCGCGATGGTCTTGGGCGGCGTTGCCGAAGCGGCCAGCGCATCGAGCACCAGCGCCGGGAGCGTCTTCTCGGGGTCGGGCCCGATCGACCAGGCCGGAAACTGCTGGTCGTACTTCGCGAGGTTCGGTATGCCGAAGGTATGGTGCACCAGTGTCTTGTTGTAGCGCTGCGCCACGCCCATGGCCGACAGGATGTTGCCCGTCGCGTACGGGCCGATGAGCAAGTCCACCTTGTCGGAGGTCACGAGCTGCTCGTAGAGCGTGCGCGCCAGGTCGGGCTTGGATTGGTCGTCCTTCAGCACCCATTCGACCGGCCTGCCCAGCAGGCCGCCGCGCTTGTTGAGTCCATCGACATAGATCTCGCCGGTGAGCTTGTGCACGAGGCCCGTGGCCGACAGCGGCCCCGTGAGTGCCAGCGTGCCACCGACGCGGATGGGTGCACCGGCGGGCTGCGCCGATGCCGGATGAGTCAAGAGCGCACTGGCGCCCAGAGCGCCGGCGGCGGCAACGAAGGATCGACGGTCCATGTTCATGCTTGTCTCCTGTGGTTGTTCTGGGAAGCGAGAGGGCTCAGTCTCCATCGACGACGGGATTCGAGAGCAGCCCAATGCCCTCGATCTCGACCTCGCACACATCGCCCGCCTTCATGAAGATCGGCGGCTTGCGCGCGAACCCCACGCCCGCCGGCGTGCCGGCGATGATGATGTCGCCCGGCTGCAATGCAAAGGGCTCGGAGCACACCGACACCAGCGTTGCGACGTCGAAGATCATGTCGCGCGTGTTCGCCTCCTGCAGCACTTGGCCGTTGAGGCGGGTCTGCAGCTTGAGGCCGGTGGCGCCCGACGGCAGCTCGTCCGCCGTGACGAACTCGGGGCCGAAGGCACCGGAGCGATCGAAGTTCTTGCCCATCATCCATTGCGCCGACTTGAACTGGTAGTCGCGGATCGAGCCATCGTTGAAGAGCGAGTAGCCCGCGACGTGGTCGAGCGCCCTGCCCTTGTCGATGTAGCGGCCCGCCTTGCCGATGACGACCACCAACTCGCCTTCGTAGTCGAACTGCGTCGATACGTGCGGACGCACCAGCGGCTGGCCATGGCCAACCCATGAAGACGGAAAGCGGTGGAACAACACCGGGTACTTGGGAGGCTCGAAGTTTCCTTCGGCCGCATGGTCCACGTAATTGAGCCCGACGGCGATCGCCTTCGATGGCATCTGCACCGGTGGCAGCCAGTCGATGTCGGCGAGCGGCAGCCGCGAACGGGCCGACGTCCCGGCCCGTTTCACCGCCGCCAGCCCTTCAGGCCCGGCCCGCAGCAACTCGTCGAGGGTGGCGGGCAGGCCTTCGGCCGTGAGGTTGACGATCTCCTGATCGAGGCGCAGGCCAATGGCCGGCCGGCCGTTGCTCTGGAAAGCTGCGAGGCGCATGTTGGATGTCTTCCGTGAGGTGAAGGGAATACCGAAGGGACCGACGCCTGCAGTTCAGCCGTTGCGGATCTCGTAGTTGGTGATGAAGTCCTCCGGCACCGCCGGGCCCCATGCATAGAAAGAGTCCTCGGGCGGATGGTCGGCTGCGGGCCACTCGAAGCCGCCGGGCACGTAGTCGATGTCGTAGGAGTACTCGGCGTGGCTTCCCCACGGATCGCGCACGTAATAGAAGTAGTTGGAGCCCAGTACGTGGCGCCCGACGCCCCACCCCCGCGGATAGCCCGCCGCGTACATCTGCTCCATGCCGCGCCCGACCTCGTCGATGCTGGCGACGTCCCAGCTGGTGTGGTGAAGACCCGGGCCGTCGGACTTGGCCATCGCGATCAGGTGGTGGTCGCTTCCGTGCGCGCCGTGCATGAAGACCACGAGCTCGCCCGAGCGATCGGTGAGGCGCAGGCCGAGCGCATCCTGATAGAACACGATGGCATCGCCCACGTTGGGCGAAAACAGCAGCACATGCGACAGCCGCCTCGGCCGGACCTTCGGAATGCGAGATCGCGCGAGCGAAGCGCCGGTGCCCAGCGGCACCGCGGATTCCGCGACGCGTTCGGCACGCGCATCCGGGGAGCTCTTCGGCGCCGCGACGATCTGCACAGGGAAACCGTCCGGATGCCTGACCCAGATGCCTTCCGCATCGCCCAGCGGATGCGGCTCGCAGCGCGGGACGCCCAGCCGCTCGATGCGCTCGGCGACAGCCGCCAGGTCCTCGGTGAAGCAGCCGAAGCGCAGGTACTGAAGCTTCTTCGGGCCGCTCGCCTGAAACAGCGAACCCCATGCGTGGGGATGACCGACCGTGTACAGATCGAGCCGCCCATCCCTGCGTTCGACCTGAAGCCCAAAGGCCTCGTAGAAACGCGCCGCCTCATCGAGATCCGGCACGGTGAAGACGAAGCGGTCCAGCGAATGCACGCTGTGGTCGTCGGCGCGGTTCGAATCCTTGCGGGTGCGCAGCTGAATGTCGGCCATGTTGTCTCGCTCCAGTTCGAAGTTTGTACGCTTCTTGGAAATAATATATTCTTTGCGTCAAACTATATCGACAAGTTATTTATCTATGGTTAGGGTTTACAAGAAGTGGCTGCGATGAACGAGCGCCCCGGCAGAGGCATCAGCCAGACACGCCTCGTCTACGAACGGCTGCGCACGGCCATCGTCGGCGGCCGGTTGCTGCCCGGGTCCAAGCTCAACATCGCCGCGCTGGCCGAGGAAATCGAAGTCAGCGCAGGCGCGGTGCGCGAAGGCCTGGCCATGCTCGAGGCCGAGGCACTGGTGGTGTCGGAGCCGGCGCGCGGCTATCGGGTGAGCCCGGTGTCGGCGGTCGAGTTGCTCCACCTCGTCAAGGCGCGCATCGAGATCGAGAAGCTTTGCCTGGCCGAGGCGATTCGCCATGGCGACCTGGATTGGGAAGGCGCCATCGTCTCGGCCTTTCACCGCCTCTCGCGCGTGGCCGAGCGCGACGCGGAGCGCCCCACGCAACTCAGCGCCGAATGGGCGCAAAGCCACGGCGAATTCCATCGGGCGCTGGTGGCCGGTTGCCCGAACCAGTGGCTGCTGCGAATGCACCAGATCCTCTACCAGCAGAGCGAACGCTATCGACAGCTCTCGGCGCCACTGGCGATGACGGAGCGCGACGTGAAGGGCGAGCACCAGGCGCTGGTCGACGCGGTGCTCAACAGGGATATCGAATCTGCGCAGGCGCTGATTGCCGAGCACCTCGACAACACGGCGCAACTTTTGCTGAACTCTCCCCACCTGGCGTTGTCGCCCGCCGACGCGCCGACGGGAAACGTCGCCGCTTAGCCTGCCTAGGTGCTTTCGCGCGGCTTCAGCGTGGTGAAGTCGAGATACGCCGTGGCCTCGAAGCTCGATTCGGAATCCTCCCTTGGCGGAGTTGCCGGTTCGGCGAAGTCCATGAAGTCCGTCGGAGCGAACGCGACATCGCGCCGGACCGGGACCAGGGCTTGTGCATGCCGCTCTTTCGCACTCGCGCGCAGCCGGGCCAGATCTGCCCGCACCTCTTCCAGCGTTCTCATGGGCTTGACCGTCGCAGGCGCCTCTTCGGGCTCGGGCTGCACGACGGCTTGCACGACTTCTCGGACGGGCTGAGGCGGCGAGACGACGGGCGCCGGCGCTTCGGTCTTGATCGGCAGCGGCGGGAGAGGACTGCGCTCCTTGACCTGTTCCATGGGAGTGACAAAGACAGCAGGCTGCTTGAACACCGGAGCGGCCGGCGCTGGCGATCGGAACGGCTCCCTGGCCACAGGGTGTGCCGCCGGACGATGGCCCGATGCGACGACGCGTGGCGTCGAACGTGATGGCACGCGCTTTCTGGGTCCGCCACGAAGGCCACTCAGGAATCGAAGGAACGTTCTAACCCAGCGAGAAGTTTCCATGACGCGCGAGACCCAAAAAGTTTGGCGCGATTGTTAAACACCGTTACGTGTAATCGAATGGATTACTTTTCGCCGGGTTGGCGAATTTGCGCACAAATACACGAAGCTCTGTGGAGTCGAGGCTCCACGCCAAGGTGTCGCGGCGACCGACGCCTGCGGCCAAGCCGGCCGAGAAAGCGGCAGACCCAGCGTGATTTTCGGGTAGCGGTCGGCCGCCGCGACGCGTCACAATCTGTTCAACATGACACAGCAGATGCCCCACCCCGACGACCTGACTGACGACGAACTCGCCGAGCACGCCCATGCTTGGCGCCGTCAGGCACTGCGAGGAGATCGCAGTGCCCGGGCCCCGGCGCATGCCTACGAAACCGCGCTGCGGGAGCGTGTCCGCGCATCGGTTGCCGCGGACTTGATCGCCAGCGCTTCGAACGTCCAGTCCGAAACCAAGCGCCCGTGGTGGCGCAAGTTCTGGCCGTCGCAAGGCGGCAGCGCTTCCGTCTGACAGTCGCGCCTGCCCCGGCGACCGGATCAGCTGCAGGCGACGATCTTGAATTCGACCCGGCGGTCCAGCGCGTCGACCGCGTCGTCGGTGCCGCTGCCGATGATGTTCTCGCGAAAGCCCCTTCCGCTCGGCGTCGTGCGGTCGCTGAGCACCGTCGATTCATCGATCAGGCGCTGGCGGATGTAGCGGGCACGCTGCAACGACAGCTGATCGTTGTACGCGACTGGCCCCGTGTGACTGGTATGGCCGACGATGTCCATGCAGACCTTCGCATCGGCGCTGGCCCTGGCGATCTCGCGCAGCCACATCGTGTAAGGCCCGCTGATCCTGGTTTCCGACCAGAACGTCGTGGCGTTCGGATTGAACAGGAACTTCACTCCCAACTGCTGGTTGGCGATGCCATAGGCGACGATCTTGCCGAAGGCGTCCTCAGCCTCCGCTGTGCGCCCGAGCTTCACCGAACTCAGATAGATGCCGTTCAGCACACGCAACTGTTCGCCGGTCGGCCCGCCGCCCGCAGCGCTGTATTGCGCCAGCGCGTCCTGATAGCGCTGGGCGTTGTAGTGCGCGGTCCCCTCCTTGATCGCGGGCGCGGCCGCGAGACGCTCGAGGTAGTATGCATCCGCATGCTGGCCCGGCGGGGTCGCGGTGGTGCGCACGTAGCCTTCGATCACCCGGTCCTTGGTGGGCACGGGCGTGTCGCGGTAGTACGGCAGCGGCGTGTGATCGAGGCCCTCGTCGCGTGCCACGGCTGACGACTGGCCGACGACGGTGCCGCTGGCCAGTTCCGTCAGCGCGAGGTTGATCTGCAACGGACTGCGCGGTTCATCGACGGACAGGCGGGTCATCGTACCCGTCAGCAAGTAGCGGGCCTTGGCCAGGTTCGCGCTGTCGAATGGCATGATTTCCATCGTCTCGAACTTGGCGTTCAACCGCTCCGTCACCCGGTCCTGCAACATCTGGGTTGCAGCGGTCTGCTGTGCGCTTCCGGCATCGACCATCGGGTCGAGCACCACGCTTCGCTTCGATCCCATCTTGGCGAGAAAAGCCGGACCTTTCTGCGTCTGCTTGACCAGGCCGTCGGTCGCCTGCGCCACGGCCTGGTCGAAGGGAAGTTCGGTCTTCGATGAACTGGCGACGGGTGGTGCTGCGCAGCCTGACAGTCCCAGCATGAGCGACAGAACGCCCGTCAGGGATGCGGCTTGCAGCCAGCGAGCGAAGGTCGTGGTCATCATTCACACCCCTTTCTCAAGATAGCCGCCTCTTCCGCCGTGACGGGTCCCAGCGAGGCGCGTTGAAGAATGTCGGTGCACTTGTTGTGGACCTGCGGGATCTCAGGCGACACCATCTGTACGACGGCGGGACTCACCGGCTGAGCCGGTTGCTCTGCCGCTGGAATGCGCGCTTCGCGGCGGGTCTGGCGGACAGGTTCGACGGGCGCACGCGCGACGGGCCTGCGAGCCGGTGCGGGTGCCCGTACTTGGGGCGTCTTTGTTTCGCTTCGCGGCGATGATGGTTCAACGGCCGCGGCGAGGTCGGAATCAGTCAGCGGGGATGTCGGCGCTGCAACGACGGGTTCCACGGTTGGCACTGGCGCGTCGGGTCCCGGGACGACGGGCGCCCGAGACGGCGCAGGCAACGCAAGCGCCTCGGTCGCCGACATGGGCTCAGGCTCCGGGGCCCGGGCCGGCGCCGCAGCAGGCCTTGGGATCGCGGCCACGGTCGGTGCGGGTGGAGGGATCGGGTCCGGCACGGATGTGCCGGGCAAGGGTGTACGCGCCGCCGTCGGCGAAGGGGCACGATCATCGATGCGGTCATGGTCGATGTAGCCGAACACCACCAATCCGACGCACAAGACCGCGGCAGCCAGCGCAGCGATCTTGATCCGGCTGTTTCGCCTTTGCGCTGCACTCGGCGCCACGTGCAGCGGCGGCCAGTTGGAAACGGGAGGCCGGAAATGGGGTGCCGAAATCTCGAGCGGTGGCAGCGCAACATCGGCGGGTTCTTCTGAATCCCGCGCGTCGGAATCGCTCTCGTCGGCGGCGAGCGAGACTGTGCGCTCGGGCGCCGGCTCCATCGGCGGTTCCGCGAAGATGTCATCCATGCCCTCGTCGCCCGGCATGGTCGGCTCGGACGGCACCTCTACAACCAAGGGCGCAGGGGCCGCACCGCACGGCACATCCGACCGCCGCACCGCACGCAGAAGATCCAGGTCCTGGAGTTGCTGGCCACAACTCAACATGGTCCAGAACTCGGCGGCGCTTTGGGGCCGGTTGCGGGGGTGCAGCGCCAGCGCGGCATCGATGGCGGCCAGGAACGGCTCGCTGTAGCGGCCACGTGCCAACTCGGAAAGCGGCTTCAACCGATCGTCCATCAGGCGTTCGATTGACGGCGGCGGCGGTTGCCCGACGATGGCCGAGTAGACGACGCTGGCGAGCGCGTACAGGTCAGTCCAGGCGCCTTGCTTCATCGAAGCGACTTCGCCGTACTGCTCGATCGGCGCGAAGCCGGGCTTGAACACCACCGTCGGCGAGGGCCCGACGCCCTCGATCACCCTCCGCGCCGCGCCGAAATCGAGCAGCACGGGGCCGTGATCGGTGAGCAGGATGTTGTCCGGAGCGATGTCGCGATGGAAGCAACTCGCAGCGTGCATGGTGCCGAGCGCATCCAGCAGCGGATGCAACCAGCCGCAAAGCTCCGCTTCGTCGGGCGCCCTGCCGAGTTCCGCCAGCGCACGCGCGAGGGTCGGCCCCTCGTAGTACGGCATGGCCATGTAGGCCGTGCCGTTGCCTTCCCAGAAATGCAGCACCCTGACGAGCGAAGGATGGTCGAAGCGGGCCAGGATCCGAGCCTCGTTGAGGAAGCTGCGCATGCCGAGGCAGAAGTCGTCCTTGTGGCGCTGCGACTTGACCACGACCGCCGGCGACACGCTGGCGCGCGAGGCCAGGATGGCCGGCAGGTATTCCTTGATCGCGACGTGCTGCTCCAGCGAATGGTCCCAGGCCAGGTAGACGATGCCGAACCCGCCTTCGCCGATGGGCCCGACGATCTCGTAGTCCTGCAGCCGCATGCCTTCGGGCAAGGAATGTGCGCTGCCCTGAGTGATGTCGGCCCACTCCAGCGCCAGTTTTTCATGTGCGCCTCGTCCCGTCACCGAGCCCGGCACGGTGCGCGTATCGGATGAAATGACAGGGCTCATTGAATTTCAGCGGGCGTCTTGCGAACGCTTGCCCGATTTCCAAGCCATGCACAGCACGATGCGAACCAGCAATGAGATCACGTCAGATCCTCTCTGTCGTGACGGCGACTCTACTGCGCGCGAAGTGAGGAAACATTCACCAGAAGCACTAGCCGAACGGACGCTCCGCCTGCCCGTGTTCCGCGAGGCCCGGCCATATGCGGTATGGAAGGAAATTGCCGGCCTCGCCCCCGGTCGCCGAGCGACGCGCGAACTAGCTGGGTCTGTGCGTCGAATCGGCTGTCGAGCCGCCCGAACGGACCCAATAGAACTGCTTGCGCTCCGTCATCTCGGCAACGCGCACACGCCGTCCGGGCGCGGTGCGGATCTCGCCGTCGGCGGCGCAATACAGCGGCACCCCTTCCGGCGTGGAGCGATGGGCGCGCAAGAGCGCGTTCAACCGGACCCTGACGCTTTCGCGGGCTGGATTGCTGGAGTGGAGCACGAGCACTTCCCGGGTCGCGATGACGCGGGTGCGCTGCGGCTGGACCTCGTCGGTCGGCGACTTCCCCACGCCGACGCATGCCCACACCGCATCGACGTCCAGCGCCATCATCACTGCGTCAGGGGTTTCGAAGCCGCGCAGGGACGCACTGTTCGCCGCGGCGAGGCAGCCAGTCAAGTTGGGCGTGAGGTCGAAGCGGACTGAAGCGAACACGTCGTCGACCGAACGAGGGACTTCGACAACGATGTTTCGAATCGCGCCGGTCGCCGTCGCAACTTCATGGGCACGCTTGGCGCGTCGCCGGGCCCTCACGTGCGCGACGGCCGCAAACCCTGCCACGGGCGCGGCGGCGGCCATCACCTTGATTGCCAGCAGGCCATCACCCGAGAACATCAACAGGCCTCCAGGAGGCAGACGTGATCTGGGGCAATGTGTGGAAGCAGGGAATTCATACGGAGGCGTTGGGTTCCAGCACTCAAGGGCCGGGACTTGTAACAGCGAGGATACCTTCGACAGAGCGCGTGACGACCGCGTCACGGGCTGCCTTCGCTCATCGCACCGGCATTAATTCACGGGGGCGAACCCTCAAGCAACAACGACGATCGGGAAGCTGGCCTTCCATCCGTCCGGTGCACGCTCGAAAGGAACCGTGATCGCCGCGCGGTCCTGTTCGGACAGGTTGCGCCAGAGAAAATCACGCGCATTGCCGGGCGCGCCCGCCACATAGAGCTGGGTGGTGAGCAACTCGCGCGGACCGAGTTTGACCTTCACGTGGATGTGCGGCGTGCGACCCGTGTAAGGCACGGGGCGGATGGTGCGAAACCGATACCGTCCCTGCGCATCGACGGCGATCCGGCCGAAACCCTGAAAGGCCCGGTCGGCTCGGTCGCCGTCGCCCGGATGGTGGTAATGCCCGGCCTGATCGCACTGCCAGATCTCCACGAACGCTCCGGTCAGCGGTTTTCCGTCGAGATCCGCGACACTGCCTTCGACCCAGGTCGGCTCACCCGCCGCGTAGTTCAGTGCGCCGTTGCGTAGCAAATCGTTGTCCGTGTCGCCTGGCAGGGTCACGGGGTAGAACGGACCTTCCGTTTGCGACGGCGTTGCGCGCCGTGCTGCCTGCGGCTGCGCGCGAGCGCTCAGCCAGAAGGTCGGCAATGCCACCAGCGCCGCCGCAACGGAGCGTCGGGGAAGACCCACAGTGCTGCGCGGTGTGTTCATTGCAATGGACGGATGTTCAGGGCTTCACGCCGAGTTTCAGGAGGTCGATGTCCGCCAGCTTGCCCGGAATGGTGACCAGCCGCAATGCCTCGGCCGCCGCAATCGGACCGCTATCGGCCAGGTAGCGGATCTGGTAGCTCCCCAGTTTGATTTCGTCACCGTTGTTCAGGGCAACGGATTCCTTGCGTTCGCCATTGACGTAGGTTCCGTTGTGGCTCTGCAGGTCGCGAATGGTCATCGTGCCCCCTACCGCCTCGAACACGGCGTGCGATCGGCTCACGAGGGGATTGTCGAGAACAAGGTCGCAGCTGTCCGCGCGACCGATGACGAACGGGGTTCCCGTCACATTGACTTGCTTGGCCGAGCCATTCTTCTGCAGCACGATCAGTCTTGGCATCTTCTATCTTTTCATTCCTGTGCACGCGCACGTAACAGGCAGTGCGCCGAACTTCCGGAGTATGCCGGTTGGTGGTGCCATGCCCCCATTGGAGAGATTTTCGATTGCGGGATGACCACGTACCTTGTAGGTCATGCAACCAACCCTCACGCTCGCGGGCAGATTCCGCATGTCGTTCGCGCCAACCCGCACGTTTCAGCCTGCTGCGGTGCCCTGTAGCACGCCCGATGAACCGCTTCTGGTGTTGCGTGGCGTGTCCGTAAGGGAAACGATTCGATCGCGAGCGGCCAAGGTGATCGCCGTGACAGCGATGCATTTCGACGTGCGGCGCCGCTAGGCTGTGATGCTGGCGACGTTCGCTAGAGAACCGGGTGGCCGGTGGTGAACATGCACGAGTCGGGATCGGTGGAGGAGTTCGGTCCGCTGGCACCCTCATCCGGCAAAGGGGCCGCCGTGCTTTCCCCGATGCCGACGGGGTTCATGGGTTTGCCGAATGGCGCGAGCCCTTGCAGCACGCGCAAAGCCGAAGCGCCCTGAATGAGCGCTTCGGAATAATCGGGAAGACCTCGGGTCGAGGAATCGATGGGCCGGTATCCCAGGCACTCCTCGGATTCCGCCTGCACAGCCTCCAACAGGACCCAATGGAATTCATTGGGCTCCAGTTCAAGAACAGTCAAGGCCAGATCGCGCCGAACCATGGGATTCCTCTAATTCAGTTGTTTCAACGAATTGTTATCGTCCTGTGAAATTTCCACCAAGGCACTTTTGCACATGGGGCACGCCCTGCCCCCGCGAACCGGCACTTTGTCTCGATTTGCCGGCTTCGTGGAGGGCAGTGGATCAGCCGAGGCGAACAGGCACGAAGATCTTGTCGCCGTCGCGCTGAATCAGCAGGGCCACGGACTTGTCTGCCTTGGCCACCACTTCGCGCACTTGTTCGATGCTCTTCGCTGGCGTGCCATTGATAGCCAACAGCACGTCGCCTGGCTGAACCCCGGCCATCGCGGCTGGGCCGCCCACGTCCTGGATCAGCAGGCCGCCGTCGACTGCAGCGTCGCGCTGTTCCTGCGGCTGCAACGGGCGCAGCGCCAGGCCGAGCTTGCCTTGGCCGGCACCGCTGTCGTTCTTCGCGACGGTGGTCGACTTCTCGGCCGAATCAGCCAGCTTCGCGGAAATCTCCTCGCGCTGGCCCTGACGCCAGATTTCGAGCGTGATCTTGCTGCCAGGCTTCTTCTGGCCGATCAATGCCGGCAGGTCGCCCGAAGCAACGATCGGTTCGCCGTCGACCTTGCGGATGACGTCGCCCGAGCGCAGGCCGGCTTCATCCGCCGGACCACCCTTTTCCACGTTCGACACCAGCGCGCCTTCGGGCTTGTCGAGCTTGAACGAATCGGCAAAGGCCTGATTCACTTCCTGCACAGCGACGCCGAGGCGTGCATGGCTGGCCTTGCCCGTGGCGACGATCTGGTCCTTCACCTGGATCGCGACGTCGATCGGAATGGCGAACGACACGCCCTGATAGCCGCCGCTGCGACTGTAGATCTGCGAATTGATGCCCACCACTTCGCCGCGCGTATTGATCAGCGGGCCGCCGGAGTTACCGGGGTTCACCGCCACGTCGGTCTGAATGAAAGGCACATAGCTGTCATCGGGCAAGGTTCGGCCCTTGGCGCTGACGACACCAGCAGTCACGGTGTTCTCGAAGCCGAACGGCGAACCGATCGCGAGCACCCATTCGCCCACCTTGAGGTCCTTGGTGTTTCCGACCGACAGGGTCGGCAGATTCTTGGCGTCGATCTTGAGGACGGCAACGTCTGTCTTGGTGTCCGAACCCAGCACCTTGGCGCGGAACTCACGACGATCGGTCAGCTTGACGGTGACTTCCTTGGCGTCCTTCACCACGTGGGCGTTGGTCAGGATGATCCCGTCAGCGCTGACGATGAAGCCGGAGCCCTGTCCGCGCACCGGCGTCTCGCGCTGCGGTTGTTGTCCGCGCGGGCCGCCCTGGCCTTGGAAGCGGCGGAAGAACTCGTACATGGGGTCATTGGGATCCATGCCCTGGGGGCCCTCGGCACCTGCCGTCTTCGTCGTGCCGGTCACGCTGATGTTGACCACCGCAGGGGCATGGCGCGCCGTGATGGTCGAAAAGTCGGGCATGGAAACCTGCGGCCCAGCGGCGGGAGCCGTTGCGGCCGGAGACGGCGAGGCCACGGCATTGGCGCTGGTATAGGCACCGGTAGCCACGGCGCCGATCACGCCGGCGGCCGCCAGCGAAAGGACGAGCGCACGGGGCGTGGACAAATTGTTTTTCATCTGGAATCCTTCCGAGGTTTTGAGAGAGTCAACGGAAGGAATGTCGGGCCAGACGCTTAAGCGCGCCTTAAACAGGCAGGAGCGCCGCGCTCAAGCCGCCGTCGAAAACCGCACGGTGACGCGCAGTCCGCCGAGGCTCGCCGACCGATCCAGCGAAAGCGTCGCACCATGCAAGTCGGCAATCGACTTGACGATCGCAAGGCCGAGACCGCTGCCCGGCGCCTGCGGTTCGCCAGAACGGTAGAAGCGGTCGAGCACGCGTTCGCGCTCGCCGGCCGGAAGGCCCGGACCGCTGTCGTCCACGCTGAGTTCGACCGCGTCCGTGCCCGCAGCGATCTCGACGTCGACACGTCCGCCGTCAGGCGAATATTTCACAGCGTTGTCGAGCAGGTTGCGCAGCAGTGTGCGCAGCGCCTCGGCCTGGCCCGGAACCTTGAGGGGATCGGCCCTGACGACGCCGATATCGATCATGCGAGCCTGCGCGGTAGAAACGACGTCGGAAATCGCGAGCCGCGCCACTTCCGACAGGCTCACCGACTCCCGCCGGGCGCCGGCCAGGGCGCTGCCCTCGTGACGCGCAAGAGCCAACATCTGCTCGACCAGCCGGGTCGCGCGGTCGATGCCCGCAGTCAGGCGTGCGACTGCGAGTTCGCGGGTGGGCTCGTCGGTCGCACGCTGCAAACCCTGTATCTGAAGCTTGAGGGCCGCCAGCGGCGAACGCAACTCATGTGCCGCATCCGCCACGAAGTGCTTTTGTGCCTCGAACGCCCGCCGAACGCGGTCGAAAAGCAGATTGAGCTCGTGCACCAGCGGCCGCACTTCCTCGGGCAGATCGTTTTCGCTCAGCGGCGACAGGTCGTCAGCCTGCCGCGCCGCGACCTGGCTGCGCACCCGCGCCACAGGTGCAAGCGAAAAGCTCACCACCCACCAGACGACTAGCATCAGCAGCGGCGCCGCCAGCGCGATCGGACCCACGGTGCGCAACGCCAGGGTTCCTGCCATGCGGCGTCGTGCGGCCATGTCCTGCGCCACCTGAATCACCAATGCGCCGGTCTGCAGAGAAAACACACGGTAGGTCGTGCCTCTGGCCTGGACGTTCGAAAAACCCAGCACGGCACGCTGCGGCAATGCAGCCTGCGCGGCAGATTCGAAGATGCGGATGCCGTCCAGGGTCCAGACCTGCACGATGAATTCGAAGTTCTCGTCGCCAGCGCCGATTCCGCCGACCGCCGCGCTGGGTGGCAGCCCCGCGCGCAACGAGAGCGCCATCTGCCGCATGTGGTGGTCGAAGATGTCATCGGCTTCGTTGAGCACGGTGCGATAGGCGACGAAGGCCTGCGTACCCGCCGCGAGAACGATGGCCGCCAGCAGGAACCACAGCAGGCGCGCGCGGAGTGACTTCATTCCTTGGGCACCATGTAGCCGACCCCGCGCACGTTGCGAATCAGGTCTGCGCCCAGCTTCTTGCGCAGTCCGTGGACGTAGACCTCGACGGCATTGCTGCTGATCTCGTCCTTCCAGCTATAGAGCTTTTCCTCGAGTTGCGCGCGTGACAACACCATGCCGGGACGGGCCAGGAGCGGCTCGAGCACCGCCCATTCGCGCGCGGACAGCATGACCGGCTGGCCCCCCACGGTGACTTCACGCGTCGCAGGGTTCACGCTGACACCCATGTGCTCGTAGACCGGCTCCGCCCGGCCGGACGCCCGTCGCAGCAGTGCCCGGATGCGAGCCAGAAGTTCGTCGAGGTCATAAGGCTTCAGAACGTAGTCGTCCGCACCGGCGTCCAGGCCTTCGATGCGTTGCTGCACAGAGTCGCGCGCCGTGGCGATCAACACCGGCATGCGCTGCTTGCGGGCCCGCAGGGAGCGCAAGACCTCGAGTCCATCGCGGCGGGGCACCCCGAGGTCCAGCACGACCAGGTCGTATTGCTGCGCCCGAAGCGCCGAGTCGGCCGCGTCGCCGTCCTTGACCCAGTCGACCGCGTACTGTTCGGCACGCAGCAGATCGAGCACGGTCTCGCCGATCATCACATCGTCTTCCAACAGAAGCAGTCTCATCGTTCATTCGTCCGTGAAGCGATCTTCGAGATGGTAGCGACGATGAAGTTCACTGGCACCTACAGGAGCGCCCTCACCTCGCGCGCGGCCTCGAAAAGCAGCGGCAGCATGTCGCGCCGCACCACCTCCTCCTGATAACGCCCGCCGGACAGCACCACGTTGAGCGCGGCCACCGTGCGGCCCTGCATGTCGCGCAGCGGCACTGCGAGGGCCTGCACGCCGAGTTCGTGCTCTTCGCTGGCAAAGCAGAAGTCGTCCTTGCGCGCCTGGGCAATGTGCTGCCGCAATACGCGCGCCTGCGTGATGGTACGAGGTGTGAGGCGCGGGAGGCTGCGCCCCTTGAGCCATTCCGTGAGCTTGGCGGCGCTCATCGCTGCAAGCAGCACGCGCCCGGTCGACGTTGCATGGGCGGGCAGGCGCGCGCCGAGGTGCAGGCCGTAGGCCAGCACCCGTGTCGGCGCGCCGTAGTTGCCGCTGCGCGCGACGATGACCACTTCCTCCCCGTCGAGCACCACCGCGGAGAACGACTCCTGCGTTTGCGCGGCGAGGCGGTTCAACGTCGGCTGCAGCGCACGCGGCAAGCGCGACGACGCGAGATAGCTGCCCGAGAAGCGCAGCACCTTGGGCGCCATCCAGAAATAGCTGCCGTCCGTTTCGAGATAGCCGAGATGCGCCAATGTGAGGAGGTGGCGCCTGGCCGCCGCACGCGTGAGGCCCGCCCGCTCGGCGGCCAGGGTGGCGTTGAGCCGTTGGCGCTCGGTGTCGAAGCTTTCGAGCACGGCCATTCCCTTGGCGATGCCTTCGATGAAGTCTGGTTTGGCGATGGTCATGAACCGAAGTGTTGCGCGATCATCGCGCAGGTTGCCTCATGATCGCACAGAGCGTGCCATGCAGACGCCCCGAGATGGCCTCATCGCCCTACGCTTGCCGGAAACGCCATCAGGAGACACACATGCGAACTCAGGTTGCCATCATCGGCGCAGGCCCCGCTGGACTTTTGCTGGGCCAATTGCTGCACAAGGCCGGCATCGACAACGTCATCGTCGAGCGGCAGACCGGCGAATACGTGCTGGGCCGCATCCGTGCCGGCGTCCTGGAACAGGTCACGATGGACCTGCTCGCACGCGCCGGCGTCGACGCTCGCGCCAAGGCAGAAGGCTTGCCGCACGAAGGCATCGAGCTCCTCTTCAAGGGTGCTCGGCATCGCATCGACATGCACGGCCTGACGGATGGCAAGCAAGTCACGGTCTACGGCCAGACCGAAGTCACCCGCGACCTCATGGCGGCGCGAGAAGCTGAAGGCCTCACGACCATCTACAGTGCTTCCCAGGTCAGCCTGCACGACTTCGATACGAAGTCTCCGCGCGTGCGCTACGAAAAGGACGGCGCCACGCACGAGATCGAATGCGACTTCATCGCCGGCTGCGACGGGTATCACGGCGTCAGCCGCGCCAGCGTTCCGGCGCAGTCGCTTCACACCTACGAAAAGATCTATCCCTTCGGCTGGCTCGGCGTGCTGGCCGATGTGCCGCCGGTATCACATGAGCTGATCTACGCCAACACCTCGCGCGGTTTCGCCCTGTGCAGCATGCGCAGCGCAACGCGCAGCCGCTACTACGTGCAGGTGCCCACCGAAGAGCGCGTCGAGAACTGGAGCGACGAGGCTTTCTGGAACGAGCTCCGCCTGCGCCTCGACCCGGAAGCCCGCGACCGCCTCGTCACGGGCCCGTCGCTTGAAAAGAGCATCGCGCCGCTGCGCAGCTTTGTGGCCGAGCCGATGCGCTTCGGCAGTCTTTTCCTGGCCGGCGACGCAGCCCACATCGTGCCGCCGACAGGCGCCAAGGGCCTGAACCTGGCGACAGCCGATGTCGGCTACCTGTCGCGCGCGTTCGAGATCTTCTATGGCGAGAAATCAGCCTCGGCGCTCGACCGCTACTCCGACCTCTGCCTGCGTCGGGTCTGGAAGGCGGAGCGCTTTTCGTGGTGGTTCACTTCTCTGATGCATCGGTTTCCGGAGACCGGCGAGTTCGGCCAGAAGATCCAGGAGGCCGAACTCGACTACCTGGTTCATTCGCGCGCTGCCTCGACTTCGCTCGCCGAAAACTACGTCGGCCTGCCGCTGGAAGAGTTCTGAGCGTCGGCGGCTCAGGCCGCCGATGCCATCAAATGCCAGACGCGTGCCGGCGTCAAAGGCATGTCCAGATGCGGCGTGCGGTCGGCCAGGCCGTTGCGTGCCAGTGCGTCCGCCACCGCGTTGACGATGGCCGGCGTGGCGCCAATGGTCCCGAGTTCGCCCACGCCCTTGACGCCCAGCGGGTTGTTCTTGCAGGGCGTGGACTCGTCCATCTCCATGCGGAACATGGAGGCAATGATGTCCGAGCGCGGCGCGGCGTAGTCCATGAGGCTCCCGGTCAGCGGCTGCCCGGTTTCGGTGTCGTACACCACGCGCTCGTAGAGCGCCTGCCCGATGCCCTGCACGGCACCGCCTTCAAGCTGGCCGCGCACGATCATCGGATTGACCACCCGTCCCACGTCGTTGACCGAGGCGTAGCTGACCACGCTGATGTCGCCCGTCGGCGGATCGACCTCGACTTCCGTGATGTGGCAACCGTTCGGCCAAGTCGGGCCCGACACCGTACTCGTCGAATCCACGAAGATCTGGCGTTCGGGCTGGTGCCCCGCCAGGGTGAACAGGTCGAGTTGCAGATCGGTGCCCGCCACCTTGAACACGCCCGCCGAGTATTCGATGTCCGCAGCCGACACTTCGAGTTCCTTGGCTGCGAGTTCCTTCGCCTTGTCGATGGTCCGCTCCGCTCCCACCCGCACCGCCGAGCCGCCGGTAAAGAGCGAGCGGGATCCTGCGCTGCCGAAGCCGTCGCCGCGATCGGTGTCGCCCATCACGATGCGCACTTTCTCGATCGGCACGCCAAAGGCGTCGACCACCAGTTGCGCGAGGGTGGTCGCAATGCCCTGCCCCATCGCGTTGACGGCGGAAAACACTTCGATGATGCCGTCGGCCTGGACGGCAACGGTCACTCTCTCCTCGAACACGTTGCCGCCGGTCCATTCGAGGAAAGTCGCGATGCCCAGGCCACGCATCCGCCCTTGGCGTTTCGATTCAGCCGCGCGTTTGTCGAAACCCTGCCAATCGGCCAGGGCCAGCGCCTGGTTCATCACCGATTCGAACTGGCCCGTGTCGTAGGTCTGCTGCATCGGATTGGTATAGGGCATCTGCTCCGGCCGGATGAAGTTGCGCCGTCGCAGTTCGATGCGGTCGATGCCGATCTGGCGCGCGGCCTCGTCCATCAGGCGCTCGATCGTGTAGATCGCCTCCGGACGGCCAGCGCCGCGATAGGCGCCGGTGGGGGCCGTGTTGGTCAGCACCGCCAGGAAATGGAAGTCGATGGTCTGGATGTCGTAGACGCTGGTCTGCACCCAGGGGCCGATAAGAAGCTGGATCGCGACGCCGGTGCCGGTGGCGTAGGCGCCGACGTTGGCGTGCGTCTTGATGCGCAGCCCCAGGATCTTGCCATTCGCGTCGAGCGCCAGTTCGGCGCGGGCCTCGATGTCCCGTCCATGGGAGGTCGCGAGAAACTCCTCGCTGCGGTCAGCCACCCATTTCACCGGGCGCCGGAGCGCGCGCGCTGCAAAGGCGACGGCAATGTCTTCCGGATAGGCGCCGGTCTTCATGCCGAAGCCGCCGCCGACGTCACCCACGACCACGCGCACCTTTTCCTTGGGCAGGCCGATCGCGTCGCAAATCGAGTCGCGAACGCCCGAAGGCATCTGCGTGCTCATGCGGATCGTGATCCGATCCGAATCGGCATCGAAGTCGGCCAGCACCGTTCGAGGCTCGATGGTGAGGGCGACCACCCGTTGGTTGACCACGTCAAGCGCGACCACATGGCTCGCCTTAGCAAAGGCCGCTGCCGTCGCTTCTCTGCTGCCGTGCCGCATTTCGGCGGCGATGTTGCCTGTGGCTTCATCGCAGATCAGGGGCGCACCGTCGGCAGTCGCGCTGGCCAGGTCGACCACCATCGGCAGCTCTTCATAGTCCACCACGACGGCTTCGGCCGCGTCGCGCGCTTGCCGCTGGGTTTCTGCGACCACGACCGCGACCGGCTCGCCAACGAAGCGCGCCCGTTCGAGCGCCAGCGCTCGCCGTGCCGGCGTGGCGCAGTCCGTACCGTCTGCCCGCCTGAACCCCGCCGCGCCGGGCATTGGCTTGACGCCCGCCGTTGCCAGATCGGCACCCGTGAAGACGCCCAGCACGCCAGGCATAGCCGCGGCCGAGGTGGTGTCGACCGAAACCAGTCGCGCATGGGGATAGGGGGAACGCACGAAGCTCAGCCAGGCTTGTCCTGGCAACGAGACGTCGTCGGTGTAGCGGCCGGTTCCGTTGAGGAGGTTCTCGTCTTCCAGCCGCCTGACGGCCTGGCCGCTGCCGAAGCGCATGGGATTCGTATCTGTGGTCACCGTGGTCCTCTTTGTCTGGAGCAGTTGTTGCGGGCGCAAGAACAACTATATGGGGCTTCGGGAACATTCGGCGCGCGACGCCATCGCAGAAGCTGAAGCCGTGTATACATCCAATCATGCAACTACCCTGGCTCGATCCCGGCGACCCGCTGCCCGACGCTGCCTCCGCATGGGGAGATTCGGACCCCGTGCCCGGTCTGCTGGCCGCCGGCGGCGGACTCGACGTCGCCAGTCTTCTGCAAGCCTACAGCAACTGCATTTTCCCGTGGTTCAGCGAAGGCCAGCCGATTCTCTGGTGGAGTCCGGATCCCCGGATGGTCCTCGACGTGAGCCGGTTCAGGCTGCATCGGTCGCTGCGCAAGACGCTGGCGCGATTCCGTTCCACCCAACGATGCGAGATCCGCATCGACCACGGATTCGAAGCGGTGATCTCCGCTTGCTCCCAGGCCCCTCGCATGGGCCAGACCGGCACCTGGATCCTTCCAGAGATGGTGCGCGCCTATACAGCCCTGCACCGCGCCGGCCATGCACACACCGTCGAGACCTGGATCGACGGTGAACTTGCGGGAGGTCTCTATTGCGTATCGATTGGGCATGCCGTCTTCGGCGAGTCGATGTTCGCGCGCCGAGCGGATGCGTCCAAGATCGCGCTGGCGGCGCTCGTCTGCTTCTGCCGCCGACACGGCATCACCATGATCGATTGCCAACAGAACACCGCCCATCTCGCCAGCCTTGGTGCCCGGGAAATGCCACGGGAACGTCTGGTGTCGCACGTTGCCCACGCACGCCTGAAGACGAGCCCTGCATGGCGCTTCGACCTCGTATACTGGAACGAACTCCTGTCTGCGCGACCCTCTTCAACGACGTGACGCACCTCAAGGATCTCCCGCTCCACACGCTGCAGTTCTACGCGACAGCACCCTATCCGTGCAGCTACCTGCCGGACCGGCAGGCGCGCTCGCAGGTCGCCACGCCCAGTCACCTGATTCACAACGACGCCTACTCGGACCTCGTTCTGAGCGGGTTTCGACGCAGCGGCATGTTCACCTACCGGCCGTATTGCGACGGTTGCAGCGCCTGCGTCCCGCTGCGAGTGCTCGCGAACGACTTTCGGCCCAATCGCAGCCAGCGCCGCGCACTGGCGCGCCACTCCAACCTCCAGGCGCGGGTCTTGAAGCTCTGCTTCGTGCCCGAGCACTACCAGTTGTACCTGCGCTATCAGAATGGCAGGCACGCGGGCGGCGGCATGGACCATGACAGCATCGACCAATACACCCAGTTTCTGCTCCAGAGCCGGGTCAATTCCCGCCTCGTGGAGTTTCGCGAAACGCAGTCGGACGGCAGCGCCGGCGCCTTGAAGATGGTGTCCATCCTGGATGTGCTGAATGACGGTCTCTCGGCGGTCTACACCTTCTACGAACCCGAGGTCGGCGCGGGTTATGGGAATTTCAGCGTGCTGTGGCAGATCGAACAGGCCCGCAAGCTCCAGCTACCCCATGTCTACCTCGGCTACTGGATCGAGGGCAGCGCCAAGATGAACTACAAGGCCCGATACACGCCGCACGAGGTGCTGATCGATGGCCAATGGCAACCGCCAAGCCATTTCACCAAGTAAAATCGCGACCGGTCAAAACCGCGTTGCACATGAGAAAACCCCAATCCGACGTTCCCGCCACGCCTGTCATCCAGGTCATCGAGCGGATGTTTTCGCTGATCGACGTCCTCGCGTCGCGTGAGGAAGCGATTTCCCTCAAGGAGATCAGCGAGAAAACGGGGCTGCACCCGTCCACCACCCATCGCATCCTGAACGACCTCGCCGTAGGCCGTTTCGTCGATCGTCCCGAGGCGGGCAGCTACCGGCTTGGCATGCGCTTGCTGGAGCTGGGCAATCTGGTCAAGGGGCGGCTCAATGTGCGCGACGCCGCGATGACGCCGATGCGCGAGTTGCACAAGCTCACGCAGCAGCCCGTGAACCTCAGCATGCGGCAGGGTGACGAGATCGTCTATATCGAGCGGGCGTACAGCGAGCGCTCGGGCATGCAGGTGGTGCGCGCCATTGGCGGACGGGCGCCCTTGCATCTCACGTCGACAGGCAAACTGTTCCTCGCCGTGGACGAGCCCCAACGCGTGCGCAGCTACGCCACGCGAACCGGCCTGGCCGGCCACACGCGCAACAGCATCACGCAACTGCCGGCCTTGGAGCGCGAGCTCTCCAAGGCACGCCAGTACGGCATCGCGCGCGACAACGAGGAACTCGAACTCGGCGTGCGTTGCATGGCAGCCGGGATCTACGACGACCAGGGCAAGCTCGTTGCCGGCCTGTCGATCTCTGCGCCGGCAGACCGCCTGGACGACGGGTGGCTGCCCAAGCTGCAAGCCACCGCCAATGAGATCTCGAGCGCCTTGGGCTACAAAGCAAGCACGCCAACGGCAGCCTGATTGGCCAACCGGCCCTCGTCGGGCGAGGGATGTGAGACGGAGAAGCTGGCTTGCTCAGCCAGCGATATGCGCTGCGACGCTCTGCTGCGCAGCCGGGCTCAGCATGTGATTGGCTTCGACCCAGCGACGCACGCGCTCCGCGTCGCCGATGCGGCTGAGCTTGCCGGCCGAATCGAGAAACACCATGATCAGCTTGCGCCCGGCGATCTTCGCTTGCATCACCAGGCACTGACCTGCCTCCGAGATGTAGCCGGTCTTCTGAACGCCGATGTCCCAGTCAGGACTCTTGACGAGTCGGTTCGTCGTGTTGAACTGCAGAACGCGGTTGCCGACTTCGACTTGGTATTCAGGTGACGTGGAAAGCTGGCGCACGGTGGCATCGGCGTAAGCGGCATTCACCAGCAAGGCGAGATCCTGAGCGCTGGACTGATTGCGACTCGACAGGCCCGTCGGCTCTACATAGCGGGTGTCCTTCATGCCGAGCATCCTGGCCTTGGCATTCATGACGCTCACGAACGTGGCCAAGCCACCCGGATAGGTGCGTCCCAGTGCATGTGCAGCACGGTTCTCGCTGGACATGAGCGCCAGGTGCAGCAATTCGCCGCGCGGCAAGGTCGAGCCCACGGTCAGCCGCGAGCGACTCCCCTTCTCGGTATCGACGTCGTCCTGCGTGATGGTGATCAGTTCGTCAGAGGGCAACTTTGCCTCGCTGATGAGCAGACCGGTCATGAGCTTGGTCAGGGAGGCGATCGGCAGAACGGCATGATCGTTCTTGCTGAAGAGCACCTCATGGGTGTCCTGGTCGATCACGAGGGCCACGCTGGACTTCAGATCCAGGGCATCTTCGGTGCCATGCAGCCCGGCCAACTGGCCGAAGGACTGGCGGGCGGGCATTTCTGCAACACGGACGATCGATCGGCGTTGCACGGCAACCACGGTCTTGCCGTTCTTCTGGCGGATCGAAGCCACCACATTGCGACCGCCGCGAACGACCCGTTCACTTTTGTCCGCCGAAGCAACACTGCGAGATGGAACGGCTGCCGTCTTCCGCTTGCCGTCGGCGCTGACCGCTGCCTTCTTGGCAGGCTCTTTCTTTGCCGCGAAGGCCGAGGGCAACAAAA
The DNA here is from genome assembly GCF_030317005.1 of Variovorax sp. J22R115. Classification (NCBI taxonomy): domain Bacteria; kingdom Pseudomonadati; phylum Pseudomonadota; class Betaproteobacteria; order Burkholderiales; family Comamonadaceae; genus Variovorax; species Variovorax sp. J22R115. The sequence continues at coordinate 288,805 of NZ_JASZYM010000005.1, read as the reverse complement.
ACGCCGTGGCGCAGAGCGCGACGGCGATGAGACGAAATGCGGGAAGAAACCGCTGGCTGGAAACTCGATTGAAACGGGCTTCAGGCATTAAGAATTCTCCAGCGGCGACGTAAGGGAAGCCGCAAGTTTATCGAAATCGAAAAAGACACGCAATATCAGTTAGTTGCATCCTTTTCTTCAATCGAAAGCAAGGATCCCGCGAAACCTAACCTTGTGCCGCCACTCTCTCAGCTTGGCTCTGTAACTTGTTGAGGGCACTCAAATAAGCCTTGGCCGATGCGACGACGATGTCGGGGTCTGCACCCACGCCGTTGACGACCCGCCCGGCGTTCTGCAACCGCACAGTGACTTCTCCCTGGCTCTCGGTCGAACCGCTGATTGCATTGACCGAATAGAGCACCATCTCGGCGCCGCTCTTGACATGAGCCTCGATCGCCTTCAGTGAGGCGTCTACTGGCCCATTCCCATCCGACTCCCCGGTGACCTCCTTGCCATGCACTGTAAACACGACGCGGGCCTGAGGCCGCTCACCTGTTTCACTATGTTGCGACAAGGATACAAATCCAAACTGCTCTCCAACGTGCGAGAGCTCCTCATCGCTGACCAAAGCGAGGATATCTTCGTCAAATATTTCACTTTTTCGATCCGCGAGTTCCTTGAAGCGGGCGAACGCGGCGTTGATGTCAGCCTCGCTCTCCATCGTCACGCCCAAGTCCTGCAGGCGCTGCTTGAAGGCATTCCGGCCGCTGAGCTTCCCCAGCACGATCTTGTTGGCGGTCCAGCCGACGTCCTCGGCGCGCATGATTTCGTAAGTGTCCCGCGCCTTGAGCACTCCATCCTGGTGGATGCCCGATGCGTGCGCGAAGGCGTTGGCCCCGACCACGGCCTTGTTCGGCTGAACCACGAAGCCCGTGGTCTGGCTGACCATGCGGCTGGCGGCAACGATGTGTCGGGTGTCGATGCCGAGTTCGAGGCCGAAGTAGTCCTTGCGGGTCTTCACGGCCATGACGATTTCCTCGAGCGAGCAATTGCCAGCGCGCTCGCCGAGACCATTGATGGTGCACTCGACCTGCCGCGCTCCGCCGATCTTTACGCCGGCCAGCGAGTTGGCCACCGCCATGCCGAGGTCGTTGTGGCAATGCACGGACCAGACCGCCTTGTCGCTGTTCGGGATGCGCTCGCGCAGCGACTTGATGAAGTTGCCGTAGAGCTCGGGAATGGCGTAGCCGACGGTGTCCGGCACGTTGATCGTGGTGGCACCCTCGTTGATGACGGCTTCGAGCACGCGGCACAGATAGTCGGGATCGCTGCGGTAGCCGTCCTCCGGGCTGAACTCGACGTCGGCGACCAGGTTGCGCGCGAAGCGCACGGCCAGCTTGGCCTGCTCGAACACCTCGTCGGGTGTCATCCGCAGCTTCTTTTCCATGTGCAGCGGGGACGTCGCGATGAAGGTGTGGATGCGCCCGTTGGCCGCACCCTTGAGCGCCTCGGCAGCGCGCGAAATGTCTCTGTCGTTGGCACGTGACAGGCCGCAAATCGTCGCGTCCTTGATCGCCTTGGCGATGGCCGACACGGCGTCGAAGTCACCGTTCGAGCTTGCCGGGAAACCGGCTTCGATCACGTCCACCCGCAGGCGCTCCAACTGGCGGGCGATGCGCAGCTTCTCGTCCTTGGTCATGGAGGCGCCAGGCGACTGTTCGCCGTCGCGCAAGGTCGTGTCGAAAATGATCAGTTTGTCAGCCATCGTGGATCTCCTTGGATTCTGTTTGCCCCGCTCATGCGGGGCAATGTGGAAGTCAGCGCGTCACGCCGGTTCAGCCACTGATTGTGCGCTGCGCGCGCCTTGCGCCCGTGCCCGAGTCAGCCCGGAAACAATGGCCTTGAGCGACGCCGAAATGATGTTCGCATCCATGCCGACGCCAAACAAGGTCGTCGCGTCGTCGACGCGCAGCTCGAGGTATGCAACAGCTTGCGCATCCGCACCGGCACCGATCGCGTGCTGGTGGTAGTCGATCACGCGGATCGAATGCCCCGTCGCACCGGCCAACGCGTGAATGAAGGCGTCGATCGGCCCGTTGCCCCGGCCTTCGATGGCGCGAATTTCACCCTCCCAAGGCAGGTCGGCACGCAGCACCACCGAGGCGTCAGCGCCCTCCCCCTGCTCTTCCAGCACACGGTGCTGCGGACCGGTTTGATCGTGAACGCGGTACTCGCGCTCGAACAGCGCCCACAGGTCGGCCGCGGTGAGTTCCTTGCCCGCGACGTCCATGACGCGCTGCACGGTCTGGCTGAACTCCATCTGCAGGCGGCGCGGCAATTCGAGCCCGTATTCGCTCTCGAGCAGATACGCAATGCCGCCCTTGCCGGACTGGCTGTTGACACGGATCACGGCCTCGTAGCTGCGGCCGACGTCCTTCGGATCGATCGGCAAGTACGGCATGTCCCAGACGTCGCCTTCCTTGCGGGCGCCGAAGGCTTTCTTGATTGCGTCCTGGTGCGATCCGGAGAACGACGTGTAGACCAGGTCGCCGACGTACGGATGGCGCGGGTGCACCGGCAACTGGTTGCAGTGCTCCACCGTGGCGCGGATCTCGTCGATGTTCGAGAAGTCGAGGTCCGGCGATACGCCCTGGGTGTACAGATTGAGAGCGACGTTCACGAGGTCGAGGTTGCCGGTACGTTCACCGTTTCCGAACAGGCAGCCTTCGATGCGATCGGCGCCCGCCATCAACGCGAATTCGCCTGCCGCAGTGCCTGTGCCGCGATCGTTGTGGGGATGCACGGACAGGACGATCGCATCGCGGCGCGCCAGGTTGCGATGCATCCACTCGACCATGTCGGCAAAGATGTTGGGCGTCGAATGCTCAACGGTCGAAGGCAGGTTGACGATGCACTTGTTCTCCGGCGTCGGAGCCCAAACCTCCGTCACGGCATCCACCACCCGTTTCGAGAACGCGAGATCGGTGCCCGAGAACATCTCCGGCGAGTACTGGAAGATCCAACGCGTGTTCGACTGCTTCGCGGCGAGTTCGTTGAATATGCGTGCGTGTGTGGTCGCAAGGTCGACAATCTGGTCCTCGTCCATGCCGAGCACCACGCGCCGCATGATGGGTGCCACAGCGTTGTACAGATGCACGATGGCGCGCGGAGCGCCTTGCAGGGACTCGAAGGTACGTTCAATCAGGTGGTCGCGTGCCTGGGTGAGCACCTGGATCGTCACGTCATCCGGGATGCGGTCTTCCTCGATCAGCTTGCGCACGAAGTCGAACTCGACCTGCGAGGCGGAAGGAAAGCCCACCTCGATTTCCTTGAAGCCGATCGCCACGAGCGTTTCGAACATCCGCATCTTGCGGGCGATGTCCATCGGCTCGACCAGTGCCTGGTTACCGTCGCGCAGGTCGGTCGACAGCCAGATCGGAGCCTGGGTCAGCACGGCATCGGGCCAGGTTCGGTCCTTGAGGCCGATCTGTGCGAAGGGACGGTACTTGAGGTTGGGTTGCTTCAACATCTGATTTTTCTCGCTGTGGTTGGATCAACCAGCAACCCCAAAACAAAACGGCCCGTTGCTGGTGCGAACGGGCCGTGGTGAAGGATTTGCGCGCGCGCTACCGACTCCGCCCGTAGGGGATCAGTAGTAGGGCCAGCGAAATCTTGTTCATGGAAGGGCTGAAATGTATCACAGCCTGGTTCAGTTGTGCAGGCCGCGTTCGTCCGGTTCGTCGGTCGAGATGCTGATGACGCTCACCTGCTGCCCCTTGGCTTTGCGCCAGGCGTAGACCACATAGCCGCTGAGCCCATAGGCCACGAACATGCCGAACAGCACCGTCGGCGGGTGGATGTTGACCACCGCAATGCCGAGCGCGATCAACACAATCGCCGCGAAGGGCACGCTGCGCTTCATCTGTATGTCCTTGAAGCTGTAGAACGGTGCATTAGTCACCATCGATAGGCCCGCATACAGCGTGAAGCCGAAGGTGATCCAGGTGATCTGCTGCCACGAGAGATACAGCACTTCGCCGCCGCGCCGACCCCACTCGGTCATGAGCCAGATAAAGCCTGCGACGAGCGCTGCCGCGGCCGGCGACGGCAAGCCCTGGAACCAGCGCTTGTCGACCACACCCGTGTTGACGTTGAAGCGTGCAAGGCGCAAGGCGGCGCAAGCGCAGTAGACGAAAGCTGCGATCCAGCCCCAGCGCCCCAGTCCCTTCAGGGACCATTCGTAGGCAATGAGTGCAGGCGCGGCACCGAACGACACCATGTCCGACAACGAGTCCATCTGCTCGCCGAAGGCACTCTGCGTGTTCGTCATGCGCGCAACGCGGCCGTCGAGGCTGTCGAGGATCATCGCTGCAAACACGCCGAGGGCGGCGAGGTCGAAGCGCGCGTTCATCGCCATCACGATCGCGTAGAAGCCACCGAACAACGCCGCGAGCGTGAACAGGTTCGGCAGAATGTAAATGCCCTTGCGGCGCTTGCGGGGCGCGACGTCGTCGGGGACGGTGTCGTCATGCATGCGATCGACCTCCGGCGCCCGTCTTCGCGGCGCATTGGGCAGTCTGATTCATGGCAAATGAGGGTATCGAACGCATCGGTCGCAGTGTAGTTCAGGCGCTCTCGCGCCCAGAAAGAAAAGGGCCACCGCAACGGGTGGCCCTTGTCATGGCGGACAAGTCCGATCAGTTGCGGGTCTGGTCGACCAGCTTGTTCTTCTTGATCCAGGGCATCATCGCGCGCAGCTTCTCGCCCACCACTTCGATCTGGTGCTCGGCGTTCAGGCGACGGCGGCTGATCAACGTGGGCGCACCGCCCGCGTTTTCCAGCACGAAGCTCTTGGCGTATTCGCCGGTCTGGATGTCCTTCAGGACTTGCTTCATGACCTTCTTGGTTTCATCCGTCACGATGCGTGGGCCGGTCACGTACTCGCCGTACTCGGCGTTGTTCGAGATCGAGTAGTTCATGTTGGCGATACCGCCTTCATAGATCAGGTCGACGATCAGCTTCAGTTCGTGCAGGCATTCGAAGTACGCCATCTCGGGGGCGTAGCCAGCTTCCACCAGCGTCTCGAAGCCAGCCTTGATCAGCTCGACGGTACCGCCGCACAGCACGGCTTGTTCGCCGAACAGGTCGGTTTCGGTTTCTTCGCGGAAGTTGGTCTCGATGATGCCGGCCTTGCCGCCGCCGTTGGCCGTGGCGTACGACAGCGCCAGGTCGCGCGCCTTGCCGCTCTTGTCGGCATGCACGGCGATCAGGTGCGGCACGCCGCCACCCTGCGTGTAGGTGTTTCGCACCGTGTGGCCCGGCGCCTTGGGAGCGACCATCCACACGTCGAGGTCGGCGCGCGGCTGTACGAAACCGTAGTGCACGTTGAAGCCGTGTGCGAAGACGAGCGAAGCGCCTTCCTTGATGTTCGGCGCCACGTCATTCTTGTAGACGCTGGCGATCTGCTCGTCGGGCAGCAGGATCATGACGACATCGGCCGCCTTCACGGCGTCAGCCACTTCTGCCACCTTGAGTCCGGCCTTCTCGACCTTGGGCCAGGAAGCACCACCCTTGCGCAGGCCGACGACAACCTTCACGCCGCTGTCGTTCAGGTTTTGCGCGTGTGCATGGCCCTGGCTGCCGTAGCCGATGATTGCAACGGTCTTGCCCTTGATCAGGCTCAGATCGGCGTCCTTGTCGTAATAGACCTTCATGATTTCTCCTTCGTTGATTCGGTGGATGTGGACAGTGGATTCAAACGCGCAGGATGCGCTCGCCGCGGCCGATGCCGCTGGCGCCGGTACGGACGGTCTCGAGGATCGCGCCGCGATCGATGGCTTCGAGAAACGCGTCGTTCTTGCCGTGGTCGCCAGTGAGCTCGATGGTGTAGCTCTTGTCGGTCACGTCGATGATGCGGCCGCGGAAGATCTCGGCCATGCGCATCATTTCCTCGCGCTCCTTGCCGACTGCGCGCACCTTCACCATCATGAGCTCGCGCTCGGTGTAGGCGCCTTCGGTCAGGTCGACGACCTTGACGACCTCGATCAGGCGGTTCAGATGCTTGGTGATCTGCTCGATCACGTCGTCGGAACCCGCCGTGACAATGGTCATGCGCGACAGGCTCGCATCCTCGGTGGGAGCGACTGTCAGCGATTCGATGTTGTATCCGCGGGCCGAGAACAGGCCCACGACGCGGGAAAGTGCACCGGGCTCGTTCTCGAGCAGCACGGCAATGATGTGTTTCATGGCAAGCATGACTCCTCTTTTCGCCGCCCTCCCCCGCGCACGGTAATGCGCGGGCTTGGCGGGCAATAGATTCGTCAGAAGTAGGTTGAACAAGGCGCCGGTCCGCTGAACGGTCCGGCTATTCGTCTGATCAAAGGTCCTCGGAACCCAGCAGCATTTCGGTGATGCCCATGCCGGCCTTGACCATCGGGAACACGTTCTCGGTAGGGTCGGTACGGAAATCCATGAACACCGTGCGGTCCTTGAGCTTGCGCGCCTCGCGCAGCGCCGGCTCCACGTCCTGCGGGCGCTCGATCAGCATGCCGACATGGCCATAGGCCTCGGCGAGCTTCACGAAGTTGGGCAGCGCGTCCATGTAGCTGTGGCTGTAGCGGCCCGAATACTCGATCTCCTGCCACTGCCGGACCATGCCGAGATAGCGGTTGTTCAGCGAGCAGATCTTGATCGGCGTGTTGTACTGCAGGCAGGTCGACAACTCCTGGATGCACATTTGCACAGAACCTTCACCCGTGATGCAGAAAACCTCCGACTCGGGCTTCGCGAGCTTGATACCCATCGCATAGGGGATGCCGACGCCCATGGTGCCCAGGCCGCCCGAATTGATCCAGCGACGCGGCTCGTCGAAGCGGTAGTACTGCGCGGCCCACATCTGGTGTTGGCCGACGTCCGACGTGATGTAGGTATCGGTGTCCTTGGTCATGTTCCAGAGGGTTTCGACCACGTACTGCGGCTTGATCACGTCCTTGTTGCCGCGGTCGTACTTGAGGCAATCCTTGCTGCGCCAGCCTTCAATGGTGTCCCACCAACTGGAAAGCGCGCCCGCGTCGGGACGCGTGGTGCTTTCCCGGATCATCGAGATCAGTTCGGTCAGCACGTCCTTCACGTCGCCCACGATCGGGATGTCGACCTTCACACGCTTGGAGATGCTGGACGGGTCGATGTCGACGTGAATGATCTTGCGTTCGTTCTGCGCGAAGTGCTTGGGATTGCCGATCACGCGGTCATCGAATCGCGCGCCCACCGCCAACAGCACGTCGCAGTTCTGCATGGCGTTGTTGGCCTCGATGGTGCCGTGCATGCCGAGCATGCCGAGGAACTTGCGGTCGCTCGCCGGGTAGGCGCCCAACCCCATCAGAGTGTTGGTGACCGGGTAGCCCAACATGTCGACCAAGGTGCGCAGCTCATTCGTGGCGTTGCCGAGCAGCACGCCGCCGCCGGTATAGATGTAGGGACGCTTGGCTGTCAGCAGGAGCTGAAGCGCCTTGCGGATCTGACCCCCGTGTCCCTTGCGCACCGGGTTGTACGAGCGCATCTCGACTTTCTCGGGATAACCGCTGTACGTGACCTTCTTGAACGAGACGTCTTTCGGCACATCCACGACCACCGGGCCCGGACGGCCGCTGCGTGCGATGTGGAAGGCCTTCTTCATCGTCATGGCCAGATCCTTCGGATCCTTGACGAGGAAGTTGTGCTTGACGATCGGACGCGTGATGCCGACCGTGTCGCATTCCTGGAAGGCGTCGAGCCCGATCGCCGCCGTCGGCACCTGACCCGAGATGATCACCATCGGGATGCTGTCCATGTACGCGGTCGCGATGCCGGTCACCGCATTGGTCAGGCCGGGGCCGGAAGTGACCAGCGCCACGCCAACCTCGCCGGTGGCGCGCGCATAGCCGTCGGCAGCATGCACGGCGGCTTGCTCGTGACGTACCAGCACGTGCTGGATGGTGTCCTGCTTGTAGAACGCGTCGTAGATGTAGAGAACCGCGCCGCCCGGGTAGCCCCAGACGTACTGGACGCCTTCGGCCTGCAGTGCCTTGACCAGCACTTCGGCGCCCATGAGTTCTTGCGTTTGACTGCCAGTGACGGCTGCTGCGGAAGCGAGTTCCGCCTTTGAGATTTCCATGATCAACCTTTTGCGATTTTCGGGAACGAAAAACCTTGGGTGCCCCTTCGCCAGCTCTTTTGAAGCCGCGTCAGGACTTGAGGCCACAACCATGGGCGGATTTGTCATACCACCGGACCGTGACCCGTTTGCCTTTTGACTTGCAAGGCGGATTATGACACTGGATCGAGGTTCGCCAACCCGCCAAGGGCCGATGCATGCACAAAGGCATAATCCGCGGCGGCGAAAACTCCAACGTCCCTGAGAGACATATCCCCCACGCGGCGCCTCCCCGGCGCCAGACTCGCTTGGCCACTGAACAAGAACTTTCCGACTTCCTGAAGAGCGTTGAACGGCGTGCTTTCAAGCGCTCCGTCTACCACGTGCGGGACGAAGAGGCGGCGCTCGACATCGTGCAGGACAGCATGATGAAACTCGCCGAGCACTATGGCGACAAGCCGGCCAGCGAATTGCCGCTCCTGTTCCAGCGGATTCTCTCGAATTCGACCCTCGATTGGTTCCGCCGCCAAAAAACTCGCAGGGCTCTCTTCTCGAACCTGAGCGACTTCGAGGCAGTGGACGATGACGGTGATTTCGACCTGCTCGAACACGTCCAGCTCCCCATGGACACGCGCGAAACCGAAAGCGCCGAGGACACCACGCGGCGCGCCCAAGTGTTCCACGAGATCGAGGAACAAATCGCCGCCTTGCCGGGTCGTCAACGCGAGGCCTTTCTGATGCGTTACTGGGAAGAAATGGACGTCGCCGAAACGGCCGCCGCAATGGGTTGCTCCGAAGGGAGCGTCAAGACCCATTGCTCGCGCGCCGTTCATGCCTTGAGCAAAGCGCTTAAGGCCAAGGGAATTTCGCTATGAATAGAACGCTTTCTGCCCCCTCCGATGCGCTCGAAGAGCAATTCGGCCGCCGTGTCGCCAGCCGCCTCTCAGCCGGCAACCTCGAGTTGTCGCACGAGGTCAGCGAGCGCCTGCGGGCTGCCCGGGTGCAGGCCGTAGCGCGTCGCAAGGCGGTTCCGCAGCTTCGCATCGCCCCTGCAGTGGTGTCGAACGGCCGCACGGCAACGCTGGGTGGTGCCGGCTGGTGGTGGACGCGCATCGGCTCGGTCGTCCCGCTGATCGCCCTGGTGGCTGGGCTGATGGCCATCAGCGTGCTGCAGGAGGACAACCGCGCCAACGAGCTCGCCGAGGTCGACTCCGCGCTGCTGACAGACGATCTGCCGCCCGCGGCCTATACCGACCCGGGCTTTGCCCAGTTCCTGAAGACGGAAGCAACGTCCGAACGTTGATCGTCCGCTACCGAATGTCCCCACATCCCCTTCCTCGCGCTGAAGCGCTCGGCTTGGCTCGGCCGCGCCCCTGGACCACCGGCGCGTGGCTGGTCGCGGGCTTGCTGCTTGCGGATGCGGGTTTCCTTGCGGCGTCCGCGAGGGCGCAATCGGCCAAGCCCGGAACCTCCGTCGCGCAGGCGACGCAGGCGCCGGCCAAGCAGACAGTCGCCAAACCCCTGTGGCGCGACCTGACTACTCGCCAGCAACGGGCGCTCGAACCCCTCGCCCCGGTTTGGGACGATCTGACAGAACCGCACAAACGCAAATGGCTGGTGATTTCGCGCGACTACGCCAAGTTGCCAGAAGCGGACCAGGAGATCCTTCACAGCCGGATGACCGAGTGGGCGAGCCTGAGCAACCAGCAGCGCGCGCAGGCCCGGCTCAATTTCGCCGACGTCAAGCAGGTCCCGGTGGACGAGCGCAAGGCGAAGTGGGAGGCCTACCAAGCGCTGAGCGACGAAGAAAAGGGCAAGCTCGCAGCGCGCGCCACGACCTCGACGACGCCGGGCGCAGCGCCCACCGTCCGTCCTGTGCCGGCCCAGAAGCTGGCACCGATTCCCGCCATCGGCCCAGAGGGCCAGCACACGCCGCGGATTCAACTGACTCCTCCGGCTGCGACAGCCCCTTTGGCATCCACGCGACCACTCGTTCCGTCGCCAGCGCCGGCTCCCGCTTTTCCGCCAGTCAGCGCGGAGGCGCAGGTGCCTTCACCGCCCGCCTCCACGCCGACCGCCGAAGTGCCGGCCCCGGTCGCTCCACCCGTGCGCGTGACCGAGCAGCCGTCTTCCGCGCCGTGATCCTGGTTTCAAGGTGTCGATGACCCCAAGTTCCTCCAGCAGGCCTGCCTCCGAGCGCCCGGCTTCCGACGACGTCTCCCTCTCCGCCCCTGCACGGCTCACTACGCCCGGCCTATGGCGACGAATGGCATGCTGGCTGTACGAGGGCATGCTGCTTTTCGCGGTAGTGTTCGTCGCTGGCTGGCTGTTCAGCACCCTCGGCCAGATGCGCGACGCGATGGATTCACGGCGGCACCTGCTGCAGGGCTTCCTGTTCGTCGTCTTCGGCGTGTACTTCGTGTGGTTCTGGTCCAAGGGACAGACGTTGGCCATGAAGACTTGGGGCATCCGGGTGGTCGACCACTTCGGCCGCCCGCTCACGCAAGGCCGAGCTCTGGTGCGCTATCTGCTGAGTTGGGTCTGGTTCCTGCCGCCACTCGCCGCCATTTCGCCGTTCAAGCTGTCAGGCGCAGAAGCCTTGTTACTGGTCGTCGGGTGGGTTGTGGTATGGGCCCTCCTCGCGCGGTTTCACCCGGAACGCCAGTTCTGGCATGACGCCTGGGCGGGCACACGCCTGATCGCCTCCAAGCCGCTCAGCAGGCGATGAGCGACGCCAATCCCGTCAACCCGCAGAAGTCGCGGCGCGGCTTGGCCCGTGTCTGGCATGCGACGCTCATTTCGGTCGATGGCTTTCGCGCGGGCTGGCGCGAAGCCGCGTTCCGGCAGGAGGTGGTCTGCGCCATCGTCATGCTGCCTTCGGCCTTCTGGATCGGTCGGAGCTGGGTCGAAGTCGCGATCCTCGTGTCGACCGTGGTCCTGGTGCTGATCGTCGAACTGCTCAACAGCGCCATCGAAGCCGCCATCGACCGCATCGGCCCGGAGTGGCATTCGTTCTCCAAGACCGCCAAGGACCTAGGCAGCGCCGCCGTGCTGCTTTCCCTCGTGCTTTGCAGCGGCATCTGGATCGCGGCGCTATGGCAACGCTTCGCCACGTAGACGACGTCCGGGCGCGGCATGATTGGGGCATGACTCCCTCATTCTCAATTTGTGTGTATTGCGGCTCCCGGCCCGGTGAGCGGCCTGAATTCACGGAAGTGGCCCAGGCCGTCGGCAGTTGGATCGGCGAACGCGGCGGCCAGTTGGTCTATGGCGGTGGCCGCACCGGCTTGATGGGCACTGTCGCCCAGGCCACTCGCGCGGCAGGCGGGCGCGTCGTCGGCATCATCCCCAAGGCCCTGGTCGACAAGGAACTCGCCAACCGCCAAAGCGACGAACTTCATGTCGTCGACACCATGCATGAGCGCAAGGCCATGATGGGCGAGCGCGCCGACGCCTTCATCGCCCTGCCCGGCGGCATCGGCACGCTCGAAGAACTGTTCGAAATCTGGACCTGGCGTCAGCTTGGCTATCACGACAAGCCGGTAGGCATCCTGAACGTCGACGGCTACTACGACGCCCTCCTGGCCTTCCTGTCGCACAGCGTGCGCGAAGGCTTCATGGGCGAATGGCAAATGGACCTGGTCCGCACAGGCAACGACGCCACCGCCCTCCTCGAAGCCCTCGTCGAAGAGTCCCGCCGCCACCCCCGCGGCGACAAACTGGCAGAAGTCCTTTAGCAGGACCAAAAAATAGCGCAGCGCCCCCTCTTCAGCGGGGGGCCGCCGCGCCCGGCCGTCCGAAGCGGCCGGCCCGCCCCCGCCAGGGGGTAGGCGAAGCGACACGCAGTGCGCGCAGCCTTGGGGGCGAGCCTATACAGCCGCTTCGTCCTCTTCACCCGTGCGGATGCGTACGACGCGCTCCACATTGGTTACGAAGATCTTGCCGTCGCCGATCTTGCCGGTGCGCGCCGCGCTGACGATGGCATCGACGCAGCGGTCGACGTCCGCCTCGTTGACGACAACTTCCACCTTCATCTTCGGCAGGAAATCGACCACATACTCGGCGCCCCGGTAGAGCTCGGTGTGCCCCTTCTGCCGGCCGAAACCCTTGACCTCGGTCACGGTGAGTCCGGTGACGCCGACCTCAGCAAGGGCCTCGCGCACATCATCGAGCTTGAACGGTTTGAGGATGGCGGTGATTTGCTTCATACGGTCTTTCTTCCGGCGGTTTCGTTGAACATGCTGGTGATAGGGTAGCGCCAATCCTTGCCAAAGCTCCGGTGGGTGACCCGGATTCCCACCGGCGCCTGGCGTCTTTTGTACTCGTTGATCTTGATCAGTCGGGCCACGCGCTCGACGATGGGGCGCTCATAGCCCGCCGCGATGATCTCGTCGATTCCTTCGTCGTCTTCCATGTAGCGTGCCAGGATCCCGTCAAGGATCTCGTAGGGCGGAAGGCTGTCCTGATCGGTCTGGTCCGGGCGCAGTTCGGCGCTCGGAGGGCGCGTGATGATCCGCTCGGGGATCGGCTCCGAGCCGGTGCCGTACGGATCGTGGGCATTGCGCCAGCGCGCGAGCGCGAACACGGTCGTCTTCAGCAAGTCCTTGATGACTGCGAATCCGCCCGCCATGTCGCCGTACAGCGTGCAATAGCCGGTCGCCATCTCACTCTTGTTGCCAGTGGTCAGCACGATGGAGCCGAACTTGTTGGACAAGGCCATCAGCAGCGTGCCTCGAATACGCGCCTGGAGGTTTTCCTCGGCGGTGTCCTCGGGCAGGTCCTTGAAGTCGTCAGCGAGCGCACCCAGGAAGGACTCGAAGGTGTGCTTGATCGAGATTTCGTCGTAGCGCACGCCAAGCCGCCGGGCCATCTCGCGTGCATCGATGCAGCTGATATCGGCCGTGTAGGGCGACGGCATCATCACCGCGCGCACCTTGTCCTTGCCCAGTGCGTCGACGGCGATCGCCAGCACCAGTGCGGAGTCGATGCCGCCCGACAGGCCCAGGATCGCGCCAGGGAAGCCGTTCTTTCCGATGTAGTCGCGAACGCCCAGAACCAAGGCATCCCAGAGTTGGGCTTCGGCTTCGCGCGGAGGTGCCGCGGCAGCCTCGTCGCGCACGAAGCGGCCGCGACCGTCGGTACGCTCCATCTGGGCGAAGACCAGCTTCTCCTTGAAGCTTTCCGCCTGCAGCGCAGTGCTGCCATCAGACTGGAGCGCAAACGAGGCACCGTCGAACACGACTTCGTCCTGCCCCCCCACCAGGTGCGCATAGACCAGCGGCAGGCCCACTGCCTTGGCGCGGTCCGCCATGCGCATCACTCGCTCGCCTTCCTTGCCGACGTGGAACGGCGACGCATTGATGACCGCCAGCACTTCGGCGCCGGCGTCCTTCGCGAGCTGCGCCGGTTCGTCGAACCAGGCGTCCTCGCAGATCAGCAAGCCGACAGACACCCCGCCCGCCTCGAACACGCAGACACTGTCGCCGGGCGTGAAATAGCGGCGTTCGTCGAAGACTTGGTAGTTCGGCAGTTCGCGCTTGGCATAAGTGCCGAGAATGCGGCCCTCGCTGAGTACGCTGGCGGCGTTGTGCCGCAATTGCACTGCGACCGACTTGCCGCGAAGGCTTCCACCCGTGGGATGGCCGACGACAACCACCATGCCGTCGAGATCCGCCAGCTCCGTCGCGACGGCCGTGACCGCATCGTCGCAGGCCGACACGAATGCTGGCCGAAGGAACATGTCCTCCGCCGCGTAGCCGCAGATCGAGAGTTCGGGCGTGAGCAGCAAGCGGGCCCCTTGCGCGTGGGCGGATCGCGCCGCGTCGACGATCTTCCGCGCATTGCCGGTGAGGTCACCCACCACGAAATTGAGCTGCGCGATCGCGAGTTTCAGTGTCATATCGAAGCAAGAAAAGGGCTGGTCGATTATGTCATCGGCCCTTGCGAGACAGGCCGCGTAACCCGCCACGCACACGCCTTCGTGGGGGCTGTTACCCTCGCCGGGCGATGCGCACAGGTTCTTCTCTCGCCAGCTTCTTCGACTCATTCGTTCCGCGGCCACAGAGCCAGGCCTACGTGCTGCTCGTGTTCACCACGTTGACGTGGGGCGCCAACGCGGTGGCCGCGCGTCTCGCTGTGGGCGAGGTCTCGCCGATGATGCTGACGTTCTTGCGCTGGATCGTCTGCTGCGTGGCGCTCGCGCTCACGTCACGCCAGGAGATCGCCTCTCACTGGCGCTCTCTGTTGCCGTCGTGGCGCTCCATCACGCTCATGGGCGCACTCGGCTTCACCGGCTTCAACGCCCTCTTCTACGCGGCGGCGCATCACACGACGGCGATCAACATCGCGATCATCCAGGGCACCATTCCGGTGCTCGTGCTGGTGGGCAGCTTTTTCTTCTTCGGCAGCCGAATCACCGGCCTGCAGGTCGTGGGCGTGATGCTGACGCTCGCCGGGATCGCGGTCGTCGCATCGCGCGGGCAACTCGCCATGCTGGCGCAACTGGCGTTCAACGTCGGCGATGTGTGGATGATCATCGCTTGCCTGCTGTACGCCGGCTACGCCCTCGGACTGCGCAGGAGGCCGGCCGTTCCGGCCATCGTCTTCTTTGCGGCCACAGCTGCGGTCGCTTGCATCGTTTCGCTGCCGCTGGTGGCAGCCGAGATTGCCATGGGACAGTTCTTCATGCCGACGGCCAAGGGCGTCGCACTGGTGCTCTTCATCGGCCTGTTGCCGTCGTTCATCTCGCAAGTCACATTCATCCACGCAGTGGGGCTGATCGGGCCCGCGCGGGCCGGCGTGTTCCTCAATCTGGTTCCGATCTTCGGGCCCGTGCTGGCTGTCCTGGTCCTTGGCGAGCCGCTGTCGACCTACCACGCGGTAGCTTTGGCCCTCGTGCTGGGCGGGATCTACATCGCCGAAAGCCTCGGGGCCCGCAAGCGTTGACGAGACTCCATTGACCGATACTGTCATTCGCATTCACAGCGCGGCGTCGGAGATCGACGCCGCCGCTTGGGACGGACTGCTGGCGCTGCAACCGGCGCGCTCCCCTTTCATGCGCCACGCGTACCTCGACGCGCTGGACGCCAGCCGTAGCGCGTCGCCGGCCAGCGGTTGGACGCCGCAGTTCATCACCCTCTGGGAAGGCAACCAGCTCAACGCTGCCTGCCCGCTCTATATCAAGGACCATTCGTACGGGGAGTACGTGTTCGACTGGGCCTGGGCCAATGCCTACGAGCAGCACGGACTGACCTACTACCCCAAGGCCGTCGTCGCCGTGCCATTCACGCCCGTGCCAGGTGCACGCCTGCTTGCGCGCGATGAAGCGAGCCGCACCCTTCTGGCACAAGCATTGGTTGCGTGGTGCAAGGAGTCGGAGGTGTCGTCGCTGCATCTGCTCTTCGGCGCGGACGAGGACATCGCGGCCTGTTCGGAAGCCGGCCTGATGCTGCGCCACACCGTGCAGTTCCACTGGACCAACATCGCCCCCGCGCTCGGCACTGACGTGTCCTCGCTGCCCCCCGAGGGGGCGCGTTTCGCCTTGGGGCGGCCCGGCGGCGAAACCGGACGATGGACGGACTTCGACGCCTTCCTCGCCAGCCTGTCGCACGACAAGCGCAAGAAGATCCGCCAGGAGCGCCGCAAAGTCCGCGATGCCGGCGTGAGCTTCCGCTGGTTTCGCGGCACCGACATCAGCGATGCCGACTGGGACCTTTTCTATCGTTGCTATGCCCGCACCTACCGCGAGCACGGCAACCCGCCCTACCTGAACCGCGATTTCTTCCATCGCATGGCGGCCAGCATGCCCGAGGCGTGGCTGCTTTTCATCGCGGAGCGCGGTGGCAAGCCGATCGCGGCCAGCCTGATCGCGCTCTCCGCAGGCCGGGGCGGCGACGATGCGTCCGAGCGACCGCTCGTGGCCTACGGACGCTACTGGGGGGCGCTCGAACGCGTCGATTGCCTGCACTTCGAGGCCTGCTACTACCAACCGCTGCAGTGGTGCATCGAACACGGCGTAGAGCGCTTCGAGGGCGGTGCGCAAGGCGAACACAAGATGGCGCGCGCACTGATGCCCGTCATGACCACCAGCGCGCACTGGCTGGCTCACCCCGCGTTCGCTGACGCGGTGGAGCGCTTTCTCGAACGCGAAGGCGCAGGCATCGAGAACTACATGGACCACCTCGGCGAGCGCAGCCCGTTCCGCACAGCGGATTGATCCCCAACGAAAAGCGCCTCGCGACACATGCCGCGAGGCGCCTTGCAAATTTCCGGATCTGGAGCTTACTTCTTGAAGTTCGCGATGCCGTCCATGATTTCCTTCTTGGCAGCGTCGATGCCTTCCCAGCCCAGCACCTTGACCCACTTGCCGGCTTCGAGATCCTTGTAGTGCTCGAAGAAGTGCGTGATGGCCTTCAGGCGCATCGGGTTCACGTCCTCGACCTTCTTCCAGTGGCTGTAGATGGGCAGCACCTTGTCGGTCGGCACGGCGAGCACCTTGCCGTCGATGCCGGCTTCGTCTTCCATCATCAGGATGCCGATGGGCCGGCACGGCACCACCACGCCGGGCACCAGCGCCCAGGGCGTGATCACCAGCACGTCGACCGGGTCACCGTCGCCCGACAGGGTCTGCGGCACATAGCCATAGTTGGTCGGGTAGTGCATCGCCGTGGTCATGAAGCGGTCGACGAAGATCGCGCCCGATTCCTTGTCGACTTCGTACTTGATCGGATCAGCGTTCATCGGGATTTCGATGATGACATTGAAGGCGTCGGGGGCGTCTTTGCCGGGGGAAACTTTGCCGAGGGACATGGTGCGTGTCTTTGGAGTAGTTGAAAGTGTTGTACGCCGGATGCGGACAAACCCGAAGTTTACTTTCCATGTCACGCCACAGTCGCACAGAACGCGAGTTTTGCCTGTAAATTGGCCGCGTTGGCCAATCGGTCCCATGCCTCCACGGCATCGGGGCTTCGAGGAAGCAACGCGGCGGAAGCACTGACCCGTACGCGTTGCGCACAGGTCCGGCTTTCGTCTCCACAAGTTACGTCGAACTACTGGAGAAGCAAAGGCATGACTGGCAACACCCCTCTCGTCCTCGCCATCGTCTGCGGCCTCGTGGCCGTAGCCTATGGTTTCTGGGCGCGCAGCTGGATTCTTTCGAAAGACCCGGGCAACGCCCGAATGCAGGAGATCGCAGCGGCCATCCAGACCGGCGCCGCGGCCTACCTCGCGAAGCAGTACCGCACCATCGCGATCGTTGGCGTGGTGCTGGCCATCCTGATCGGCGTCTTCCTGGACGTGACCACCGCGGTGGGCTTCATCATCGGCGCAGTGCTGTCGGGCGCTTGCGGGTTCATCGGCATGAACGTGTCGGTCCGGGCCAATGTGCGCACGGCGCAGGCCGCGACCCAAGGCATCGGCCCGGCGCTGGACGTGGCCTTCCGTGGCGGCGCCATCACCGGCATGCTGGTGGTCGGGCTGGGCCTTCTGGGCGTGTCGGGCTTCTACTGGTTCCTCGTGGGCAATGGCAACCTGACGCCGGACAAGAACCTGGCGACGCTGCTCAATCCGCTGATCGGCTTTGCCTTCGGCTCGTCGCTGATCTCGATCTTCGCGCGACTGGGCGGCGGCATCTTCACCAAGGGCGCCGACGTCGGCGCCGACCTCGTGGGCAAGGTCGAAGCGGGCATCCCCGAGGACGATCCGCGCAATCCGGCCGTGATCGCCGATAACGTGGGCGACAACGTCGGCGACTGCGCCGGCATGGCCGCCGACTTGTTCGAGACCTATGCGGTGACGCTGATCGCGACCATGGTGCTCGGCGCACTGATGGTGGCCGCGGCGCCGGTGAATGCGGTGCTGTATCCGCTGGCACTCGGCGGCGTGTCGATCATCGCGTCGATCATCGGCTGCTTCTTCGTCAAGGCTTCGCCAGGCATGGTCAACGTGATGCCGGCGCTCTACAAGGGCCTCGCCGTGGCGGGCATCCTGTCGCTGATCGCGTTCTGGTTCGTGACCAGTTGGCTGATTCCCGACAATGCCATTGCTCCTTCCGGCAGCCAGCTGAAGTTGTTCGGCGCCTGCTTCGTCGGTCTTGCGCTGACGGCGGCGCTGGTGTGGATCACGGAGTTCTATACGGGCACGCAATACTCACCGGTGCGTCACATTGCGCAGGCCTCGACCACGGGCCATGGCACCAACATCATTGCGGGCCTGGGCGTGTCGATGCGTTCCACGGCCTGGCCGGTGATCTGCGTTTGCATCGCGATCATGGCCTCGTACATGCTGGGGGGCCTCTACGGCATTGCCGTGGCGGCTACGGCGATGCTGAGCATGGCCGGCATCGTGGTCGCGCTCGACGCCTACGGCCCCATCACCGACAACGCCGGCGGCATCGCCGAGATGTCGGAACTGCCGGCCAGCGTGCGCGACATCACCGACCCGCTCGACGCCGTCGGCAATACCAC
The DNA here is from genome assembly GCF_030317005.1 of Variovorax sp. J22R115. Taxonomy (NCBI): domain Bacteria; kingdom Pseudomonadati; phylum Pseudomonadota; class Betaproteobacteria; order Burkholderiales; family Comamonadaceae; genus Variovorax; species Variovorax sp. J22R115. The sequence goes on along the minus strand of NZ_JASZYM010000005.1, from coordinate 270,232 downwards.
CAAGGCCGTCACCAAGGGCTATGCCATCGGCTCGGCCGGGCTGGCGGCGCTGGTGCTCTTCGCCGACTACACGCACAAGCTCGAGAGCTTCGGGCTCAACATCAGCTTCAACCTGAGCGATCCGATGGTGATCGTGGGCCTCTTCATCGGCGGCCTGATCCCCTACCTCTTCGGCGCAATGGCGATGGAAGCCGTAGGTCGCGCAGCCGGTTCGGTGGTGGAGGAAGTTCGCCGCCAGTTCCGCGAGATCCCGGGGATCATGGAAGGCACCGGCAAGCCCGAGTACGGCCGTGCCGTGAGCATGCTGACCGGCGCGGCGATCAAGGAAATGATGATCCCGTCGCTGCTGCCCGTGGTGGTTCCGATCCTGGTCGGCCTGCTGCTGGGCCCCAAGGCTCTGGGCGGCCTGCTGATGGGCACCATCGTCACAGGCCTGTTCGTGGCGATCTCCATGTGCACGGGCGGCGGCGCGTGGGACAACGCCAAGAAGTACATCGAAGACGGCCATCACGGCGGCAAGGGCTCCGAGGCGCACAAGGCGGCCGTCACCGGCGACACCGTCGGCGACCCCTACAAGGACACGGCAGGCCCCGCGGTGAACCCGCTGATCAAGATCATCAACATCGTGGCGCTGCTGATCGTGCCCCTGGTGGTCAAGTTCCACGCTGGCGACGCAGGCGCGATGGCACCGCACGCCGCACCGCCCCCCGCGACCGCACCGGCTGCACCCGCAGCCCCGGCTGTCGTCCCGCCGGCACCCGCAGCGGCTACGCCCGCCGCAGTGCCGGTGGCGGCTGCCGACTCGGGACCCTCGATCAAGACCGAGGGTGGCGTCGTCAAGCTCTACTTCGCCACCAGCAGCGCTGAAGTCCCTGCGGGCTCCAGCGAGGCGCTGGTCGACATCGTGAAGGCCGTGCAAAGCGGCAATCGCGTGCTGGTGAGCGGCTTTCACGACGCCTCCGGCGACCCCGCGAAAAACGCCGAACTCGCCAAGCAGCGCGCGATGGCGGTCGGCGCGGCGCTCAAACTGGCCGGCGTGCCGGACGACAAGGTCGAACTGGCCAAGCCCGCGGAGACGACGGCTGGCGGACCGCCCGCGGAAGCCCGCCGGGTGGAAGTGAAAGTCCAATAGGGCATGCCTGCCGCGGCAACCCTTGCGCAGGAGTTCTTCTACGACCCCCCACAGATGTGAAGCCGGCCTAGCCGCGCGCTGCACTACCGCTTCATGGCCGCAAGCCCGCTTGCGGCTTTTTTTCGTGGACCAGATTGATCACCAACGCAGCGCAACCAGAGGCACAATCCGAAAATACACACCTTCGACTATTTGGCAACTCCCATGACCGACCTCGTCGTACGCCGCCTGCTGATCGATCTTCAGCCGCCCTTTGCGCGCGACTGGTGTGGCGGCGATGCCTTCGCCACCGCTTTCTTCAACGCGCTGTCGATGAGCTTTCCCTTCGGCGAGCAATTTTTCATCGACGCCGTGCGCCGCGCGCTTCAGAACACGAGTGCCGAGGTGCGGGAGAAGCATCAGGCGGAAGTGCGCGGTTTCATCGGACAGGAAGCGACGCATCGCCGGATTCACGCCCTCTTCAACGCGCATCTGGACAAGCAGGGGCTGGAAGACGGCTGGACGCCCCGTGCCACGCAGCGCATGCAAGCTCTGGCCGATGCAGACCCGCGTCACGCCGTCGCCATCACCGCCGCAACGGAACACTTCACCGCCATGTTCGCCGAATGGCTGCTGTCACATCCCCAGTTGCTGGACGGTGCCGAACCGCGGCTGAAGACCATGTGGCTCTGGCACAGCGCCGAAGAACTCGAACACAAGAACACGGCCTTCGACGTCTACCAGGCGATCGGCGGCTCGCACGAATGGCGCGTCCGCTGGTTCCGCCGGGTCACGCTGATCTTCCTGGGCGATCTGTTCAGGCAGACGACCGCCAACCTGCGCAAGGAAGGCGTGTTGTGGAAGCTCTCGACATGGCGCAGCGGGGCCCGCTTGCTGCTGGGCCGTGGCGGCTTGCTACGGGAAAGCTGGGCCACCTGGTGGCGCTATCTGCGGCGGGACTTTCACCCCTCGCAACAAGACAGCGCCGTGTCCCGGCGCTGGCTGGCTGAAAACACATCGCGGTTCGTGCGCGTGGACGCGCCGCCCACGAGCGTCGCGCTCAGTTCAGGCTGATGCCGTGCGTCGGCAGTGCGCCCTGCTCGGTGCGCAGGGGTACGCCCTGGAGCGTGTCGAAGTCGGACGGTGCCTCGGGCACGCGCATCTCTTCCAGTTCGTGCAGCGACGCGACCCAGCGTCCGGCAGCCGATTCGGCAGGCTCGTCGTTGGTAAATATGCCGTCGCGGATGTAGAAGGTCTCGCCGGCCGGCCGCTCCATATGCAACTCGATCAGGCGCGAAATCGGGAAGGTATAGGTGACCAGCTTTTCCTTCGTCTTGCGGTCCTTGGCCCCGCAATTGAAAAAGCCTTCGGCGGCAATGACGATGCACGAGCCTTCCACCGAACTGTCGATGTCGCCGCCACAGCGCCAGACGGCCGTGGGCATCCGGACGCGCACCTTGTCGATGACGAGATCTCGTTGCTTGTTGAGGGCATTGAGCGGAGGCACCAGCGAACGCAGTTGCCGCAGGCGCTCGGCAAAGTTGTCGTCCATGCAGAACTCGACATGGTGCGTCGCGCCGCCCGAGCGCTTGACGACCTGCATGATGACGTGACGTTGCGGGCTCACAGGGGCCGTCCTTTGGCGAGCAATCGACGGAGCCCCGGGCTTTGAAGGGTTGACGAATGAATTCGGATCATTGAATCGACCGTGAATTAGAACTTTGGTATTGACGCAATTATTCGCATCAATTGTTTCCAACTGTAGATCGAATTCCGCAGAATGGGTAGGCGGTACGAAGTACTAAATCCGGCGCTCCAGGTGCGCTTCGCGCCGCCAATTCGGCGACGCCGAACGGGGTCAGGCCCCCCCGGCTTCGACCAATTCGTCGAGCGCCTTGCAGGTCGGCGCGCAGACCGTTTGCGACTTGCCCAGTAGCTGCCGCGTCCGCATCTGCGATCGCACGCGGTGCTTGCCGCACATGAAGCAGGACATCGTCGCCCCGCTGAACGATGCCGAGGCGCGAAACGGTGATCCCGGCGCCTTGGCCTTGTAACGGAGGCCGTCCGCCACAACGGCCGTCTTGACCTCGGCTTTACTCATGGTCGGCTTCCGGTCCTGCGCCACGCATGGCGCGTTCAATCGCGGACTTGGCAGCCAATTCGGCCGACAAAGACGTATCCAGCGCCGAGCGGCAGAGCCCGGCAAATTGGTAATTCATGTTTTCGTACACCTCCGCGGCGGCGGGATAGGCATCCAGCAATTGGCCGAGTTGGGCGCCCGGCTCGACATCGCGAAATTCCTCCACCAGGTGCATCACGACGGAGCGATATTGCTCGGCGCCCATCGGCACGGCGCTGTGTTCGAGCCGCTCGAGGAGCTGGGCGAGCACATGCGTCACAGCGAGGTCTGTCTTGTGCGCAGGGGTTTGAGTAGCGTTCATGGGCAGCATGTGGGGCGATGAAGGTCAATTGCAAGGGGAAGCACGCAGTTGCACCAACCGGGGATTACAACAGCATTTCAGGAACGATCGGCGCAATCAGCTTGTTGTAGAAGCGCAAAAAGAAGCCCGACTCCGGCTCGACCGTCAGGATGATCTCCTTCTCTCCGTCGGTGCTAAGCCATTCGACCGCGCCGGTTTCCTTTGAGAGGCGCAGGCGGTAAGAGTTCTGCAACTTGCTGATGTTGATCACCCGGAGCATTTCCCGCGCGAGCTGCGGGCTGTCGACCACCACGCCCATTTCGGTGTTCTGCGTCGCCGAGCGCGGATCCAGGTTCATCGACCCGATGAAGATGCGCTGCCGGTCGATGGCCGCCGTCTTGGCATGCAGGCGGCCGAGCGAGGTGCCAAAGGAGCCGAAACGCTCGTTGGCCGTGGTCCGCGCTGGGCTCAATTCGTAGAGGTCCGCGCCGCTGAGGAGCAACCGCTGGCGATAGCGTACGTAGCCGGTATGCACCAGCGGCTCGTCGTTGGCGGCCAGCGAATTGGTGAGCAGCGTCAGCTTCACCTTGCGCCGGGAAAGATCGTCGAAGGCGGCCATCCCCTTCTCGCCCGGCACCAGGTAGGGCGACGTCAGGTCCACCTCTTTTTTTGCGTCGAGCAGCAGCTCCCAGACTTTCATGGTGACGCTGGTGGACAGCGCCTCGTCCGCAGTCATGTACTTGGGCTTGCTCGGCGGATCAGCGACGGCATGCGCCTCGCCCCACAGCAGCCCCATGCGCCCGGCGTCCAGCTCTTCGCTGATCGGACCATAGCCGAGGATGTCGGAGGGCGGCAGCTCGATCTTCGGTGGCATCGAACTCATCCCGATCCAGTTGTCGAAGTCTTCCGGCCCGGGCTTTCGACCGCCCTCGCCTCTCACGATCTCCTGGATCGGCCACACCTGCTCGGCGTTCCAGTAGGCGTCGAAGATCAGTTCGAGCTCCCTCACCACCTTGCCGACCACCAGCGCATCCATGTCGATGAAGTTCTGCGCCTCGCTGAGCACGAAATACTCGTCCGCAATGTTGCGGCCGCCCACCACGGCCATCGCGCCGTCAGCGATGAAAAGCTTGTTGTGCATGCGGTGGTTGAGCCGTGCGATCTCATGCGGCGACGCAGCGAAGCGCGACACGAAGCCATCACGCCCACAACAGAAGGGGTTGAAGAGCCGAACCTCCACATTCGGCGTCTGCGCGAGAGCGAGCAGCGGCTGCTGGCTCTTGGCGGTATAGAGGTCGTCCACCAGCAGACGCACCCTCACACCGCGCGCCGCAGCCTCGCGCAGTGCGCGCATCAGCAGCCTTCCGGTGGCATCGTTCTCGAGCTGGTAGTACTGGACGACCAGCGATACCTGCGCTCGCTTCGCCAACTGGATGCGTGCATCGAGCGAATACACGCCCAGCGGCATCAGGCGAAAGCCGGAATGCTCACCCGGCGGCGTTGAGTCGGCCACGATCTTCGCCAGCCGGGTCGCCGCGTCGGGCCGTGTCGCGACTTCGACCGGCCGCTCGGGCGCCACCGGAAGCGAACCGCAGGCGCCCAGCAACGCGATCGCGGCAAGCATCAGCACCCATCGCACCAGACGGGTCGCGACTGGTTTCATCTGGTGTTCCCCTCGTTGATCAGATTGATATACGCGCACGACGACGATTTGGTTTGGCCCGCGCCCGGTGCGACCTCCAGTCCTAGAATTCGAATCGCCGTCACCCGGGGTTACATCATGATGCTATCGATCTTCGCGCGCGCGACCGTGCTTGCATGGGCAGCGGCCATGGCGACACCCGCCCTCGCCGCGCTCGACATCGGCGACCCGGTGCCGAAGTTCACGGCCACGGCGGCGCTCGGCGGCAAGACCTTCCGCTATTCGCTCGCCGACGCACTCGCCAAGGGTCCAGTGGTCGTGTACTTTTTTCCCGCGGCGGATTCCAATGACTGCTCCATCGAGGCGCACGCCTTCGCGGAGGCGATCGACCAGTTCACCGCACTGGGCGCCACGGTCATCGGCGTTTCCGCAGACGACATCGACACGCTCGCCAAGTTCTCGGTCAAGGCGTGCCAAAGCCGCTTCCCCGTGGCGTCCGACCAGTCCAAGACGGTCATACAGGGCTTCGACGCGGTGATGCAGACGCGGCCCGATTTCGCCAACCGGCTCTCTTACGTGATCGCGCCCAATGGCAACGTCGCGTACTTCTATCAGAACCTGAACCCGGACAAGCACGTGGAGCGCATGCTGAACGCGATCCGCGCCTTGTCGAAGACAACCGCGACGCGTTAAGCCCCGATCGTCCCGGCAACGTGGCGGGAGGTCGCTAAGATTTCCCCCATGCAACTCAACTACATCGGCAACGAAAGCGTTGCCTCCTCGTCCGGCCGCACGCTGCCGGTGATCGACCCATCCGACGGTCAGACCTTCGACGAGCTGCAACGCAGCAATGCCGCCGACATCGATGCCGCCGTGCGCGCCGCGCGCCACTGCTTCGAGACGACCTGGCACAAGGTCAGCGCGGCCGATCGCGGCCGGCTGCTGTACCGGCTCTCGCAGAAGATCGCCGAGCACACCGACGAACTCGCCCTCATCGAGCAGCGCGACTGCGGCAAGCCCGTCAAGCAGGCCCGTGCCGATGCGCTGGCACTGGTACGGTACTTCGAGTTCTATGCCGGGGCCTGCGACAAGCTGCATGGCGAGACCATTCCCTACCAGGACGGCTACAGCGTCTTCACCTGGCGCGAGCCGCACGGCGTCACCGGCCACATCATTCCGTGGAACTACCCGATGCAGATCTTCGGGCGCAGCGTGGGCGGCGCGCTGGCTGCGGGCAACGTGTGCGTGGTCAAGCCATCGGAAGACGCCTGCCTCTCGCTGATCCGCGTGGCGCAATTGGCGGCAGAGGTCGGCTTTCCGCCCGGCGCGCTCAACATCGTGACCGGCTACGGCCATGAAGTCGGCGACTCACTCGCCCGGCACGAGGGCATCGACCACATCAGCTTCACCGGCAGTCCCAAGGTCGGCACGCTGATCCAGCAGGTCGCGGCCGAGCGACATTGCCCCGTCACGCTCGAACTTGGCGGCAAGAGCCCGCAAATCGTCTTTGCGGATGCCGACCTCGGTGCCGCCATCCCCGTGCTGATCAACGCGATCGTGCAGAACGCCGGACAGACCTGCTCCGCCGGCTCGCGCGTGCTGATCGAGCAGAGCATTTACGAGCCGCTGCTCGAACGCCTCGGCCATGCCTTCGAGGCGCTGCGTGTCGGCCCCGCGGCGATGGACCTGGACGTCGGTCCGCTCATCCGCCAGACGCAGCAGCAGCGCGTGTGGGACTTCCTGTCCGACGCCCAGGTCGCCGGCATTCCGATGGTGGCGACCGGCGTGGTGGTCGACGAAGCGCCCGAAACCGGCTTCTACCAGGCGCCCACGCTGCTGCGCGACGTGCCGGTGGACCACCGCCTTGCACAGGAGGAAGTGTTTGGCCCCGTCCTGGCCGCGATGTCGTTCTGCGACGAGGACGAGGCGGTAGAGCTCGCCAACGCCACGCAATTCGGCCTCGTCGCCGGCATTTGGACGAGCGACGGCGCGCGCCAGTTCCGCATGGCCAAGCGCGTGAAGAGTGGCCAGGTGTTCATCAACAACTACGGCGCGGGCGGCGGCGTCGAACTGCCCTTCGGCGGCGTCAAGTCCTCGGGCTATGGCCGCGAAAAGGGCTTCGAGGCGCTCTACGGGTTCACCACACTCAAGACGGTCGCCATCAAGCACGGCTGACCAGACACATCACATTCAAACGGAGACAATCAATGCGAGTCAAGGACAAATCCATCATCGTGACCGGTGCCGGCGGCGGCATCGGCGAAGGCATCGCGAAGCGGCTGGCGGCCGAGGGCGCGCAAGTGGTCGTGAACGACATCAACACGGCGCTCGGCGAACAGGTGGTCGAGGCGATCCTGCGCGCCGGCGGCCGTGCCTCCTTCTTCGCAGCCGACGTCACGAAGTCGGCCGAGGTCAAGGCACTGGTCGATGCCGCGATCGAGCGCCACGGCAAGCTCGACGTGATGGTCAACAACGCCGGCTGGACGCACCGCAACCGGCCGGCGCTCGAAGTGAGCGAGGACGAATTCGATCGCTGCTATTCGGTCAACGTGAAGAGCATCTACCTGTCGACCATCCATGCTGTGCCGGCATTCCGCGCCAATGGCGGCGGATCGTTCATCAACATCGCATCGACCGCCGGCGTGCGTCCGCGCCCTGGGCTCACCTGGTACAACGGCTCGAAGGGCGCGGTGATCACCACCAGCAAGTCGCTCGCCGCCGAACTCGGGCCAGACAACATTCGCGTGAACTGCATCAACCCGGTCTTCAACCCCGACACCGGGCTCGCTGCCGAATTTGCCGGCGGGCCGGTCACCGAGGAACGCAAGGCCAAGTTCCGCGCCACCATTCCGTTGGGCCGTTTCTCGACCGCGCTCGACGTTGCCAACGCGGCCCTCTACCTCGCGAGCGACGAGGCGTCGTTCATCAGCGGCGTCTGCATCGAGGTCGACGGCGCGCGCTGCGTGTAGCTGACGCTGCCGTGGTCATGTAACCCCGAATGGTCGTCCGAGCGGGCGATGGGTTAAATTGCTCCACCCCATGACCAAGCATGTCGTCCCTGTCTCCGAGATCGGCCGCGTCCGTCGCACGACGCCGTCGGCTGCAAGCGTGGTTCCGGCCACCGGCGCATTGCTCGACCGGCTGGCCCGCCCGCTGACCGACTTGCGCATCAGCGTGACCGACCGGTGCAACTTCCGCTGCAGCTATTGCATGCCCAAGGAAGTCTTCGACAAGGACTACGAGTACCTGCCCCACAGCGCGTTGCTGAGCTTCGAGGAAATCACGCGCCTTGCGCGCATTTTTGCGTCGCACGGCGTGCGCAAGATCCGCCTCACTGGCGGCGAACCGCTGTTGCGCAAGAACCTCGAGGTCCTGATCGAACAACTCGCCGCGCTGCGCACGCCTGACGGCCAGCCGCTGGACCTCACGCTGACCACCAATGGGTCACTTCTCAAACGCAAGGCCGCTGCACTCAAGGCCGCCGGTCTGCAGCGCGTGACCGTCAGCCTCGATGGCCTGGACGACACCGTGTTCCGCAGCATGAACGACGTCGACTTCCCGGTGGCCGAAGTGCTCGCGGGCATCGAGGCCGCGCACGCTGCCGGGCTCGGCCCGATCAAGGTCAACATGGTCGTCAAGCGCGGCACGAACGAGCAGGAAATCCTCCCGATGGCGCGGCACTTTCGCGGCACGGGCGTGGTGCTGCGCTTCATCGAATACATGGACGTCGGCGCGACCAATGGCTGGCGCATGGACGAAGTGCTGCCGTCGGCCGAGGTGATTCGTCGAATCGCCGGGGAATTCCCGCTCTCGCCGCTCGAGGCCAGCGCGCCCGGCGAAACGGCGCAGCGCTGGGCCTATGCGGACGGTGGCGGCGAGATCGGGGTGATCAGCAGCGTGACCCAGGCCTTCTGCCACGACTGCAGCAGGGCGCGCCTGTCGACGGAGGGCAAGCTCTATCTCTGCCTCTTCGCCAGCATGGGCCATGACCTGCGTCCGCTGCTGCGCGGCGGTGCCGACGATGCGCAGATCACGACCGAGATCGGCCATGTCTGGCAGGGGCGCTCCGACCGATATTCCGAGCTTCGCGCATTGCGCGAGCCCGATACCGATGCAGGCGCACCGCGCCGCGTCGAAATGAGCTACATCGGCGGATGAGCGCGTCGCACGCCATCGCCGCCAGCGACATCACCGGGCTCGTGCTCGCCGGCGGGCGCGGTTCGCGCATGGGCGGCGTCGACAAAGGCCTGCAGAATTTCAATGGAACACCGCTCGCCCTGAATGCAGTGCTGCGACTCGGCATGCAGGTCGGCGAGATGATGGTCAACGCCAACCGCAACCTGTCGGCCTACGAATCTTTCGGCGTACCGGTCTGGCCGGATGGCCTGGCGGACTATGCGGGCCCGCTCGCAGGCTTCCTGACCGGTCTGGAGCGCTGCGAAACACCCTATCTGCTGACTGTGCCGTGCGACACGCCGCTGTTCCCGTTCGACCTTGCCGGCCGTCTGGCGGATGCCCTTGTGGCTGACGGCGCCGAGATCGCCATGGTCAACGCGCAGGAAACCGCCGACGAACCCGGCGGCGCGACCGTGCTGCGTCCCCAACCCGTGTTCTGCCTCCTCAGCGCCACCCTGCTTGAAAGCCTGGTGCGCTTCACCCAGGGCGGTGGCCGCAAGATCGACAAGTGGACCGCGCAACACCGAACGGTGCTGGTGCCCTTCGACCGACCAGGCGACGCGCCCGATGCGTTCTACAACGCGAACACCCTGGCCGAACTCCACGCGCTCGAAGGCCAGCGCCCCTGATTTCTTCCCTCTCATGAGCCGCATTGCCGACATCGCCGCCGCATTGGCTGGCTACGACCCCAAGGCCCTCGGCGTCGATGCCGTGCAGGCCTTCCTGGCCCGCCTGGCCGAGCCCGCCATCGTCACCGAAAGCGAACGCATTGCGCTGCGCGACGCACTGGGCCGCGTGCTGGCGGAGGACGTCATTTCGCCGGTGAGCGTTCCCCCGCACGACAACTCGGCGATGGATGGATTTGCATTCGACGGCTCTTTGCTCGACGCAGCGCCTGCCGCCGATGACGCCTCGGTGAGCCTGCGCGTGGTCGGCACGGCCCTCGCCGGCGCTGCCTGGCGCGGCACGCTGGCTGCCGGAGACGCCGTGAAGATCATGACCGGCGCGATGATGCCGGCCGGTCTCGACACGGTCATTCCGCAGGAGTTCTGCCAGGTCGAAGGCGATGCTGTGCGTTTCCCCGCCAAAGCACTGCGCCGCGGCGACAACCGGCGGCTCGCTGGCGAAGACCTGATGCAAGGCAGGCCCGCATTGCAGCGGGGCGAAATCATCTCACCTGCGGCGCTGGGCATGGTCGCCAGCCTCGGGCTGCCGATGGTGCCGGTGATGCGCCGCCTGCGCGTCGCGTACTTCTCCACTGGAGACGAGATCCTGAGCCTGGGCGAGGTGCCGCGCGAAGGCGCGGTGTACGACAGCAACCGCTACACCGTCTTCGGGCTGCTCACGCGGCTGGGTTGCGAGGTGATCGACCTCGGACTGGTGCGCGACGACCCGGCAACGCTCGAATCCGCACTGCGCCGCGCCGCCAGCGAAGCCGACGCGATCATCACCAGTGGCGGCGTCAGCGTCGGTGAAGCCGACCACACCCGAGCCGTCATGCAGCGGCTCGGCGACATGGCGTTCTGGCGGGTCGCCATGCGGCCCGGTCGCCCCATGGCCGTCGGCCTCATTCCGACGGAAGGGGATGTGCGCGGACCTGCGGTGCTTTTCGGCCTTCCAGGCAACCCGGTTGCGGTGATGGTCACCTTCCTCGCCTTCGTGCGCCCCGCCCTGTTGCGGATGATGGGCTGCAACGCCACATGCTCCGCGCCGCCACCGTTGCTGCGCGCCACGAGCGTCGATCCGATCCGCAAGAAGCCCGGCCGCACCGAATACCAGCGCGGCCGCGTGCAGGCCGTGCCGGGGCAGTTGCCTATGGTGCGCATCGCCGGCAATCAGGGTTCCGGCGTGCTCAGTTCCATGGTCGAGGCGAACGGACTGGTCGTGCTGCACCACGAACAAGGCAGCGTGGCAGCGGGCGATTCCGTCGACGTGATGATGTTCGACGGTGTGGTGTAAGGTCGTCGACCCCGACCCCAGGAGTTGCGATGCTCGCAGCCAGAATCGAGTTGATGCAGCAGATGCCCATCTTCGGCGCCATCGGCGCTGAGACCATCGAGTTTTTGCTGGCGCCGGCACCGGTGGTCAAAGTCCCGGCGGGTGGTTTCTTCTTCCACGAGAACGATCCGGCCAGCGGAATGTACGTGCTCGAGAGCGGGCGCGTCACGGTCTCCAAGAGCTGGCAAGGCCACGACCTGCTCCTGCGGCGGCTCGGTCGGGGCGACTGCTTCGGCGAAATGGCCCTGCTGGATCTTTTCCCGCGCAGCGCCTCGGTCCGCGCCGCGGAAGATTGCAGCGCCATCGAACTCTCGTCGGCCAACCTTTATCGGCTGTTCGAGCGCGACGTCGAGCAGTTCGCGCTCATCCAAATGAACATCGGCCGCGAAATGAGCCGGCGCCTTCGGATCACGGACGACTTGCTGTTCCGGGCCAGCATGGGCGAATCGGTGGAGACGCCTGAGCGAATCTAGTGCGCCCCTGCGGACCGACCTCAGATCCGCCCCAACGCCCTCTCCACGCCCTTGTTGGCCAGCGCATCCGCCCGCTCGTTGCCCGGATCGCCCGAGTGCCCCTTTACCCAGCGCCATTCGATCTGGTGTCCGCCTTCCGCCACCAACTTGTCGAGTTGCTGCCACAGCTCGACGTTCTTGACCGGCTGTTTGGTCGAGGTGCGCCAGCCTTTGGCCTTCCAGCCGCGGATCCATTCGGTGATGCCCATGCGCACGTACTGGCTGTCCAGGTAGAGCGTGACCTTGCACGGGCGCTTGAGCGCGCCCAGCCCTTCGATGACCGCCTGCAGTTCCATGCGGTTGTTGGTGGTGTTGAGCTCGCCGCCGAAAAGCTCCTTCTCGGTGGCGCCCGACTTGAGCCATGCGCCCCAACCGCCTGGGCCGGGGTTTCCCTTGCAGGCGCCGTCGGTGTAGATCTGTACTTCGTTCAAAAACCGTTTCCTTTTTGCTATCGATGAGTGGTGTCGCGGTGCATCTTGCCTGCGATCGGGACGGGGGCGCTGGCACGCGAGGCGGCTCGGCGCCAATCGGCGCTCAGCAGCCGCAGGCCGCGCACCCGCTTGACCGCCACGAGAAAATAAACCGCGCCGAAAATGGGCCACCAGCGCTCGCCGGCCTTGTCGAACCAGCGGCAACGGTCCAGCCATGCCTCGCTGCGCACCGCCGGCCGGTAGACGCCGAAGCGTCCGGATTCGACCTCGAAGCTCAACAGCCGCAGCCAGTCGCGCATGCGCCGATAGCCGATGAAATCGCCGGCCTCCGGCAGGAAGAGCTCGCCGAATCCAAGCCGCCGGTACAGGTGTGCGCGACGCTGCCGCATGCCCCAAAGGCTCGCGGGATTCAGGCCAGATATGACGACGCGGCCTTCAGGCACCAGCACCCGCTCGACCTCGCGCAGCGTTGCATGCGGATCGGGGCTGAGTTCGAGAGTGTGCGGCAGCACGACCAGGTCGAGGCTGTTGGCGGGAAAAGGCAAGGCCGAGAAATCGGTTACGAGCGCGCTCCGCCCCGGCATCGCGGGGTCGGACAAGGCCAGCCAGCGATGCGGCATGCGGTTGGTCCGAAGCCCCTCGACCTCGGCCAGGCCCAACTGCAACGCGTGATACCCGAACACGTCGGCCACCGCCTGGTCGAACTGCGCCTGCTCCCAGTCCAGCAGATAGCGGCCTGGGGGGGTCTCGAACCAATCATGCAAACCTATAATTTGACCGCTCATGACCCTCGTTCCGCTGCCTGCCTTTGCCGACAACTACATCTGGATGCTGCAGGACGGGCGCAACGCGATCGTGGTCGACCCAGGGGATGCCAAGCCGGTGTTTGATGCACTCGAGCGCGGCAATCTGCAACTGGCCGCGATTCTAGTCACGCACCATCACGCCGATCACACGGGTGGCGTGGCAGCGTTGCACGAAGCCACCGGCGCGCCGGTCTTCGGCCCTGCCCGCGAGCGCATTCCGGAGCCCTACGCACGCCTGTCGCACGGCGACCATGCCGACGTGCTCGGCCTGCGCTTCGATGTGATCGACGTGCCCGGCCATACGGCTGGCCATATCGCGTACTTTCTGCCGGCCGGTCCGCACAATGCGGCAGCGGGCGATCTCGCCCCTCTGGTCTTTTGCGGGGACACGCTGTTCTCGGGCGGCTGCGGCCGCCTTTTCGAAGGCACGCCCGCGCAAATGCTGGCCTCGCTCGACGCGCTCGCCGCGCTGCCAGGTAACACGCGCGTATGCTGCACCCACGAATACACACTTGCTAACCTGAGATTCGCGCGCGCGGTGGAACCGGGCAACGCCGATCTCGCTCAGTACATGACGCGGTGCGAAGCACTGCGCGCGCGCGGCGAACCGACGCTGCCTTCGCAGCTATCGACCGAGCGCCTCATCAATCCCTTTCTCCGCAGCCGCGAAGCCACTGTCAGTCGAGCGGTCTACGCTCACGCCGGCCTGTCAGTACAGGCCGCGGAGACCGAGGTGTTCGCCGCGCTGCGCCAATGGAAAAACGACTTTCGATGAAATTTATCGTTGCCGCCTGCCTTGCGGGCTCCCTCTTCCTCGCAGGCTGCGCCACCGGTACGGGTTCCTCGCCCAGCACGGACACGTCGAACGCTGCGTCAAGCAGCGCGGCCCCGGTGTATCCGGGCGGTGCGCTGACGCCCATCACCTCGGGCGACACGAAGTCGCGCGCCGTCGTGACACTCGCCCCGCCCACCGACATGTGGGACCGCATCCGCCGCGGCTTCAAGATGCCCAACCTCGATAGCGATCTCGTGCGTGACCGCGAGCAGTGGTATGCGAGCCGGCCCGACTACATGCAGCGCATGACCGAGCGCTCGAGCCGCTACATCTTCCACATCGTCGAGGAACTCGAACGTCGCGACATGCCGACCGAGATCGCGCTGCTCCCGTACATCGAAAGTGCCTTCAATCCGCAGGCGGTGTCCAGCGCACGCGCGGCGGGCATGTGGCAATTCATGCCGGCGACCGGCACCGACTTCGACCTCAAGCAGAATATTTTCCGCGACGACCGGCGCGACGTGGTCGCCTCCACGCGCGCTGCACTCGACTACCTGCAGAAGCTCTACGGCATGTTCGGCGACTGGCAACTGGCGCTTGCAGCGTACAACTGGGGCGAAGGCAACGTAGGCCGCGCCATCGCCAAGAACCAGCGCGCCGGCCTGCCGGCCACCTACACCGACCTCTCGATGCCGGCCGAAACGCGGATGTACGTGCCCAAGCTGCAGGCGGTCAAGAACATCGTCGCGAATCCGGAGCGCTTCAACGCCGATCTGCCGCTCATCGCCAACCACCCCTACTTTCAGACCGTCGCGCTCAAGCGCGACCTCGATGTGACACTGGCGGCCAAGCTGGCGGACGTGAAGATCGAGGACTTCCGCGCACTCAACCCCTCGGCGCACAAGCCGGTGTTGCTCGCCGCAGGCACGCCGGAAATCCTGCTGCCGTGGGACAACGCCGCCGTCTTCCAGCGCAACTTCGAAGCCTATTCGCAAGGCCAATACGCGAGCTGGACCGCCTGGACCGTGCCCACGACCATGACCGTTGCCGATGCAGCCCAGCGCTCCGGCATGAGCGAAGTCGACCTTCGTGCGATCAACAGCGTGCCACCCCGGATGCTCATCAAGGCGGGCTCGACGCTCATCGTGCCGCGCAGCGCACGCGTGCAGGAAGACGTCGCGGCGGTGGTCGCGGACACCGGTCAGCTGAGCTTCCAGCCCGAGATCGTCACACGCCGCACGGTGGTGAAGGCCGGCCGAACGGACAGCGTCGCGAGCATCGCCCGCCGCTACAAGCTGAGTCCGGCGAGCGTCGCCGAGTGGAATGACGTCAAGCAGACCCATTCCTTCCAGAAGGGCTTCAACGTGGTGGTGTACCTCCCGGTCAGGGCCGCGCGCTCGATGAGCGTCGGGACGGGCGCGACGCACGCGCGTGGGGCGCCAGTTCTCAAGAGCACGAGCGTCGTATCGAAGAGCACGCCCACCAAGGTCTCCAAGAGCTCGACCACCCAGGTCGCGCGCGAACAGCGCGGCGGCACGCCGTCGAAGAAGAAGCGCTGAAGCAAGGCCGGCGGCCGGCGTCGGGGCCGGCCTCAGAGCTTCTCGGTTTCTCCACTGCGCGGCTGCCACTTCATGAGGCGCTTTTCGAGGACTCCGACGATGCCGTCGAGTACGAGCGCAAACGCCGTCAGCACCACGATGCCCGCGAACACGGTGTTGACGTCGAAGGTGCCCTCCGCCTGCAGGATCAGGTAGCCGACCCCGCGCGCCGACCCCAGGTACTCGCCCACCACTGCGCCTACGAAGGCCAGACCGACCGAGGTGTGCAGGCTCGAGAACACCCAACTGGTCGCGCTCGGCAGGTACACCGTGCGCAGCAACTGCCGCTGGTTCGCGCCGAGCATGCGTGCATTGGCCAACACCACCGGACTCACCTCTCGCACGCCCTGGTACACGTTGAAGAAGACGATGAAGAACACCAGGGTGACTGCGAGCGCTACCTTGCTCCAAATGCCAAGGCCGAACCACAGCGCGAAGATCGGCGCCAGGATCACTCGGGGCATCGAATTTGCGGCCTTGATATAGGGATCGAAGACCAGGCTCGCTGTCGGCGCCAATGCGAGCCAGAGGCCGCAGGCGAGTCCCAGCAACGTACCGATCACGAAAGCCAGCACGGTTTCGAGCAGCGTCGTTCCGAGGTGGCGGTAGATGTCGGCATTGCCAGGCAGGCCATCGGGAAACAACGGATTCGGCGGGATGGCGACCGGCATGAACCAGCTCCAGATGCGCCCGGCGACCTGGATCGGCTCGCCCAGAAAGAACGCGAACTGCTGATTGCGAGACGCCACGTGCCAAGCCACCAGCAGCGCGATGAGGACCGTGATCTGCCAGAAGCGCGCATTGCTTTCGCTCGGCCGAAAGCTCATTTCACGCCGCCTTCCTGAGTTGCTGCGCGTAGCCTTCCAATACTTCGTCACGCAGCACGTTCCATATCTGCGTATGCAGTTCGACAAAGCGCGGGTGCGTGCGGACCTCGGCCACGTCGCGCGGCCGTGCGAGGTCGATGGCGAACTCGCCGATCGGACGGGTCGCCGGGCCGGCAGAGAGGACCACGACGCGGTCGCTCATGGCGATGGCCTCATCGAGATCGTGCGTGATGAAAAGCACCGCCTTCTTCTTCGCGGCCCACAGATCCAGCACCTCGTTCTCCATCAACTGCCGCGTCTGGATGTCCAGGGCGCTGAAGGGCTCGTCCATGAGGATGATGTCCGGGTCCAGGGCCAGCACCTGCGCGAGCGCCGTTCGCTTGCGCATGCCGCCGGAGAGCTGGTGCGGATAACGGTCGCCGAAGCCGCGAAGCCCGACCCGGGCAAGCCATTCTTCCGCCTGCGCGCGCGCCTGCGCATCGGGGACGCCACGGTACTGCAGGCCCACCATCACGTTGTCCAGCGCGCTGCGCCATGGCATCAGGGCTTCCGTCTGGAACATGTAGCCGGCGCGCGTGTTGATGCCGGCGAGCGATTGCCCGAATACCTTGATCTCCCCTGACGACGGCTCCAGCAGCCCAGCGCCCACATTGAGCAGCGTCGATTTGCCGCAGCCCGTGGGCCCGACCACCGATACGAACTCGCCATCGCGGATGCGCAGCGTGGTGCCGGAGACGGCGGTGAAGCGCTGGCTGTGATCGTCCTTCGAGCGGAAGGTGCAGCTGATGTCGAGAAGTTCGAGCGCGTAGTCGGCCATGGCGTTGCAAGAAAAAACCCGGCCGGAGCCGGGTTGCGGGACGTCGAGGTCAGGCTTTGAACCTGTCCTTGGCGCGGCGCGCAAAATCGTTGGTGTAGAGCTTCGACAGGTCGATCTTTTCGGGCTTGACCGTGGGATCGAAGCTCGCGATCGCGGTGAGCGCGGTCTTCGGCCCCTCGGCCGGCACCAGCCCGTCGGTCGCGATCGCTTCGCGCACCTTGTCGAAGGAAGCGAGGTACAGCGCACGGTCTCCCAGCAGGTAGGTTTCCGGCACCGTCTTGATGATGTCGCCCGGCCCCGCCGTCTGCAGCCACTTGAGGCCGTGCACGATGGCATTGGCCATGGCCTGGCACGTGTTCGGATGCTTCTGGATGAATTCCGAGGACGCATAGAGACAGGCAGCTGGCATGAGTCCGCCAAATACCTCCTGCGTGCCCTTGAGCGTGCGGGTGTCGCTGATGATCTTCACGTCGCCCTTCTGCTCGAGCATCGTCATCACCGGGTCGGTGTTGCTGATCGCGTCGATCTGCCCCGAGCGCAGCGCCGTCAGCGCGCCGGCGGCAACGCCCACGCCGATGTAGCTCACATCGCTGGCCTTCAGACCGCCGCGCGAGAGCACGAGATTGGCGACCATGTTGGTGGATGAGCCAGGCGCCGACACGCCGATCTTCTTGCCCTTGAGATCGGCGATGTTCATGTAGCCCGGCATGTTCTTCGTCGAGACGCCGATCGCGATCTGCGGTGCCCGGCCCTGGAGCACGAAGGCCTGGAAGTACTGGTTCTTCGCCTGCAGATTGATGGTGTGTTCGAAAGCACCCGAGCAGACGTCTGCAGAACCGCCCACGACCGCCTGCAGTGCGCGTGCGCCACCAGCGAAGTCGGAGATCTCGACATCAAGTCCCTCGTCCTTGAAATAGCCGAGTTGCTCGGAGATGGTGAGCGGCAGGTAATAGAACGCCGCCTTGCCGCCAACTGCAATCGATACCTTGGACTTTTCCAGCTTCGGCTGCCCATAGACCAGAGGCGCCCCGATGGCGGCGGCTCCCAGCGCAGCGGCAACGGTGAAGGTACGGCGATTGAGCATGAGTAACGCCCGCAGGCCCTTTGTTCGAATAATTCGAATCGAGCTTAGGGGCGCACTTCTGCGCCTGCATCGGGAACATCCCGTGCGGGTTTTTACGTAAACATGAAGACTGCTATCGCCCTGCGAACAGCAGCGCGATATTGACGAGGAACGCGAGTGCCCAGACTGCACTTCGCGCAGCGCCAACGCCTGCGATATAGAACGCGATATAGAGAATGCGCAGCGCCACGTAGGCTGCCGCCAGCAGATCTATGTCTTCCTGCGCCGCACCGAGTTGATGCGCAATGATGACCGCCCCGATGAAGAAAGGCAGGCCCTCGAAGCCGTTGGCCTGCGAAGCATAGGCCCGCGCGCGCCAGCCGGACTGGCGCCCACCCCACTCGCGCGGCCTCTCGTTGTCGCTCAGGCTGAAGGCGCCGGCCTTCGCGATGTACGACGACACGTAGGGCAGCGATACCGCGATCAGCACGCACCAGTAGGCCCATGTCAGGGGTGGCAGATGCATGACGTCTCCTCGCCCGGGTTGCTCATCAGCGCCGATCGACCAGCGCGTGCGCGATGGTGCCGAGATCGACATATTCGAGTTCACTGCCGGCCGGAACGCCACGCGCCAGCCGCGTCACAGTCAGGCCGCGCTGCCTGAGCGCCTCGCCGATCACATGAGCCGTGGCTTCGCCCTCGGCAGTGAAATTGGTGGCGAGGATGACTTCACTGACGGTACCGTCGAGCGCGCGCTCGAACAGCTTCGCGAGGCCGATGTCCTTCGGCCCGATGCCGTCGAGCGGACTGAGCTTCCCCATGAGCACGAAGTAGTAGCCGCGAAACGCACCGGTGCGTTCGAGCGCCGCCTGGTCGGCCGGCGTCTCGACCACGCAGAGCTTGCTGCCGTCGCGTCGCGCGTCCTGGCACACGCTGCAGATCGGCGCCTCGGTGAAGGTGTTGCAACGCTCGCAATGCCGCACATTGTTCGCAGCCTGCTCCAACGCGCGCGCCAGCATCTGCGTGCCGGCGCGATCGTGTTGCAGCAGATGGAAGGCCATGCGCGAGGCCGATTTCGCACCGACGCCGGGCAGGCGCCGCAGTGCTTCGACCAGCGCATCGAGCGAGCTGGAATCAGCCATTCAGGCCAGACGGCGCATCAGAACGGCAGCTTCATGCCGGGGGGCAGCCCGGGCATGCCCGCGGTCAGCTTGCCCATCTTCTGCTCGCTGGTTTCCTCGGCCTTGCGCACCGCAGCGTTGAAAGCAGCGGCCACCAGGTCCTCGAGCATGTCCTTGTCGTCGGCCAGCAGGCTGGGGTCAATCGTGATGCGCTTGACGTCGTGCTTGCACGTCATCACGACCTTCACGAGTCCGGCACCCGATTCGCCTTCGACCTCGATGGTGGCGAGTTCTTCCTGCGCCTTCTTGAGGTTGTCCTGCATTGCCTGCGCCTGCTTCATGAGGCCGGCCAGTTGTCCTTTGTTGAACATCGTTGGTCCTGTCGATCGTTAATGAGAATGAATGAATGAAACTAGGCCGGGCGAAGCGTACCCGGAACGATTCGCGCGTCCCAGTCACGCATCATCGACTGCACTTCGGGATCGTTGCGAATCGCCTCCTCGGCCACGCGCTGACGCTCGTCCGCCGCGTGCTTGTTGCGGCGCGCCGGGCTGTCGACGACAGCACCGATCTCGATGGCGATTTTCACGCCATGGCCAAGGGTTGCGAGCGCAGCCTGCAGCTTCTCCCGACTGCTCGTCTGGTTGAGCGATTCGCGCTCCACGCGCAGTAGCCACTGATCGACGTCGCGCGCCACCAATTGGGATTGAAGTGCGAGTTCGCGCGACAACGCCGCAATGGACTCGGCCGCGACCAATTGCGTGACCGTTGCGTGCCAGAAGTCGCCCTCCTCGCTCGGCTGGATCGGCGCAGAGATGGCAACGGATTCACCTTCTCGCGCGCCAGGCGGCGGTTGCACGCGGACCTGCATGGCGACCACTTTCGTGGCGACGGGTGTGGCATCGGCGGCAGGCGCGCGCCTCGGCGGTGCCGAGGCGGCCAGCGAAGGCGCATCCACGACCGGCAACCGATGCCCCGGTGGTGCGGTCGACGCGACGACCGGCCCCATCGAATCGGTTGGCGCGGCTGACGGCCGCACCAGCTCCGCAGGCACGGCACTCGGCGATTCCACCACGGGCCGCCGAGCTTCATTCAGAGTTTTTTTTTCCGCGCCGGCCGCGCCGGAGGGCTTGAACGCCAGCAGGCGCAGCAGCACCATCGTGAGCGCCGCGTATTCGTCGGGCGCGAGCCCCAGTTCGCCGCGGCCGTGGAGGCAGAGGCTGTAGAGCAACTGCGTTTCGTCCGCGGGCATCGATGCAGCGAGCCGCGCCGTTTCAGCTGTCTCGGGATCCGCACTGCTGACCGCTTCCGCGCGCGAGGGCACGGCCTGCAACACCGCCATGCCTTGCAGCACAGTGGTCATTTCCTCGAGGGTGGACGCGGCCGACAAACCATCCCGGCGCAGCCCCTCGGAGGTGTCGACCACCGTCTTGCCGTCGCCCTGCGCCAGCGCCTCGATGAGGCGATAGACGTGTCCGCGATCGACGCTGCCCAGCATTTGCCGCACGCCGCTCTCCAGCAGTTCGCCGTTGCCGAAGGCGATCGCCTGGTCGGTCAACGACAGCGCATCGCGCATCGAGCCGCGCGCGGCGCGTGCGATCAGGCGCAGCGCGAGCGGCTCGGCCGGCACGGTTTCCGTCTGCAGGACGCGGGTGAGGTGTTCGAGAACGGTTTCGGGCGCCATGGGCCGCAGGTTGAACTGCAGACAGCGCGAGAGCACGGTGACCGGCACCTTCTGCGGATCGGTCGTGGCCAGCACGAACTTGAGGTATTCGGGCGGCTCTTCCAGAGTCTTCAGCATGGCGTTGAATGCGTGGCCTGTGAGCATGTGCACTTCGTCGATCATGAAGACCTTGAAGCGGCCCTGCACCGGCTTGTAAACCGCCTGCTCCAGCAGCGCCTGCACCTCGTCGACGCCGCGGTTCGATGCCGCGTCCAACTCGGTGTAGTCGACGAAACGGCCCGCATCGATGTCCCTGCACGCCTGGCATATGCCGCACGGCGTGGCAGTGATTCCACCCTGCCCATCGGGCCCCTGGCAGTTGAGCGACTTCGCGAGGATGCGCGACACCGTGGTCTTGCCGACGCCGCGTGTCCCGGTGAAAAGATAGGCGTGGTGCAGCCGTTGCGACGTGAGCGCGTTTTCGAGCGCTTGGACGACATGCTCCTGGCCCACCATCTCGCTGAAGGTTTTGGGACGGTGTTTGCGAGCGAGCACGAGATAGGCCATCAGCGCATTTTAGGGGGGTGCCGGACCCGCCTCCCGCGCCAGCCTAGGCCATCTTGCAGATGGAATTCGCGCACCCCGCGCCTAGCATGAAAACACCATCGAGGAGACCGATATGCCCACCGCGCCACGCAAAAAGGCCGCCGGCACCGCCGCGGCCAGGAATTCCAGGCAGGCCGGCAATCCAGGCGCACGCCGCTATTGCGTGCAGCCCGTGCAGCCGGTGCGCAAGTTCGACCCCAGCGTGGCGCCAGGCCGCGCCAGTGCCATCATGTCCGCTAGCAAGAAATGGGTGAACGGCACGCAACTCACCTACTACTGCTTCAAGCGTGGCGATGCCGTGCCCGCGGCATGGCAAGGCAGCACGGCCGACATCGCCGTCGTCAACAGTTCGTTCGAGGCCTGGGCCAAGCTGGGTATCGGCATCAGCTTCCGCAAGGTGGATGCGCCCGAAGACGCCATCGTGCGAATCGGCTTCGACCAGCAGGACGGCTCGTGGTCCTATGTGGGACGCGACGTACTCGGCACCCGATCGCCGCAGGAACGCACGATGAATTTCGGCTGGCCGCTGACGACCGACTACGGACACGACACGGCTTTGCACGAGATCGGCCACACCATCGCACTCGAACACGAGCACCAGAACCCGAATGCCGGCATCACCTGGAATCGGAGTGCCGTGATCGCCTATTTCTCGGGCCCGCCCAACAACTGGGACCCGTCGCAGATCGAATGGAACATCCTGCGCAAAATTCCGACCTCGCAGATCAAAGGCACAACGTGGGATCCGGATTCGGTCATGGAATACCAGTTCGACGCCGGGCTCATCGAAGCCCCGGCGAAGTACACGGCCGGGCTCACGCCCAAGGGGGGACTCTCCTATGCCGACAAGGCCTGGGTCGTCGAGTCCTATCCCGGTGTGCGGGCGCCCAGCACCTCCACGCTGAAGGTCGGGCTCTCGCAACTGCTCAAGCTCAAGCCGGGCGAAACCCGCACCTTCGACTTCTTGCCGACGCGCACCCGTACTTACAACATCGGGACCTTCGGAACCTCCGACACGGTGATGGTGCTGTTCGAGGTCACGCCTTCGGGCAACGTGCAGATCGCGGGTGCCGACGACAGCGGCACCGACCTCAACGCCAAGGTCAGCATGCGGCTGCAGAAGGGGCGGCACTATCAGGTTGGCGTGCGTCTGTACTACGCCGATGCGGCACTTGAAACCTCGCTGATGGCTTGGTGAAGCGAGGGGTCGCCTGGAGTCGCCTACAATCGTCAGTTGACGGGCCTCCCCGCATGGTGAAGTGGCCAACCGGGTCAGGTGGGGAACCAAGCAGCCCTAACTGCGTAGTCAGTGCCGGGGGTAAGGCTCGTCAACCCCACAATCCAGAAGCCGTGAGTTTTCGATAGCTCACGCGCATCCCGCGGGGCCAGGCGCCCCGACCAGTTCTCATTGCTCGCGCATTCCAGCCGGGCTGTCGAGCGGGCCAAAATACTGTATTTAAATACAGTGATTCAAGTAGAATTCGTCGTCCCCAAGAACAACATCGAGGCGACACATGACCCCTTTCATCCCCCCAATGGCCGCTGCGCGGGTGCTTCCGTTCACACCCCGCCCGCAGATCGTCAGGCGTTCAACCTGGCCGTTCCCCGTCCCGCAGGAAAGAGGCGGAAGCGAGGATCTCAGGGGCCATGCGGCGCGCGTCGTCGCCACGACCGCACGGCACTGGCAAGTGCGGCGCTGAGGCCCCACTCGGCTCGCGATCGTCAACCGCCCTGCTTCCCCCATCGCATGAGCACGCCCCGTGCAGCAGCGGCACCAGAGGCCATGGACGCCGTCAGGAGGTAACCGCCGGTGGGCGCTTCCCAATCCAGCATCTCGCCTGCGAAGAAAACGCCGGGCAGCGCGGTGCTCATCAGGTGGTCGTCCAGCGCATCGAAGCGAACGCCGCCCGCGGTACTGATCGCCTCGTCGAGGGGCCTCGGCGCGAGAAGCCGAAGCGGCACGGCCTTGATGGTTTCGGCCAGCTTCTCGGGCACGTGCATTTCGTCGCGTGAGAGCACTTCGTGCAGCACGGCGGTCTTGATGCCTTCCAGCCCGAGCCGACTCTTCAGATGACTGGCGACGGAACGCGAGCCGCGTGGATGCAGCACAGCGGCGCGTACCTGCTCCGGGCTGCGATCGGGTAGCAGGTCGAGCAGCAAGGTGGCGCTTCCATTGGCGGCAATTTCATCACGCAGCAACGCAGAGACCGCGTAGATCAGACTGCCTTCGACACCCGTCGCAGTGGCAACGAACTCGCCCTTGCGCACGAAGCGATGGGCTACGGCATCCGTGAAAGAGATCGCGACCGACTTGAAGGGCATGCCCGCGAAGCGCTCGGCAAAGAAGGGCGTCCACTGCAGGTCGAAGCCGCTGTTGGCCGGCGCGAGCGGCGCGACTTGCACGCCGCGCTCCGACACCCACCGCACCCAGGCTCCATCGGAGCCAAGCCGCGACCAACTCGCCCCCCCGAGCGCGAAGACCACAGCATCGAAAGGCGCCACGACCTCACCGGCAGCGGTCGCGAAACGCAGCGCGGTTGCAGGCGCCGCGACATCGGGCCAGCCGAGCCACCGGTGCCGCATGTGGAATTGCACACCGGCCTGCCGCAAGCGATGCAGCCACGCGCGCAATAGCGGCGCTGCCTTCATGTCCTTGGGAAATACGCGTCCGGAGGTGCCGACGAAGGTCTCGATGCCCAGGCCGTGCGCCCACTTGCACAGTGTGTCGGGCCCGAAGCGGCGAAGCAGCGGTTCGATCTGCCCGCGGCGCTCGCCGAAGCGGCCTGCGAAGACGTCGAAGGGCTCCGAATGCGTGAGGTTCAGGCCGCCGCGCCCCGCGAGCAGGAACTTGCGTCCGACGGAAGGCATCGCGTCGTACAGATGTACCTGCACGCCCTGCGCACTGAGGACCTCGGCTGCCATCAATCCGGCTGGACCGCCGCCGACGACGGCGACACGTTGATCTTGTTTCATTCGAGTGTGACCAGTTCGCCCTGCCCGGTCAGGAACGCGGCGCGCACCGTCTCACCGGGATAAGCTTGTTGCACCGCATCGCGGTAGCGGTTGAGTTGTGCGATCAGGCTCGCGTCACGTTCGGGTCGGGCGGCGGACTTGTAGTCGAGCACCCACCACGCACCGCTCTCGCGATGGCGGACCAGGCGATCGATCCGCAGCGTCTGCCCTTCGTGGACCAGCGTGACCTCGTTGCCGTGCCAGTCGAGCGAATCGCTGTCCCAAGCCCATGCGCCCTTGCCGGAGCGAATCCGCTGCGCCAGGGCCGCCGCGGCACGCGCGGCCTGCAGGTCGAGCGAGAACTCGCGCGCCGCGGCACGAAGATGCTCGACCGGCAATGCGGCGCCGGGCTGCGCCCATTCGAGCAGCCGGTGCATGGCCTGCCCCATCGCCGACGCCCGCGCGTCGATATCGGGTGCAGCGAGAACGACAGTTCGCGTCGTTGAAGCCACCATCGGTTCTGGCAAGCGCAGCATCTGGAATGTGGCAGGGACGTGGGCGGAAGCCACACGGGCTGTGTCGCTCACATCGCCGACCAGCGTGCAGCGCGCCTCCAACCGCGCCCACCAGCTCTGGGCGTTGGGCCGTGCGGCGGCCACAGCGGAGACAACCAGTTCGCCCCGGGCGCGCGTCGTCGCTACATAAAGCGCGTTGATTTCTTCGCGGTGTCTTGCCGCCTGCTCCTGCGCAAGGTCATCGACGGTGCAAGCCGGCGGATTCTTTTCGCTCGCCATGAACACGAAGCGCTCGGGCGCGGCGGAATGGCCAGGCCATTTCACGAGCACGCCCATGGTCTGGGCACGCTGAGCCGATGCGTCGGTGTCGAGCAGCAGCACGAGTTCGGCTTCGAGGCCCTTGGCGCCGTGGACCGTCAGCAGTTGCACGGCGTCGGCCACCGCGACCGAAGGTGCGCGAACACCGCCGGCGCGGACCGCACGCACGAAGCCATAGGCCGTTGCGAAGCGCGCACCATCGAGTTCGAGCGATGCCGCCAGCAGCCCGCGCAGGTTGGCCAGCACGCTCTTGCGCAGCGCGGCGGGCGCGGCGGCAGCGAATTTCGCGAGCGCGTCCCCGTCGTGGAAGATTGCGCTCAACGCATCGTGCGGCGGCAACGCGGCGAGCCATTGCTGCCACTTGCGCAGACGCGGGCCAATGCCGGCAAGCGGCTCCGGCCAGTCCGGCGCCTGGAGCAGGTCGAACCAGCTCGCACGGCCCGCTCGCTGACGCAGCGCGAGCTGCACCAGGGCATCGTCGTCGGCGCCCCACAGAGGCGATTTCAGCGCTCGCGCGAGCGACAGGTCGTGGTCCGGAGAGACCAGCGCATCGATCAGCGCGACCACGTCCTGTACCTCGGGGGCGTCGTTCAGGTCGTTCTTCTCGGGCTGCTGGACCGCGATGTGCAGCTTGCGCAGTTCATCCTGCAGGACAGCCAGTCGGCTGCGCCGGCGTGCCAGCACCATGATCTGGCTGGGCGCCAGGCCGCCCGCGATGCGCTCGGCAATCCAGCGTGCCGCCTGCTCGCATTCCTTCTGCAGCAGGCGCTCTTCCGGCAGCACGCGCGGCGTGGTGAGGCTGTCGCGCCATGGCAGTGCACCATCAGCGTCGGCGACCAGTTCTCCGGTCGCTTCCGCAGGCCCTATCGAATCGCGAGATATCAGCGGCAGCTTGCGGATCTGTCCCGGCACGCGCGACTCGGTCGTATGGTTGCGGAAGCCGCTGAATTCGCCGGCCTGCTGGGCATCCTGCATTGCCGCATTGACCAGCCCGACCACCGCCTGCGCATTCCGGTGCGTGTGGTCGCAATTCAGCAGATCACCGTTGAGGCCCTGCTGGACGAATTGCTTCGCCGCGATGAACACCTGGGGCTCCGCACGCCGGAACCGGTAGATGCTCTGCTTCGGGTCGCCCACGATGAATACGCCCGGACGCCGACCACCCGCTCCCGCGTAGCTGCCGAGCCAACCATTGAGCGCCTGCCATTGCAGCGGGTTGGTGTCCTGAAACTCGTCGACCAGCAGATGGCGCACCTGCGCGTCGAGCCGCTCCTGCACCCAACCCCAAAGCTCCGCGTTGCCCAGAAGCAGGTGCGCGGCCTGCTCGACGTCGTTCATGTCGACCCAGCCGTTGGTGGCCTTGACCTCCATGAAGCAGACATTCAGCAAGCGCGTCAGTCGCGCCATGCGTTGCTGGTAGAGCCAGGCTTCGTGCTGCGCCTGCGCAGCGCAGAATTGCAGCGCACGTTCCTGCGCAGCCCGCACATCCTCGAGTCCGGCCAGCTTTTCGCTGAACTTGCGCGGCTCACCCTTCTGGGTCAGCAGCGCGTCGAGTACGCCGGCGGCCTGGCCTTCGGTTACGGCCTGTTCAAGTTCGACGCCCCGGCGCGAAAAGGTCGGGGCGCTCGCACGACCCAGCGCTCGGGCCGCAGCCAGCATCGTGCTGCGCCATGCAGGGTCATGAAGGAGGATGTCTTCCGGCGATTCGGCACGCGCGAAGGCGGGGTACATCTCGCCCATCGGCGTCACCGCCTCGTCGACCGCGTCGTGCGCATCCGCGAGCGCGAACTCGACGCGGCGCGTCAGCGCATCGTCCAGCGCCTTGGCGATTTGCGATCGACCATGGGTTGCGACCAGCGCGTGGTAGTCGGCCGATGCGGCCCCGTCTTCGGTGACGGCCGAATAGAACGGCCGCCACACGCGCACCCGCGCCTCGGCATCGTCTTCGAGCAACTGGTAATTGGCCGGCAATCGAAGCCGCTCCAGCACCGCGACCGGTGCGCTCCGCAGCAAGCCGGCGAACCACGCATGGAAGGTGCGGAACTGCACGGGGCGACCGCCTGCAAGCAGTTCGCGATAGAGGCCTTGCAGCCGTGGCGCGGCAGCCTCCGCGGCTGACGGGTCCATGCCACGCATCACCAGTTCGGCCACCAGTTCGACCGCCGGCTGCTCAGCGAACCTTTCGAGCCATTGGTCCAGGCGCTCGCGCATTTCGCCCGCTGCCTTCTTGGTGAAGGTGATCGCCAGGATCTCGTGCGGCGCACAAGCTCCCTCGCCCTCCTCCAGCAAGGCGCGAACGATTCGCGACACCAGCATCCAGGTCTTGCCCGCGCCCGCGCAGGCTTCGACGGCCACCGAGCGACGCGGATCGCAGGCGATGGCATAGAAGCGCTCGCGCGAGACGCGGACGCCGTTGTGTTCATAGGCTGCGGCGGCAGTCATGTTGGCGCTCATTCGGCCACTTCCCAGAAATCCTTGCGGCACAGGCCGCGGGCTGCACAGTGTTCGCACACCTGCCCTTCGCCGAGGGCCGGCAGCGCCGCACCTCGGCCGATGCGGGCGAGATCATCCATCACGCCGGCGACCAGTGCGTCGCGCGCAGTCACCACGTCCTCCTGCTCGAAGGTGCGCGTGCCGGAGGCCTTCTCTCCGACGTTGACATAGGCGGCGCGCAAGCTGTCGTCGGGAAACAGGGCGGCGTAGAACGCGAGCTGCGTGTCCTCCGTCGGCTCCTTGATGCGTTCGCGGGTCTTGTCCGCGGACTCGGTCTTGTAGTCGATCACGAAGGACCTGCCGTCGGGCGTGGCGTCGACGCGGTCGAGGCGACCGATGAGCTTCACGCTACTCAGCGGCACTTCCTTCCACGGCTCCGCCTCGACGAACACGGCGCCTTCGCCGGCCTCGTGTCCTGCCAGCCAGGCCAGATAGCCCTCGCGCACGGCCGGCCAGGCCGCGGCGAAGGGAAGGAATTCGGCCTTCGACAAGCCGAACTCGCGGGTCGCCAAGTCTTGCGCGACGGCCATCATGGCGCGCCGCGCCTGAAGATCGGCGGTCGGGCCGTCTTTCAGTGCCTCATGGAAATGGCCGAGCACGGCATGCAGCCAGTTGCCGAAATCGCGCTTGTCGATCTCCGAGTCGAGTTCATCGCTGTTGCGCAGGCCGAGCTGTCGCAACGCGAAGAAGCGGTATGGGCATCGGCGCAGGTCCTCGTAGGCTGTCGACGACAAGGTGGCGGGTACGAGCGCCTCGCCGCGCGGCTGGGGATGCGCGGTCGGCCGTGCCTCCACCTGAACAGGCTCGCGCGGATCCGCAGCATCGACCGCCGCATGGTCGAGGTGCAGCATCTGCACGAGCGGACTCGGCCTCACCGGCTCGCCGCTGGCGTCGAACTGCCGCCACAGCACATCGCAGTACGGTGCGCGCATCGCGATCGCCCATGCGGCGCGCTGTGCAGCCTCGAGGTCCTCGCGCGAAGGCAGTGACAGTCCGACGCGCTGCGCGGGCGTCCAATCGCCCGGCGGCTCGGGCGAAGCAGGCAAGCGCTGATCGTCGCACCCCGGGACGACGACCGCCGCGAAGGCGCGGCCGAGCAGCTGGTGCAGCGGCAGGACGACGACTTGCGGGATCTCGGTGCTCGCGGGAGCGACCACGAAGCTGGCCGCTTCGAGGACGTCGCGCACCCAGGCCGTGAATTCGGCCAGTGTGCAGCGCGAGCCTCGAATCTCGCCGTCATCAGCGTCCAGATAGAGCGCGGAAATCACTTCGATGCCGGCCACGTCACCGGCCAAATCCGCCCATTGACCGCCGGCTTCGAGCAGGGTCCGGGTCCCCGTCAGCCAGTCGCCGAGCGGCCGGGGGCGAATGAACTCGGACCGCAGGGCTTCGATGGCTTCGGTGAGCGGCAACAGCCCGGAATCCTGGGGCTTGTCGCTGCTCGCGGCCAATGAGCACCAGCTGCGCCAATCACGCATGCCGCGATCGCGCAGTCGCGCTTCGAGCGAAAGGACAGCGCGACCGTCGAAGGCACTTGCGCACTTGAGCCAGTCGAGCACCTGATCACTGCTCGCATCATGGGCACATGCGCGCAGCGCGCTCATGAGGTTCGCGGCGGCACGCGTCGTGGAAAGCTTCCAGCCAGTCTCGTCGTGGGGCACCACGCCGTGCGCTGCGATCTGCGCGCTAATGCGGCGGGTCAGTGCTCGGTCGGTGGCGACGAGCGCCACGGGAGCACGCTCTTCCGCCAGATGGCGCAACACGCAGGCCGCGGCGCGCTCCGCCTCGTCTTCAGGATCAGCCGCCGCATGCAAGTCTGAGACACAGACCGGCGCAATCAAGGCCGCGAGCGGCAGGTGCAAGGCGCGCGTACCGAGCAGCGAGGCGAGCTTGCGGGTCAGCGGGTCGCTCTGAAGCCCGTCCAGGACGATGAGCTGGTCGACCTGCGCGAGCGCAGCCCCTGTGAACAGCACATCGGTCGCATAGCTGGAGGTGGATGCCCACGCCAGTGCAATGCCGTTGAGGGCGCTCTCGGTATCGAACCATTCGGAACCCTTCCCCGCACCCACGATATCGCCCATGCGCTGGGCCCATACCGTGCGTTCATCGGGATGCTCGGCGGCAGCCAGCGGCGCGAGTTGCAGCACGATCTCGACCAGCCGCCCCGCCAGCGCGTTGCGAGACGCCGCAAAACCGGTGCGGGCCAGCAAGGACTGCGCAGTGAGCAGGTCGCGCGCCATGTCGAAGGCGATGTCGTCGATGCCGGGCGCGAACCCCCCGACGCTGCGCGCCCAGTTGCGCGTGGTTTCGAAGCGCGGCGCGAAACCCGGCGTGCCGTGCGCCGCCCACATGGCGCGCGCCACCTGCATCAGTTGTGCATAGGGGACAAGCACCACCGTGCGCGCCGCGTGGAGTCCTCGCTCGGACAGAACTTGGGCGATGCGGCTGACGATGCCCTGGGCCGGATCGCGCCAAAGCGCGTGCGCCGGATGGCGCTCAAATGGATGCATGGGGTGTAGTTGGAGTTGCTTTGGCTATCGGGGCCATAGCTTGCGCGTGGGCCACGCCGGCACTTGGTTTCTGTCACAATGACCCGCACTTTAGCTGCACCGAAACTCTCCGCGCAGAAGGACACATCCATGGCCAGCGACCTCATCAAACACATCTCCGACTCTTCTTTCGAAGCCGACGTGCTCCAGTCCGGCAAGCCTGTCCTGGTGGACTATTGGGCCGAATGGTGCGGCCCATGCAAGATGATCGCGCCGATCCTCGACGAGGTGTCGAACACCTATGAAGGCAAGCTGCAGATCGCCAAGATGAATGTCGACGAGAACCGCGACATCCCCGCCAAGTTCGGTATTCGCGGTATCCCGACGCTGATGCTGTTCAAGGACGGCCAACTGGCCGCTACCAAGGTCGGTGCCATGAGCAAGGCTCAGCTCACCGCTTTCATCGACCAGCAACTCGCCTGAGGCTCCCCAGCTGCCCGCGCGCAACGCGCCGGCAGCTTTTCTTTTTTTCCTGTCATAATTCCCCACAGATCACCGGCCCATTCAGGTACCCGGTTCGAGTTCCCCGGTTTGTGAGGCATCTCTCGCCTCTCCCCAAACCTCCCCCTCCTGGTTTTTCGACAGATTTCCCCGTAAGGGGTCATTCCATGCACTTAAACGAACTCAAGGCACTCCACGTGTCCGAAGTCCTCAAGCAGGCCGAAGCCCTTGAGATCGAAAACGTCGGCCGCATGCGCAAGCAGGAACTGATGTTCGCGATCATCAAGAAGCGCGCAAAGGCCGGCGAGCAGGTTTTCGCCGACGGCGTGCTCGAGATCCTGCCGGACGGCTTCGGCTTCCTGCGCAGCCCCGACACCAGCTTCACGGCCAGCACGGACGACATCTATATCTCGCCGAGCCAGGTGCGCCGCTTCAACCTGCATACCGGCGACATGATCGAAGGCGAAGTGCGCACGCCCAAGGATGGCGAACGCTACTTCGCGCTGACGAAGCTCGACAAGGTCAACGACGGCCTGCCCGAGGCGAACAAGCACAAGGTGATGTTCGAGAACCTGACGCCGCTGTTCCCCAAGGAACTGATGCGTCTGGAGCGCGACAACTTCAAGGGCGACGAGAACATCACCGGCCGCATCATCGACATCATCGCGCCGATCGGCAAAGGCCAGCGCGCCCTGCTGGTGGCCCCGCCCAAGAGCGGCAAGACGGTGATGATGCAGCACATCGCTCACGCGATCAGCGCCAATTACCCCGAAGTGCACATGATGGTGCTATTGGTGGACGAGCGGCCTGAAGAAGTGACCGAAATGCAGCGCACAGTGAAGGGCGAGGTCATTGCATCGACCTTCGACGAGCCCGCAGCGCGCCACGTGCACGTCGCCGAAATGGTGATCGAGCGCGCGAAGCGCCTGGTCGAACTCAAGAAGGACGTAGTGATCTTGCTGGACTCGATCACCCGCCTCGCCCGCGCCTACAACAACGTCGTCCCCTCGTCGGGCAAGGTCTTGACCGGCGGCGTGGACTCCAATGCACTGCAGCGCCCCAAGCGCTTCCTCGGCGCCGCGCGCAATGTGGAAGAAGGCGGCTCGCTCACCATCATCGGAACCGCGCTGATCGATACCGGCAGCCGCATGGACGAGGTGATCTTCGAAGAGTTCAAGGGCACAGGCAACTCTGAAATTCACCTCGACCGCCGTCTCTACGAGAAGCGCGTGTTCCCCTCGATCCAGCTCAACCGCAGCGGTACGCGCCGCGAAGAACTGCTGTTGCCGCCCGAGATCCTGCAGAAGACCCGCATCCTTCGCCAGCTCATGTACAACATGGACGAGATCGAGGCGATGGAACTCATGCTCAAGAACATGAAGGCGACGAAGACCAATGTCGAGTTCTTCGACATGATGCGTCGCGGAGGCTGATCGCCTCCTTGCGCTGGCACCAGGTCAGCGCACCGCCAGGGCCCGGCCTTCGGTCGCGCTTTGGCGTCCCAGGTCGAGCAGTTCCATGAGCTCGACTGCCTGATCCGGCGTCACCGGATTCGGGCCTTCCCCATGGATTGCATCGCGAATCGCCGCGTAGTAGCTGACGTAGTTGCCTGCCAGCGTGGGCACGGCCCCCGACTGAACGCGTCCGTCGTCGCGCACGATCGTGAGTTCGCCGTCGATCGGATCGACACCCCACCCCGCATCGCCCGGACGCCTTCCAGCGCGCAGCGCGTCCTCCTGTGGATCGACTCCCCGCTTGATGTAGCTGCCGCGTGTGCCGTGCACGATGTAGCGCGGCGCGGCGTACGCAGCCAGCGTGGTCGCATGCAGCACCACGCGCAGGGGTGCATGAGCGCCTTTCTCGTAACGCAGCACGGCGTGGAAGTAGTCTTCGACCAATGCGCCGTCACGCAGCGCGGCGGTATCGACGTGCAGGGTGTCAGGCCGGCCGAACAGTTGAACCGCCTGGTCCACCAGGTGCGATCCAAGATCCACCCAGAGGCCTGCGCCCGGCACAGGCTGCTCGCGCCAGCGTTCGCGCACCTGCGGCCGATAACGGTCGAAATGCGACTCGACATACACGGGACGCCCCAGTTCGCCGCGGGCGAGCAGGTCGCGCAGCGTCAGGAAGTCCGAGTCGAAACGGCGGTTCTGGTACACGGACAGCAGCCGCCCCTTCTGCCGGGCCAGGTCGGCCAGTTCGCGTGCCTGGGCGGCGTCCAGCGTGAAGGGTTTGTCGACGATCACATGCTTGCCGGCTGCGAGTGCAGCCGTGGCCAGCGGGTGATGCTGGGCGTTCGGCGCAGCGATCACGATCAGGTCGAGGTCGGTTCGGCGCAACAACGCCTCGACGTCCGGGACCACGTCGACCCCGGGCCAGTCCCCATGGACCTTGTGCGGCTGCGAACTCGCCACGGCCGCCAGTTCAAGGCCCGCAACGGCCGAAAGCACAGGGGCATGGAAGGTCTGGCCCGCGAATCCATAGCCCACGAGGCCGGCGCGCAAGGTGCGAAAAGGCATGATGAGGAGGCCTCTGGCGCTGAAAAGGACCAGTATGCGATAATTGTGGGCTTAGCGAAAAGTGCAACACGGCGCCGTGCCGTGTCATCCCCTCCGGGACAGCCCGGTTTGTGGTGGGTTTGTGGCTCTCGCATCGACCAAAGGAAAGACCATGAAAGAAGGCATTCACCCGAACTACCGCGAAGTTCTGTTCGTCGACCTGTCGAACGGCTTCAAGTTCGTGACCCGTTCGTGCGCGAACACCAAGGAAATGGGCAAGACCGACGACGGTCGTGAACTGCCTCTGTACAAGCTCGACACCTCGAGCGAATCCCACCCGTTCTACACCGGCACGCAAAAGTCAGTCGACAACATGGGCGGTCGCGTCGAGAAATTCCGCAACCGTTTCGGCAAGACCACCGGCACCGCCTCCAAGTAAGGAAGGCGCTTCCGAGTCGAGGGCAGCCCGGTTTACCGCGCTGCCCTTTTTCTTTCCCATCGACCCACCATCCTCTTCCGTTGAACCAGCCGACGCCCGCAATCGTTGCCCAGAGCGCCGTGCGCCGCCTGCCGCGCATCGCGTTGCTGCTGCTGTGCGCCGCCTACCTCATGCCCGGACTGCTGGGTCGGGGGCCCTGGAAGAGCGCTGACATCGGTGCCTTCGGCTACATGGCCGAACTCGCGCAGGGCAGCGGCGGGATCGCGCGATGGCTCGATCCGATGCTGCTCGGGCTGAGGCCCGAGACACCGGCGCTGATCCCGTACTGGATCGGCGCCTGGGCGATCAAGATTGCACCCACCTGGGTCAACCCCGACCTCGCCGTTCGCATCGCCTTTGCCCTGCTGCTGGCAGGCACGTTCACCGCCACGTGGTACGCCGTGTACTACATGGCCCGCACGCCGCGCGCACAGCCCGTGGCGTTTGCATTCGGAGGAGAGGCGCGTCCGACCGACTACGCGCGCGCCATCGCCGACGGCGCGTTGCTGGCGCTTATCGCCTGTCTCGGACTGGCGCAATTGGGGCACGAAACGACCCCGGCGCTCGCACAGCTTTTCTTCACGTCACAACTGTTCTTCGGCGTCGCTGCACTGCCCTATCGGCGCACCGGCGCCTTCATCGCGTTGGTGATCGGCGCCATCGGACTGGCGCTGAGCGGCGGGCCGACGGTGGCGCTGATGCTGGGCTTCGGCTGCGTGGCGATCCTGTTCGCGGAACTCCGGCGCGCCAGTGGCGACGACACGTCGGAGACCGAGCCCACCTACAGCAAGGGCGCCATCGCAGCGGTGCTGGGCGTCACGCTCTTGGCCGGCGCCTTGGCGATCGGGCTCGGACTGCTGCACTGGAAGATCGAGCTGCCGGGCAGCCGTCCGGGCATCCGTCTCATCGCCGATCTGCGCAGCCAGGCGAAGCTGCTGCTGTGGTTCACCTGGCCGGCTTGGCCACTCACGGTGTGGACGATTTGGCGCTGGCGGCGCCAGCTCACGGCGCGGCACGTCGCGCTGCCACTGTGGTTTGCGCTGGTCCCGCTGTTCGCCACCTGGACCACCAGCTTCTCCGAGCGCTCGCTGCTGCTCGCCCTTCCCGCCTTCGCGACGATGGCCGCCTTTGCACTGCCGACCTTGAGGCGCAGCGTCTCGGCGCTGATCGACTGGTTCACGCTGCTGTTCTTCACCAGCACCGCGGTCATGATCTGGGGCTACTGGATCGCGCTGCAGACCGGCTTCCCGCCCAAGATGGCCACCAGCGTCACCCGGCTGGTGCCCGGATTCGCCCCATCGTTCTCCTGGATCACCTTGACGTTCGCGGTGGCCGCGACGATCGCATGGGGTTGGCTGGTGCGCTGGCGCACCGGCCGCCACCGCGCCGCACTCTGGAAAACGCTGGTCCTGCCAGCCGGCGGCGCCGCCTTGTGCTGGCTGCTCGGCACCACCCTGTGGCTGCCGGCGCTCGATCACGCGCTGAGCTACGCGCCGCAAGTCCGCGTCATTTCCGAGCGCGTGGGCCAGCCCTCCTGCATCTCGACGCTGGCGCTCAGCCGGCCACATATCGCGGCGCTGCGGCACCACGGGCATTTCAACCTGCAGCACTTGTCGGCCCAGGGCGCGAACTGCCCCTGGCTGATCGTCGGACCCGACGCCGTCGGCTCCCTGCACAAGATCGTGAACCTCGAAGGCTGGCGCCTCATCGGCACCTTCCGCCGCCCGACCAGCGCGAGCGACGACCTGCTCCTCTTCCAACGGATTGCACCGGCCGGTGGCTAGCGAAAGGCGTGTGATCGCGCGCCACGCCGCAACAGTGCTGGTCGGCCAGCTGGCCGTGATGGCCTTCGGCGTCACAGACACGATCGTGGCGGGGCGCTACGCCGAAGGCGCGCTGGCAGCGCTCTCGGTCGGCTCGGCGATCTTTATCAGCGTATTTGTTTCCCTGATGGGCGTCCTGCAGGCGCTGCTCCCTGTATGGGCCGAACTCCACGGCGCCGGGCGGACGCCAGAGGTCGGCCGGTCGGTGCGGCAATCGCTCTACCTCTGCGGCATCACGATCGTGCTCGGCATGGCGGTGCTGCTCTTTCCGGCGCCGATGCTGGGATGGACCGAGGTGCCGCAGAGCATGCGCGCCGACGTCGAAGCCTACCTGCGGGTCCTCGCCTTCGCGCTCCCTGCCGCGCTGCTTTTCCGCCTGTTCAGCACGCTCAACCAGAGCCTGGGCAAACCGCAGCTCGTGACCTGGCTGCAATTGGCCTCGCTCGGCGTGAAGCTGCCGCTGTCGATCTGGTTCACCTTCGGCGGCGCGGGTGTGCCTGCGATGGGCCTGGCGGGCTGCGCCTGGGCCACGCTGATTGTCAACTTCGCGATGCTCGCGGCCGCGATCTGGCTGCTGCGCAGCCAGTCCTTCTATCGCGAGTACCGTTTCTGGCAGCGCGTCGAGGCGCCCGATTGGGCGCAGATCCGGCAATTCGCCCGCCTGGGGGTTCCCGCCGGCCTTGCCGTGCTGGTGGAAGTCACCTCGTTCACGCTGATGGCACTGTTCATTGCACGCCTGGGCACCGCCGCTTCAGCAGCGCACCAGATCGCGTCGAACCTCACTGCAGTGGCGTACATGATGCCGTTGTCGCTGGCCATCGCCACCAGCGCGCGGGTCAGTTTCTGGCTCGGCGCCGGTGAAGATGCTCTGGCGCGCCGGGCGTGCCGAAGGGGCTTCGAGCTGACCATCTTTTTCGCCCTGCTCTTCGCGGTATCGATGGCCGTCCTGCGCTGGCAACTCGCAGGCATCTACTCCGGCAATTCCGCGGTGATCGCCCTTGGCGCGACGCTGTTGCTGGCGACGGCCTTCTACCACCTCGCCGATGCGGTACAGACGCTGTGCGTCTTCGTCCTGCGCTGCTACCGCGTCACGGTGATGCCGCTGATCCTCTATTGCACCCTGCTCTGGGGCGTGGGGCTGGGAGGAAGCTATCTGCTGGCCTATCGCGGGATCGGGCCCTGGCCAGCGATGCAGTCGCCGCTGGCGTTCTGGCTCATGAGCGCCCTGGCGCTGGCGATCACGGCGGCGCTGTTCCTCGCGCTGCTGGTGTCGACCGTCAGGCGACAGCGCTGACCGCAGAGGCCTGACGCAGCCGCGTGACCGGAAACACGAGCGCGAACCGCGAGCCCTTGCCCACAGTGCTCACGATGCGCAGTTCGCCCCCGTGCCGCTGCGCAATGTGCTTCACGATCGCCAGCCCCAGCCCGGTGCCGCCCGTTTCGCGCGAGCGGCTTCGATCGATGCGATAGAAGCGCTCCGTCAGTCGCGGAATGTGCTCGGCGGCAATGCCTGGACCACTGTCCTGCACGGCGAATTCACCCCGGCCGTCGGGCAGCAGGCGCCAGGTCACTGCGATCTCGCCGCCGCCGGGCGTGTAGCGGATGGCATTGCTCACGAGATTGGACATCGCGCTCTGCAATTCGGTCGGCGCTCCGGCGATCTCGGAATCAGCCTCCATCGAGAACGAGAGTCGATGGCCTTGCGCCGACAGCCGGCTCGACAAGCCACGGCCTTCATCTTCGCACTGCGCCATCAATGCACGGATGCGCGTCCACCGATGCGGCGGCGGGGCGGCGCTGCCCTCCAGCCGCGACAGGGTCAGCAGATCATTGACCAGCGTCTCCATGCGGTGCGACTGCTGTCCCATGAGCGTGAGATAGCGCGAGCGCTCTTGCGCATCGAGCGGAAGGTTCTGCAGGGTCTCGACAAAGCCCGCGAGCACCGTCAGCGGGGTGCGAATCTCGTGCGAGACGTTCGCGACGAAATCACGCCGCATGGCCTCGGCCTGCTCCAGTGACGTGATGTCGCGCGTGAGGAGCATGCGCCGGTTGCCCGCGTACGGGTGCACCTGGACCGACAGCCGTGCCGAGTGGCTGCGATGGCCCCGCGCTTGCGAAGGCGCATCGATCACCACGTCACGGCTGTAGTTCCATGAAGCGAGGTAGGCCACGAACGCAGGGTCGCGCACCAGGTTGGCGAGGTGCTGCAGCAGGTCACGTTCGGCATCGATGCCGAACTGGCCGGCCGCCGTCTGGTTGCACCACTCGATGCGCCCCTGTTCGTCGAGCAGCACCACGCCGTTGGGCGAGGCCTGGATGGCCGCCAGAAACTCCTGCAGCCTCTCCTCGGCTTGCCGGGTCTGCAGCTCCCTGGCGCGCAGCAGCTTGCGGATGCGCTCGGCGAGCTCGCCCCACACGCCCGGGCCGCGAGACGGAAGCCCCGCGGCATCGACGCGCAGCACCTCCAGCAGCCGGCGTGCACGCCATGCGTCGAGCAGCAGCCACACCACGGCGCCCAGCCATGCACCGAGCCATGCGAAGTGCCAGCCGAGAATCGCCGCAGCGCAGGCGCCCCCAAGCAAGGAGGCCAGCAGGAAAGTTGCAATACGAAACGGCATGCCGGACCATTATCCCGCCCGGTCTTCTCAGCCGGAGCGGTCTCTCAAACAGTGGCCTGAGCCGTCAGCCGATAGCCGGCACCTCGCACCGTCTCCACCATCGCCGCGGCCGGGCCGAGCGACTCGCGCAGACGCTTGACGTGCACGTCGACCGTGCGCTCTTCGATGTAGACGTGATCGCCCCAGACCTTGTCGAGCAATTGCGCGCGACTGTGAACGCGCTCAGCATGCTGCATCAGAAAGCCCAGCAACTTGAATTCGGTCGGCCCCACCTTCAGCGGAGCGCCCTGCCAGGTCACGCGATGCGTCGCCGTGTCGAGCGCCAGCTCGCCGATCTCGACACGCTCGGTCACCGCTTCCGGCGCACGACGGCGCAGCACCGCACGAATGCGCGCCAGCATCTCCTGGGTGGAGAACGGCTTGGTGATGTAGTCGTCGGCACCGGCGTCCAGGCCCGCGACCTTGTCGGGCTCGTCGCCACGCGCGGTGAGCATCAGGATCGGCATCGCCTTGGTGCGCGAATCCTTGCGCCATTGGCGCGCCAGCTGCAGGCCGCTCTGCCCGGGAAGCATCCAGTCCAGCAACACCAGGTCAGGCAGGAAGGCATCGATCTCGCGTTGTGCAGCGGCGCCATCTTCCGCCCAGATGGGCTCGAAGCCATTGTGGCGGAGGTTGACAGCGATCAGCTCGGCGATCGAGGACTCGTCTTCAACGATCAGGATGCGGGGTTTCTTCATGAATCCTCAAATTCTCCATTCAATCCGCGTTCTGCGGGCGAGTCATTGAAGCTGCGCTTCGATGTCGTTCATCGAGGCGTGCCGCACGTCGGCGCCCTTGACGATGTAGATGATGAACTCGGCAATGTTCTTGGCGTGGTCGCCGATGCGCTCGATGGCCTTCGCCAGGAACAGCAGGTCGAGGCTGGCGGAGATCGTGCGCGGGTCTTCCATCATGTAGGTGACCAGCTTGCGCACGAAACCATCGAATTCCTTGTCGATCAGGTCGTCGTCCTTCAGGATCGACAACGCTGCGGCCGTGTCCAGCCGTGCAAACGCATCGAGCGCCTTGCGCAGCAGACCCGAGGCGAGATCGGCGGCGATGCGCAATTCCATCGAAGGCAACGCACGCGCCGATCCGCTTTCGATGATCGACTTGACCATGCGTGCGATCTTGTTGGCCTCGTCGCCCACGCGCTCCAGGTTGGCGGTCGTCTTGGAGATTGCAATCAGCAGGCGCAGGTCGCGGGCCGTCGGTTGACGGCGAGCAATGATCGACGACAGCTCGCGGTCGATCTCGATCTCCATCGCGTTGACGCGGTTCTCGGTCTCCATCACGCGCTCGGCCGCTTCGGAGTCGAACTGCTGGAGGGCATACACGGCCTGGTGAATCTGGGCCTCGACCATGCCGCCGAGCTCCATCACGCGCGACGATACGGTGTTGAGTTCGCTGTCGAACTGGCTGGAAAGGTGCTTCTCGGTCATGCGGTCTCCTTAGCCGAAGCGGCCGGTGATGTAGTCTTCCGTCTCTTTGCGCTTCGGCTTGAAGAACAGCTCTTCGGTCGCACCGAATTCGATCAGGTCACCCAGGTACATGTAGGCCGTGTAGTCGCTGCAGCGTGCCGCCTGCTGCATGTTGTGGGTCACGATGACCACGGTGTACTCGCTCTTCAGCTCGGCGATCAGCTCTTCGATCTTGGCCGTGGAGATGGGATCCAGCGCCGAACAGGGCTCGTCGAGCAGAAGCACTTCAGGCTTGATCGCGATGCCGCGCGCAATGCACAGGCGTTGCTGCTGGCCACCGGAAAGGCCCGAGCCACTTTGCTGCAGCTTGTCGCGCACTTCGGTCCAGAGGGCGGCCTTCTTGAGCGCCCATTCGACGCGATCGTCCATCTCCGAGGCACTAAGGTTCTCGAACAGCTTCACGCCAAAGGCGATGTTGTCGTAGATCGACATCGGGAACGGCGTCGGCTTCTGGAACACCATCCCGACCTTGGCGCGGATCAGCGCCACGTCCTGCTTCGAGGTCAGCAGGTTCTCGCCGTCGAGGGCGATGGTGCCTTCGGCACGTTGCTCCGGGTACAGCTCGAACATGCGGTTGAAGGTGCGCAGCAAGGTGGATTTGCCGCAGCCCGACGGACCGATGAAAGCCGTCACCTTGTTCTCGGGGATCTCGAGATTGATGCCCTTGAGCGCGTGGAACTTGCCGTAGTAGAAGTTCAGGTCCTTGACCGAGATCTTGGAGCGCGTCGGCTGAGCGAGTGTGGTTGCCATGGGGTTCAGAGTTTGTTGCGCGTGAGTACCCGCGCGAGGATGTTGAGCGCCAGCACCGCGACGGTGATCAGGAATACGCCGGCCCAGGCCAGCTGCTGCCAGTTCTCGTACGGACTCATCGCGAACTTGAAGATCGTCACCGGCAGGCTGGCCATCGGCTGCGACATGTCCGAGGTCCAGAACTGATTGCTGAGCGCCGTGAAGAGCAGCGGTGCGGTTTCGCCGGCAATGCGGGCCACGGCCAGCAGCACACCTGTGACCACCCCGGCGCGGGCGGCGCGCAGCGTGATGCTCAGGATGACTTTCCACTTCGGCGTGCCTAGCGCATAAGCCGCTTCGCGCAGGCCGGCAGGTATCAGCTGCAGCATGTTCTCGGTGGTGCGGATCACGACCGGGATCACGATCAGCGCCAGCGCCATCGCGCCGGCCAGGCCTGAGAAGGACCTGAAGTACGCCACCACCACCGCATAGACGAACAGGCCGATCACGATCGACGGTGCCGACAGCAGGATGTCGTTGACGAAGCGGACGATGTTCGACAGCCAGCCCTTCACGTTGTATTCCGCGAGATAGATGCCGGCCATGATGCCGATCGGCGTGCCGACGAAGGTGGCGAGAAGCACCATCGCCAGCGAGCCGAAGATCGCGTTCGCGATGCCGCCCGCCTCGTTGGGCGGCGGCGTCATTTCGGTGAGCGTGGCGAACGTCAGGCCGCCGATGCCGAGGCGCAGCGTCTCCCAGAGGATCCATATCAACCAGAAGACGCCGAAGGCCATCGCGGCCATCGACAGCGTCAGGGCGATGATGTTGACGCGCTTGCGGCTCGCGAACTTGGATGCGCGGGTCTCGTCGAGCGCCTTGGCGTTCAGGAGTCGTTCGGCCGTGGTCACGATTTCGTCCCTTCGCTCTTGCGCATCTGCATCAACAGGACCTTCGACAGGGAGAGCACCACGAAAGTGATGAAGAACAGCACGAGTCCCAAATACATCAACGAGGCCTGGTGCAGACCCGCGCCGGCCTCAGCGAACTCGTTGGCCAGCACCGAGGTGATGCTGTTGGCCGCCTCGAAGAGCGACAGCGAATTGAGCTGGTTGGTGTTGCCGATCACGAAGGTGACGGCCATCGTCTCGCCGAGGGCACGGCCGAGGCCGAGCATGATGCCGCCGATCACGCCGGCCTTGGTGTAAGGCAGCACGACCTTCGAGACCACTTCCCAGGTGGTGGAACCAAGGCCATACGCCGATTCCTTCAGCAGCGGCGGCGTCACTTCGAACACGTCGCGCATCACAGCGGCGATGAACGGAATGATCATGATCGCGAGGATGATGCCCGCCGACAGGATGCCGATGCCCACCGGAGGCCCGGACACCAGCGCGCCCAGGTAAGGCACGCCGTCAAACAGCTTCTGCAGCGGTTGCTGCACGTAGGTGGACAGGATCGGCCCGAACACCAGCAAGCCCCACATGCCGTAGACGATGGACGGCACCGCCGCCAGCAGTTCGATGGCCGTGCCGAGCGGGCGCTTGAGCCATGCCGGCGACATCTCGGTGAGGAAGAGCGCGATGCCGAAGCTCACCGGCACAGCGATCACCAGCGCGATGAACGAGGTGGCCAGCGTGCCGTAGATCATCACCAGGCCGCCGTACTCGTTTTTCACCGGATCCCACGCGCTGCTGGTGAGGAAGCCGAGGCCGAACTTCGAGATGGCGGGCCAGGCGCCGACCAGCAGCGACAGAAGGATGCCGATGAGCATCGCCAGCGTCAGCAGCGCGGCGCCCATGGCGGCCCAGCCGAACAGGCGGTCGGTGGTGGCGCCGGTGCGCGGCCGCTTAGCCGGCGGCGGGCTTGCTGTTGTGCGAGCGCGCTCGGCCGCGAGGTCGAGCGGGTTGGCACTTGCGGGGAAGGTGGATGACACAGGTCGCTCCGAAAGCGGCGCGCGATCAAGCGGAGTGCTCATGGCCGCGCGCCGTTCTGATTGGCTTACTTGAGTGCGGCGACGGGCTTGCCCGACGCGTCCTTGATGTCACCCCAGGCGACGACGATCACGCTCTTGACCTTGTCCGGCATCGGCACGTAGTCAAGGTCGGCGGCGGTCTTGTCGCCGTTCTTGTAGGCCCAGTCGAAGAATCGGAGGGTCGTGGCGGCCTGTGCCGGCTTGTCCTGCGCCTTGTGCATCAGGATGAAGGTCGCGCCGGTGATAGGCCACGATTCCTTGCCCGGCTGGTCGGTCAGCACCTGGTAGAAGGTCTTCGACCAGTCTGCGCCCGCAGCGGCGGCCTTGAAGGCCGAGTCGTCCGGAGAGACGAAGTTGCCGTCCTTGTTTTGCATCTGGGCGTACGTCATCTTGTTCTGCTTGACGTAGGCGTATTCGACGTAGCCGATGGAGTTCGGCAGGCGGTTCACGAAGGCCGC
Organism: Variovorax sp. J22R115; assembly: GCF_030317005.1. Classification (NCBI taxonomy): domain Bacteria; kingdom Pseudomonadati; phylum Pseudomonadota; class Betaproteobacteria; order Burkholderiales; family Comamonadaceae; genus Variovorax; species Variovorax sp. J22R115. Next base: position 227,299 of record NZ_JASZYM010000005.1, on the reverse strand, counting down.
GACGCCTTCATTGCCCTTGCCGCCAGCGCCGTTGGGCCAATTGACGGCCGTGCCGTCGCCGACCTTGCTCTTCCACTCGGGGTTGGCCTTGCTCAGGTAGTTCGTGAACAGGAAGGTGGTGCCCGAACCATCGGCACGGCGCACCGTGGCGATGGCAGCGTCGGGCAGCGCGAGCGAGGCGTTGAGCGCCTTGATCGCCGGGTCGTTCCACTTGGTGATCTTGCCGAGGTAGATGTCGCCGAGAACCGTGCCGCTCAGCTTGAGCTCGCCGGGCTTGATGCCCTGAATGTTGACCACGGGAACCACGCCGCCGATGACGGTGGGGAACTGCATCAAGCCCTTGGCCTTCAGCTCGTCGTCGGTCAAGGGCATGTCGGAGGCGCCGAAATCGACCGTCTTGGCGTCGATCTGCTTGATGCCAGCACCGGAACCGACGGATTGGTAGTTGATCTTCGCGCCGGTGGCCTTGTTGAAGTCGGAAGCCCACTTCGAGTAGAGCGGCGCCGGGAAGCTGGCGCCGGCGCCAGTGGCGGCTTCCTGGGCAAACACCGGTGCGTGGGCGAAAGCCACGGCCAGAAGGCCGGCGGCTGCAAATTTGAACGTCGTTTTCATGATGCTTCCTTTGAACTGCACAAGGTCCCCTTTCGGGGCTTGGCACGGACTCTAGAAAGCTTGTGTGACAGCCCGATGACACCCGCCCACAGAGGAGAAGTCGACGCTTTTCGCGCGCTCCCGCATGACGCTGTCACACAACCGTCATGTGCCGGCTCTAGCCTTTCTCCCTCGCCGGGATACCGGTTGACGCAGGCGTGCGCAGCGAGGGCGCTACGATCACCCCCCGACTCCCCCACTTCAACATGCAAAACGGAACCCGTCTCGCCGCGGTCGATCTCGGCTCGAACAGCTTTCGCCTGGAAATCGGCCAGGTCGACCACGGCCAGATCCACCGCACCGAATACCTCAAGGAAACCGTTCGTCAAGGCAACGGCCTCGACAGCGACCGCAATCTCACGCCCGAAGCCATGCAGCGCGGCTGGGACGCGCTCGCCCGCTTCGGCGAGCGGCTTGCCGGCTTCAAGCGCTCCCAGGTCCGCGCCGTGGCGACGCAGACCCTGCGCGAGGCCCGCAACCGCGATGAATTCCTGTTGCGCGGACGCACCATTCTGGGTTTCGGCATCGACGTCATCACCGGCCGCGAGGAAGCCCGCCTCATCTATCAGGGCGTGGCGCACACCCTGCCCCAGACCGATGCCTCGAACCGGGAGCGCAGGCTGGTGGTCGACATCGGCGGGCGTTCCACCGAATTGATCATCGGCCAGGCGCTCGAAGCCGAGGTGATGGAGTCGTATCGGGTCGGCAGTGTCGCTTGGTCGATGAAGCACTTTCCGCTGGGTCTGTTCACGACGTCGGCCTTTCGCGCAGCCGAGATCGCCGCCAAGGCAGTGCTCGACGACGCGCTCGGCACCTATGTGCCCGACCGTTGGGACGTGGTCTACGGCGCCTCCGGAACCATCGGCGCCGTGGGCGATGTGCTGACCTTGGCCGGCGGCGAGCCGGGCCTGATCACCCGCGACGGGCTGGATTGGCTGGTCGACCGCCTGCTCAAGGCCGGCAGCGCCGACCGCCTGCGCATCGAAGGGATGCGCGAAGACCGCAAGGCGGTGATCGGCGGCGGCGTGAGCGTGCTGCGCGCCGTGTTCGACCTGCTCGAGATCGAAGAAATGAAAGTCGCGCAAGGCGCCTTGCGCCATGGCGTGCTGTACGAGTTGCTGGAGCGCGACGACACCGTGGCCGACCTCCGCACCACCACCGTGGCGCGGCTGGCCAACCGCTTTGCAGTCGATGCCGCACAGTTCAAGCGGGTCGGGGAAACAGCGGCCGGGCTGTTCGTGCAGCTCGACCCCAACGCACGTGGCGGCAGCACGACCAGCCGCGCCGGCCGCGCCCTGCGCAAGCTGGGCTGGGCCGCGCAGTTGCACGAGATCGGTGCGCAGATCTCCCACAGCGAATACCACAAGCACGGCGCGTACATCCTCGACAACGCCGACGCACCGGGCTTTGCGGTCAACGAGATGCACCTGCTGAGCCAGCTCGTGCTGGGCCACCGGGGCAAGCTGCGCAAGCTGGAGACTTCTCTGGACGACGAATCCTTCGTCTCGCAACTGTTGGCGTTGCGTCTGGCCGTGCTCCTGTGCCATGCGCGGCGCGATCCGGACCTGGAGGGGCTGCGGCTCGCACGGCCGGGCGGCGCCAGGCTGTTCACCATTGCCTGCCGCGCGGGATGGTCCGATCTGTACCCTCAATCGGCCCACCTTCTGCGGGAAGAAGTGCTGGCCTGGCAGAAGACCACCTGGCGCGTCGAACTCTCGGGCTGCTGAGCGCAGCCGTCTCTCAAAGCAGTTCCGGCGCCTGCACCGTGACGACCACGGTCTGCACGTCACCATCGCGCTCGCGCGTGCGAATCCACCAGACCGCGCCCTTGCGCACCGGGCAGCTGTCGTGCTGAAGGCCCAGCAGCAGCGAGATGGCCTGGCCGAGCGATGGCTGATGGCCAATCATGAGCACCACCGACTTGCCGTTCGGCCATCCCGCCGCGCCGAGTAGTGCGTCCGGCGTGGTGTCGGGCGCGAGTTCGCCGCGCAGCTTGTACTTGCGCCCGAGTGCCACGGCGGTCTGCTCGCAGCGGCGGGCCGGGCTGCAAATGATCCGCGTGCCTTCAGGCAATTGCCGATCGAGCCATGCCGCCATGCGCTTGGCCTGCTTTTCGCCCCGCGAGGTCAGCGAACGCTGCATGTCGTCGCAGCCTTCGGTCCAGTCCTCCGCCTCCGCATGGCGCCAGAAAATCAAATCCATGTGTGTCAATCCCGTAGTGCGGCGCGACGAAGTCCGCGCGACGCGTAGCGGTTCATGAGGGCGGTCTGCGCACCGTGGGCCTCGATGGCGCGGGAGGCGCCCTCCTCGCCCGGATGCGTGTCCTCGTAGACGCGGTGGTAGGCACCATCCGGGCCGAGGTCCCAGGCGTCTCGCCCGTCATGCAGATAAGCCACCAGGCATTCGTCGATGAGCCGCTGGCGCAGCACCGGATCGGTCACCGGCCAGGCCAGTTCGATGCGCCGCATCATGTTGCGGTTCATCCAGTCCGCGCTGGAGAGATAGAGCGATTCGTCGTGCGCCTGACGGAAATAGAAGACGCGCGAATGTTCGAGGAAGCGGCCGATCACCGAGCGCACCCGGATGTTGTCCGTCAGCCCCGGCACGCGGGCAGGCAATGTGCAGGCGCCGCGCACGATCAGGTCGACCTTCACGCCCTTCTGCCCAGCCCTGACCAAGGCGGCGATGAGATCCTCGTCGGTGAGCGCATTCATCTTCGCGACGATGCGCGCGGGCTCGCCGGCCGCCGCGGCAGCGCCGAGCGCTTCGATGCGGGCGATGAGATTGCGGTGCAGGTCGAAGGGCGCGAGCCACATGTGATTCAGCTTGGGCAGCCGGCTCTGGCCCGCCATGTGCACGAACACGGCCTCCATGTCGGCCGTCAGCAGCGGATCGGCCGTCAGGTGGCTGATGTCGGTGTAGAGCGCTGCCGTGCGCGGGTTGTAGTTGCCGGTCGACAGATGCCCGTAGCGCCGCATCTGCTTGCCCTCGCGGCGCGTGACCAGCAGCATCTTGGCGTGTGTCTTCAGCCCGACCACGCCGTAGACGACCTGCGCACCGATCGATTCGAGCATCTCGGCCCAGTTGATGTTGGCCTCTTCGTCGAAACGCGCCTTGAGCTCCACCACCACCGTCACTTCCTTGCCGCGGCGCACGGCTTCGCGCAGCAGGTCCATCATTTCGGAGTCCGTGCCGGTACGGTAGATGGTCTGCTTGATCGCGAGCACCTGCGGGTCCTGGACCGCTTCGCGCAGGAACGCCAGCACGCCTTCGAAGCTTTCGAAGGGCTGGTGGATCAGCGCATCGCCCCGCTGCAGCCTGTCGAAGAAGGACTGGCCCGGTGACAGGGTGACCGGATAGGACGCCTGGTACGGCGGAAAGCGAAGTTCGGGCTCATCGAGCAGGTCGATCAATTGCGTCAGTCGGGCCAGGTTCACCGGCCCGTGCACCCGATACAGCGCCTGCGGTGGCAGGTTGAATTGCGCCAGCAGGAAGTTCGACAACGACTCGGCACAACTCGACGAGACTTCCAGCCGAACGGCCTGCCCGTAGTGGCGGTGCTGCAGACCTTGACGAAGCGCCGTGCGCAGGTTCTTGACGTCTTCCTCGTCCACCGCGAGGTCGGAATGCCGCGTCACCCGGAACTGCGAGAACTCGCCTACCTCGCGCCCCGGGAACATGCTCGACAGGTGCGCCCGAACGATGCTGGACAGCGCAATGAACAGCGTCTTGCCACCCGCCACCTTGGACGGCATGCGGATCACGCGCGGCAGCACGCGCGGGACTTTCACGATGGCGATGGGGTTCTCGCGCCCGAATGCGTCCTTGCCACTGAGGCGCACGATGAAATTGAGCGACTTGTTGGCAACCTGCGGAAACGGGTGCGCCGGGTCCAGTCCCACCGGGATCAGCAGCGGCCGTACCTCGCGCTCGAAATACTCATGCACCCACTTGCGCTGCGCCGGATTGCGCTCGCCATGCGAGATGACCTGGATGCCCTTGCTCACGAAGGCCGGAATGAGCTCGTCGTTGTAGAGCGCGTATTGCCGCGCCACCAGCGAGTGCGCCGCTTCGGCCAGCCGCTCGAACGATTCGACCGTGTAGTTGCCCTTGCGGTCGCCCGCCACGCTCGCGCCGAGGTGCGGCGCGGCGCGCACCTCGAAGAACTCGTCCAGGTTCGAGGAGACGATGCACAGATAGCGCAGCCGCTCGATCAGCGGCACCTCGGGTCGATACGCCCAGTCGAGCACCCGCTCGTTGAACGCAAGGATGCTGTGATCCCGATCGAGCAAGGTCAGAACGGGTTCGGCGGCAACGGTCAACCTGTCGCTGATGGCAGGCGGCATGGAAAAGGATTCTGGAACAGCCGGCACGGAAGCATTCAAAAGCCAAAGCATGACAGTGTCCGGCGCAGATGTGACATTTACATGACAAAAGCGTGACGGGTTCCCGGCGCTGTCTTAATTGCCGAGGAAGTGCTTCCGGTACCGCGCCGGCAGGTCTTCGATGCGCATGAGCATCGGCAGGTCGGCGGTGTTGAAGTCCGGATCCCACGCCGGTGGGCCCAGCACCTTGGCGCCCAGGCGCAGGTAGCCCTTGATGAGCGCGGGTGGCTCGACGGCCAGGTCGCTGTCGAGGCGGTGCACCGGCAAGGGCAGGCGCGGCTGCACGTGGTACTGAATTGGCGCCATGTGCGTGGCCGAAAGCTGACGCCAGATGCTCGCCGCCGCATCGCCGCTGGTCACACCGTTGTGCCACATGGGGATGCTGGCGCAGCCAATCATCGTGTCGAGCTTGTTGCGGTTCATGAATCCGGCCAATGCCCCCCAGAGCGCCAGGATCACGCCGCCCTGGCGATGGTCGACGTGCACGCAACTCCGGCCGAGTTCGACCATGCGCTCGCGCAGGTCGCGCAGGCGGGTCAGGTCGAATTCGGTGTCGCTGTAGGTGCTGCCGACGCGACGGGCCTGCGCCGGCGTCAGCACGCGATAGGTGCCGATGACGCGCTGCGTGGACTCCTCGCGGACCAGCAAGTGCTCGCAGAAGTCGTCGAACAGGTCGATGTCGTGGCCCTCCACCGGCGTCGTGAGGCGGGCCCCCATCTCGCCGGCAAACACTTCGTAACGAAGACGTTGTGCGGCGCGAACGTCATCCAGGTGACGAGCCCAACCCACGCTGATGCCACCGCCGCTGGTTTCGCCGGACGGCGCCAACGCCTGCGGCACGGGTATTGCTGAAGGAACCTGGACCGGATGGGGCGCAGGCCACAAGGCGGCGCGCAGGCCCAACTGCGAGAACGGAAACGTGGGCGTGGGTAGTTCTTTCATGCGAGACCCTTTCTGCCGACGGAGTCTCGGGATCTGCGGTGAAACAAGCGTGTCATTCCGATGGCAATTGGATGACGCGCACGCGCGAGGGCGGCATCAGCTTTAATTCTGCAGATCACCCACTGGAGTTTTCTTGATGGCTACCGAAAGAATCGAGGTCGAAACGCGCCGCCACCAGATGTTCCCGGTGCTGAGCGCCGCCGACATTGCCCGGATCCGGCGCTTTGGCACCGTGCGCCACTACGACCGCGGCGCCTGCCTCTTCAGGGCTGGCGAGCCCGGCCCCGGCATGTTCGTCGTGCTGCAGGGCACGGTGGCGATCAGCCAGCGCGACGGGCTCGGCCATGTGGTGCCGATCGAACACCAAGGCCCGGGCCATTTCCTGGCCGAGATCGCGCAACTTTCGGGACGGCCCGCGCTGGTCGACGGCCACGCACAGGACGACGTCGAAACCCTGCTGGTGCCGCCCGACCAGTTGCGTGCCCTGATCATTGCGGAAGCCGACCTCGGCGAGCGCCTGGTCCGCGCCATGATCTTGCGGCGCGTGGCGCTGATCGAATCCGGCGCCAGCGGCCCGGTTCTGATCGGGCCACCGCAGTCGGCTGCGGTGCTGCGGCTGCAGAACTTCCTGGGACGAAACGGCTACCCCTATCAGGTGGTCGATGCCACGCAGGACGTCGACGCCGCCGCCTTGCTCGAGCAGTACGGCGAGTCCGAACTGCTGGTGGTCTGTCCCGACGGATCGGTCATGCCCAACCCGACCGAGCATGCGCTGGCACGATGCCTCGGCATGGTCGACAGCATCGAGCACGAAGACCTGTTCGACGTGCTCGTGGTCGGCGCCGGCCCCGCCGGGCTGGCGACGGCCGTGTATGCGGCTTCCGAGGGCCTGCGCGTCATCGTGATCGATTGCCGCTTCTTCGGCGGACAGGCTGGGGCGAGCGCGCGGATCGAAAACTACCTCGGCTTTCCCACCGGCATTTCCGGCGGTGCCCTGGCCGGGCGGGCCTACGTGCAGGCGCAGAAATTCGGCGTCGAGATGCTGATCCCGGCGCAGGTCTCAGCGCTGGATTGCAGCCTGGCCGAAACGCAGGGCCAGGTCTCGGTCCAGCTCGTCGATGGGCGGAAGCTGCGCTCGAAGACCTTGGTGATCGCCAGCGGGGCACGCTACCGCCGGCCCGAGGTGCCGCGCCTGTCGGAATTCGAAGGCCGCGGCATCTGGTACTGGGCCTCCGCGCTCGAAGCCAAGCTGTGCGCGCAGCAAGAGGTCGCCCTGGTCGGCGGCGGCAACTCGGCCGGACAGGCGGCGGTGTTCCTGTCGCAACACGCCGCCAAGGTCAACGTGCTGGTGCGCGGTCCGTCGCTGGCGGCGACGATGTCGCGATATCTCATCGACCGCATCGAGGCGACGCCCAACATCGCACTGCGCCCGCACACCGAACTCGTGCACCTGCACGGTGAGCCGACCAGCGGCCTGAACGGTGCCACCTGGCGCGACCGGCTCAGCGGCAATGAGGAGGACTGCCCGGCCCGCAACATCTTTCTGTTCATCGGCGCCGTCCCTGAAACCGACTGGCTCGAAGGCTGCGGCGTCGCGCTCGACAAGCACGGCTTCGTGCTCACGGGCCAGGCTGCCCGCGGCGGGTTTCCGGCGAAGACGGCCGCCCCGCTCGAATCCAGCGTGCCCGGCGTCTTCGCAGTCGGCGACGTGCGATCGGGCTCGGTCAAGCGCGTCGGCGGCGCCATCGGCGAAGGCGCCGCGGTCGTCGCGCTCATTCATCAGCACTTGGCATCTGCAGCGGCCGCTGCCTGATCCGCATCACGAAGTCACCAAGGAGGTTCGATGTCCGTGTACCCCTGCTCCCACGTACCGAACGTGATCGTCCCTCCGACCTCGGCCGGCTGCGAGGAATGCCTGGCCTTGGGCGACGAGTGGGTGCACCTGCGCCTGTGTGTCCATTGCGGCCATGTGGGCTGCTGCGACTCGTCGAAGAACAGGCATGCCAGCCAGCATTACGCAGCAACCGGACACGCCGTCATCGCGTCGCTGGAACGGGACGAGGACTGGATGTGGTGCTTCACGCACAGCAGTCAGGTCGGGTAGTCCGGCGTCTGCACGAAAAGCCCGCGAGGGCTATGCTGGCCGGCCTTGTCATCACCCACGGATCCAGAGACATGCCCCAAGCACCCATCGACGTCTACTCCTGGCCCACGCCCAACGGCCACAAGATTCACATCATGCTGGAGGAATGCGAGCTCCCCTATCGCGCACATCCGGTCAACATCGGCAAGGGCGACCAGTTCGAATCGGCCTTCCTGAAGATCAGCCCCAACAACAAGATTCCCGCCATCACCGACCCCGAGGGACCGGATGGCAAGGCGATCTCCCTCTTCGAGTCAGGCGCCATCCTCGTCTACCTGGCCGGCAAAACCGGCAAGTTCCTCCCGACCAGTGACCGGGCACGTTACGAGGTCCTCCAGTGGCTCATGTTCCAGATGGGCGGCGTCGGCCCGATGCTCGGCCAGACGCATCACTTCCGAAACTACGCGCCCGAGAAGATCGGCTACGCGATCGACCGCTATTCGAACGAAGCCAGGCGCCTCTACGGCGTGATCGACAAGCAACTCTCGGCGAACAAGTTCATCGCCGGGAAGACCTTTTCGATCGCCGACATCGCCATCTTTCCCTGGCTGCGAAGCCATGAGAACCAGGGCATCGTGCTCGCGGACTTTCCCTACGTGAAGGCATGGTTCGACGGCATCGCGGCCCGTCCTGCAGTGCAACGCGGCGTGAAGGTGCTGGCCGACCTGCGCACGCCGATCACCGGCGAAAAGGAACGCGAAATTCTGTTCGGCAAGACCCAGTATCAACGGCGCTGAGTCCAAGTCCGGATTCAGGCCCGCGAAAAAGGTTAGAATCGAAGGCTAGTCGGGGTGTAGCGCAGCCTGGTAGCGCATCTGGTTTGGGACCAGAGGGTCGAAGGTTCGAATCCTTTCGCCCCGACCATCAAAAAAGTGATCGAGGACAAGCATTCAGGTGCTTGTCCTCTTTTCATTTGCGCTGAGCTTGGAAACTTTGCTGCAGCGGGTAAGCTGCCCCTGATGAAGCACCTCACGCAACTCCTCCTTCTCAGTGCAGTCGCGTTCGCTGGCCTTGCCTCTTCGGCGGAGACTGCGGCGCCGGCGACGAAATCCACCAGGTCCTGCCACTGGGACCGGCAAACGGGCCGCATGATCTGCCAGCGGGTCCGCGCACCCGCCACGCCCGCGCCGCCGCCTGTCTCGAAGCCGAACCCTCAGCAGTCCGGCACACCTTGAGCAGGGTCGCGCCTTTGGCCGCTCAAGCGCCGAACGTATAGCGCAACCCGACCCAGGCAGTGCGCGGCGCACCGGGCGAGAACAGCGTCGCGCGGTTGACCGGGAAGTCGCCATTCGCGTTCGCCGGCAGCGGCCGGGCGATGAAGTTGCCGTTCACGGTGAAGCCATTGGTGCCAAGCAGGCCACCAGTCGTGTACTTGCGATCGAACAGGTTGGTGATCTGCACGAACAGCTTCACTCCCGGCTTGGGCTTGTAGTCCACGCCAAGGTTGAACACCGCGTAGCCCCCGCTACGCCCCGGGCCGGTGTAGTAGAGCCCGTCGGGCGTGTGCAGGCCGTTCTCGTTGCCGCGCACGGAGGTACCGCTCACCGCGTTCATGTCGGCGCCGATGCGCCAGGACGCGTTGGGCTCCCAGTCCGCGTAGAGCTTCAGGATTTGACGCGGCAGCTGCGGGATGCGATCGCCCGGATTGATCTGGATGGTCCCTTCCGTGCCGGGGAAACCGTCCACGGCGGAACTGTTGCTGCTGTTGCCGGAACCGTCGATCGTCTCCGTGCTGCGGTACGTGGCATCCAGCAGGCTCAGGTTGCCGCCCACGGTCCAGGCACTGGTGGGCTTGGCGAGGAGCCCCATCTCGACCCCTTGCCGCCGTGTCTTGCCGAAGTTCTTGAAGTAGCCGAAACCACTCGAACTGTCCGAAACGAAGAGCAGGTCATCGCGGTTGTCCGAGCGGAACACGCCAAAGTTCCAGGCCAGGGTCCCGGTCACTGTGCCGCGCAGTCCGGCTTCGAAGGTGGTGGTGACGACCTGCTTGAGAGGCGGGTCGCCCGCGAAGGAATTCGGCAGCTTGCACGGGCTCGCGGGATCCGCGCAACCCAACTCGATCGCCGTGGGCGCCCTGCTGCCCTGGTTGGCGCCAGCGTAGAAGGTCACCATTTCATTCGCCGCAAAGGTCAATCCGACGGCCGGGTTGAACCGGCTGAAGGTGTGTTCGCCGTCCAGCGAACCGGGGCCGCCGCCCGGAGTCAGGCCATCGACATTCGTCACCGAGGTGTGGTTGTAGCGGCCGGACAGCGTCAGATGCGTCTGCGTGTTGAGCGCCATGGTGTCGGTGGCATAGATGCTTCCGGTGCGCGAGCGGCTTGACAGGTCGACCCGCGCATCGAAGGCGTCTTCGGACGATTGGGAACCGTCGGCAAAGGCTCCGGGCCCGAACACCGGTGTGATCGTGCGGTCGGGGTTGATGTAGCCGAACTGCGCGCCTTGCGTGAAGGTCACGCGACTGGCGTCATAGGCGGCGCCGACGACGAACTGGTGCCCGACGCTGCCCGTCGTCGCCTGCGCCGACAACTGGCCTGCGAGGCCATAGTTGGTCTGTCGCGCCTGCGTCTGGTTGATCAGGCCGTTGCACTTCTCGTTCGGCTCGTCGTTCAGCAGCGCGTTCGCGATGCAGCGCCACTTGGGAAAGGGCGTGTTCGATGCGTTCTCCCCGCTGGTCGGGAATCCCGTGTATCCGGCGGCCGCCAGTGCCGCCCGCTCGGCGGCGTTGGGCTGGTAGACCGCCTGGTCGAGGGAGTCGTCGTTGATGTCGCCGTTGAAGGTCCTGGCCCTGATGTTGCGATAGTAGACGTTGCCCGAGAGGGTGAGCGTGTCACTCAGGGCCTGCACGGTGGCGAGATTGAGGAAGGCGGACCGATTCTGGGTGTTGTCGGGGATGGTGCGAACGCTGGCCCAGTCACGCTGCAGGGCGCCCTGCTCCTGCACGCCGTTGCCGGTCAGATCGTTATCGGCGAGCGCGACTGTCAACGACACATCGCCATCGCGTGTCTTGTGGCCGACTTTGGCGAACAGCTGGCGCAGGTCGGAAGGCGATTCGGTGCGCCAGCCGTCTTCGTGGAAAACGTTGCCGGTGACGTACCAATGCACGCCGTTGTCGACGTTGTAGCCGCCGGTCTCGAACTCCGCGGCCGCACGGCCGTAGGAGCCGCCCAGCACCTGGACCGAAGTGCCCGGGTAGTGGATGCCGTCCTTGGTCTGGATCGACAGCGCGCCGCCCAGGGTGTTGAGGCCGAACAGGGGATTGCTGCCCGGCATCAGGGCGATCGACGCGATGGCCGTGCGCGAGAACAGGTCCCAGCTGACGACATCGCCGAAGGGCTGGTTCAGGCGCACGCCATCCAGGAACACCGAGAGCCCCTGCGGCGTGCCGAGCAGCGGTGACGCCGTGAACCCGCGGTAGTTGATGTCGGGCTGGAAGGGATTGCCCTGGGTCTCGTTGACGCTCACGCCGCCGATGGCGCGAGCCAGGAAGTTCGACAGGTCGAGCGAATGAAAGCGCTCCATGTCTGCGCCGGTCGCGGTTTGCACATTCGACGGTATCTGGTCGCGCGGCACGTCGAGGCCAGGCAGCGGCGTGACCGCGATGACGTTGATGGTGGGCAGATCGGGCACACCCTGCGCGGCCGGAGGGGATTCCCTTGCGGGCTCGACCTGTGCGTGGGCCGCCAGGCCATGGCACAGCAGCAGGGCTGCCGCGGCCACAGGCGCTGACGAGAAAACAACGGCGCGAGCGTTGCCTGACATCTTGTCTCCTCGGGTGATGAAGTTCTTATCGCGCATGACGGCGCGCCCCTCCCCCAAGTTATCGCACCGCGTTCGAATGCGACAGGGAAGATTTCCCGGCGTAAATCAGGGGTTGTCGGCAGGTATGAGGCCGTGCCGGAGCGCCAGGTGCGCCATCGCGGCCGTGGTGGTGACGCCCAGCTTGTCCTTGATCAGGCTCTGGATGTTCGAAACGGTTTTCTGACTCAGATGCAGCGTGTCGGCACAGCTGGCCACCGACTCGCCGCGCGACAGCAGGCGGAAGATTTCGAATTCGCGCTGGGTCAGTGAATCGAAGCCCGATGACTCGACGGTGCCGTCGAGAAGGCGCCGGGCCAGAGCCGGGCTCAGGTAGCGGCGACCCTCACGCACGCTGTGGACCGCATCGATGAGGCACTCGGGCGGACTGCTCTTGGAGACGAAGCCGAGCGCTCCGAGCTCGAGCGCGCGGCGCACCAGCATGTTGGTGTCGTGCATGCTGAAGACCAGCGTGCGCGCGTGCGCATCGCGTTCGCGCAGGCGGCGAATCAACTCGAGTCCGCTGCAGCCGGGCATCGCGAGATCGGTGACGGTGATGTCCGGCTTATGGACTCCGAACAGTCCGAAGGCCTCATCGACACTGTCCGCCTGCGCAACGACCGCCATGTCGCCGCCCTGCTCCAGCAGGTGGCGGTAGCCCGTGCGCACCACGGGGTGGTCGTCGACCAGCAAAAGCCGGATCACGCCGCCTCCGCACGGACTTGCGGGGCCGCGGGCAACCGCATGCGAATCCGCGTGCCGGCGCCCGGCGCGCTGTCGGCCTCGAAGCTGCCGCCAAGTGCCGCGGCGCGCTCGGTCGCGCCGAGCAGGCCGAAGCCGCGCCTCGGCGATGCGACGGTGAAGCCGCGGCCGTCGTCCTCAACGCTCAAGCTCAGGCACTGCGAAGTCGCAGCGAGCTCGATCAGCACGCGCGTGGCATTCGCGTGACGCACGACGTTCGCCAGCGCTTCCTGGGTCACGCGGTAGATGGTGGTGTCGATGGCTTCGCCGCGCTCATGCAGATCGCCCTGGGAATGAAACTGACAGGGCACGCCACTGCGCGTCGCCCACGCCTCGCACAACGACTCCATCGCGGCGACCAGGCCCAGTTGATCGAGTTCCGCCGGCCGCAATCGCCGCACCAGGCGCCGAACGCCCTCCTGCAGCAGTTCGGCAGACGCGGCGGCGCGGCGCGCGGCTTCGCCGATCTGTTCGAGCGAGGACGAGCGCTGGATGTAAGTGGCCTCGATGCGGATCGCGGTGCAATGCTGGCCGAATTCGTCGTGCAACTCGCGCGCCAACGCCAGCCGCTCGCTGTCCTGGAGTGCGATCAGTTCTTGAGCGAGTTCGCGGTTCTGGGCCAGCAGGCGCGCAGCTTCTTGCTGACGGCGCCGCGCGTACCAGGCCAGGCCCAGAGACAGTGCCATCAGCGTGAGCGGGACTTCGTCGACCTGCCATGCCTCGGCGTGCTCGAGGATCGCGGCCAATCGTTCCCGCACCTCGAACGCGCTCGACAGCACGAAGGTCAGCACCGTCCCGCCAAGCACCCAGGCGAGATCCCATCGCCCCGGGAAGGAGGCACGCGAACGCAACAGCCGCCACACAGCTCTCATCTGCCATCCCTCCAGTTCGAGCACTCGCGCGGCCAGCATCGAGCACGTCAGCCGCAGGCATTCGTACAATCGATTTTGCCTCCAGCCGACCTGTTTCCGAGGTCCCCATCTACCCGAGGTGTCCCTATGCCCCATCCGACTGCGACACCCTTCGGTACCTGGTCGTCGCCCGTCACGTCCGAACTCGTGGCGAGTGCCGCGATCAACCTTGCCGATGTGTTGCTGGATGGCAGCGACGTGTACTGGGTCGAAGGCAGGCCGCAGGAAGCCGGGCGCCATGTGCTCGTACGTCACAACGAAGACGGGGCGAAGCTCGACGTCACGCCGCCGCCTCTTTCCGCACGCACGCGTGTTCACGAGTATGGCGGCGCCGCGGCGCTTGTCGCGGACGGCATCGGCTACTTCAGCAACTTCCAGGATCAGCGGCTCTATCGCATCGAAGGCGGCGGTCCTCCCGTGCCTCTCACGCCACCCCCTGCTTCAGGCCAACCCGATGCCGCGCTTCGGTACGCCGACGGACGGATCGACAAGGGTCGCCACCTGTGGATCGGCGTGCGCGAGGATCACCGGCAAGCAGACAAGGAGGCCATCAACGCGATCGTGGCGCTGGATGTGACGTCGGAAGGAGCCGGCAACGTGCTGGTCCAGGGGCATGACTTCTACGCCTCTCCGCGCCTCAGCCCGGACGGTCGCCGCCTCGCCTGGCTCGCGTGGGACCACCCACGGATGCCATGGGAGGGCACCGAGCTTTGGGTCGCGGCGTTCGACGGTACCGCGGTGGAGAACCCGACCCGGGTCGCCGGGGGTCCCGGCGAATCCGTATTCCAGCCGGAGTGGTCGCCCGATGGCGTCCTCCATTTCGTGTCGGACCGGTCCGGCTGGTGGAACATCCATCGAACGGATGCGAGGGGCAACGCCGTCAATGTCTGTCCGAAGGCGGCGGAATTCGGACGACCGCAATGGAACCTGGGGATGTCGACCTATGCATTTCTGTCGCCTGCAGAAGTGGTGTGCACGTACGTCGAGGGTGGCCTCGGCAAGCTGGCGCTGCTGGACCTCGAAACCGGCTGGCTGACGGATATCGACCTGCCCTACAGCGACTTTTCGTCGGTGCGAGCACAAGACGGAAAGGTGGCTTTCAAGGCCGGGGCTCCGACGCTGGCGAGCGCGATCGTGGTGCTGGATCCGCGCTCGGGCAAAGCCACGGTGATTCGAAAGTCCAGCACCCTCGCCGATGACCCGGCGATCCATCGACACCTTGCCGCACCCCAACCGATCGAGTTCCCGACGCGGCGCGGCCAGACCGCGTTCGCCCATTTCTATCCGCCGAGGAATGCCGACCATCTCGCCCCGGACACCGAACTGCCGCCGCTCCTGGTCCGATGCCATGGCGGGCCGACCTCTTCGGCGTCGATCACGCTCGACTTGCGCACGCAGTTCTGGACCAGTCGAGGCGTCGCGGTCGTCGATGTCGACTATGGCGGAAGCTCCGGCTACGGTCGCGCCTACCGCGAGCGCCTGCACGGGATGTGGGGCGTCGTCGACGTCGAGGACTGCGCCGCCGCCGCGCGCTATCTGGTCGACAAGGGATGGGTCGATGCAAGCCGGATCGTGATCACCGGCAGCAGTGCCGGGGGATTCACGGTGCTCGGTTGCCTCACCTCCAGCGATCCTGCCGTGCGCCGGATGTTCCGGGCCGGCGGCAGCCACTACGGGGTCAGCGATCCGGAGGCCCTGGCCCGGGATACGCACAAGTTCGAGTCCCGCTACCTGGACTGGCTGATCGCGCCTTACACGGACACGGACGGTCATCGCGAAACCTACCTCGAGCGCTCCCCCGTTCGCCATGCCGACCGGCTGACGGCGCCAGTCGCGTTCTTCCAGGGTGCGGAGGACAAGATCGTCCCGCCGAGCCAGACCGAGCTGATGATCGCGGCGCTTCGTCAGAAAGGGATCACCACGCAGTACCTGCTCTTCGCGGGAGAACAGCACGGCTTCCGTCAGTCTTCGAACATCCAGTGGGCGCTGGATGCGGAGTTCTATTTCTTCAGCACCCTGGTCTTCCGCAGCCACGGCGCCGCATAGCGCGCCAGGAGCAGGCAGAACGCCAGACCTGCCAGGACGAAGCGGCTGCCGGTGCGAACCGACGCCGGCTTGGCCAGAGCGGGCGACGTCAACGCTGCCGCCAGCCGTTCCCGCGATTGCAGACGAAGAAACACCATGCCCTGCTCGCCGGCCAGCAGACGCAGATAGCCTTCCCGCAGCGACGACAGGTGTTCGAGTCCCGGCGTGGCGCCGAGCATCGGAGCGGCCGCACCCGCGTTCTCGTCTGCCAGTGTTTCGCCACGCACACTCGCGCCGCGTCCCTGGCTGCGCAGATCGGTCTGCATCACCTCGTCGGCTCGCCAGAAGCCGAGCGGCTGTCCTTCGGGATCGGTCTTGGGGATCGGCGATGGAAGCTGGTCGCCCACACCCACGATCAGCCCCGGGACTTCGCCCGGCTTGTCGTCGAAAGAGGGCCGGTAGTGCGCGTTCAGCGGCGGCGCCTCCTGCCCGTCGGTGACGAACACCAGCGACGGCGAGTCCGGCAGTTGCTTGGCGATGCCGATCGCACTGTGCAACCCCTTGGCGATCTCGCTGTTGCCCGACCAGGCCATGCGCGCATCGATCTGCGCCAACGTCGAACGCAGCTCGCTCAGGTTGGCGCACACCTCGATCGGCGCGAGCAACAGCAACGCACGGTACTCGGTGAAGATCGCCCAGCCCACCTTCGAGCCGCACGGCAACTGCAGCAGCGATTGCCGCAAGGCGTGCTTGGCGAAAGCAAGGCGCGAGACCGGCTGGCCATCGATCTGCTCGTCGGTGACATTCATGCTCTGGGTCACGTCGAGCACGATCACGTGATCGAACAGCGAGCGCTCCATCATCACGCCCGGATCGATCAAGCTGGCCGCCAGCGCGAGGGCGGCCAACGACAGCAGCCAGCGGTCGGTGCCGCGCCGCCACGAGACGCGCAATCGGTGCCAGAGCGTCATGGCAGACCCGGCGAGTAGCCGCGCATGGTGGTGGCCGCACGTTCGGCGTCTCGCCTGGTTTCGGGCGGCGCGACGTCCATCTCGTCGGGATCGGGGAGCAGGCGCTGTGCGCGCTCCAGGTTGTAGCGCGCATCCCAGTATTGCGGGTCGACGCGCAGCACGTCGCGGTAGATTTCCTTGGCGAGTTCGATCAGCGCGATGGCCTTGCCGGGCTCGGCGCCGGCTTGCACCACCACCGCCTGACGCATCAGCAGGTTGGCGCTGTTGTAGCGAGCCGCCTGGCCCAGCGGCGAATCGTCTTCCAGGCTGCGATAGAGGCGCAGGGCCGCGTCGTCGGCGCCGCTGTCGGCCCGCGCATGGGCCTGCGCGAATCGCACCTGGACCGGCACATCCTTGTCATCGGCCGGCAACGGGCCCGAGACAATCGCTTCATTCCACATATGCTGCCGCCAGGTGTGCGCGCCATCGATTGCCGCTGCAGCGGCGACCACCGCGAACAGACCCAGCACCACGCGCGTGCGTCGCTGCGAGCTCATGCCCATCGCCGGATCTCCGCCAGGTTGGCTGCCAGCAGCAGCAGGATGCAGCCCAATGCAACACCCAACACCGGTGCCGACACGTCGCGCCTCGGCATGGTGTCGAGGTAGGTGATGGGCAGGTTCTCGAGACGGTTCACCGCATCGATGGCCTTCTTCAGCGCCTCGGGATCGCTGGCCTCGTAGGCACGGTATGAAGTGCCGAGCGATTCGAAGAAGCGATGCAGCGCGTACTCCGGCACCGACTCGACACTCTCCGGCGCTTCGCCCTTTTCCAGGATCAGTCCCGGGCTGTTGGTGGAGCGAAGGTAGATCCAGTAGAACGTGACGCGATGCTTGCGCGCAAGGTAAGCAATGCGCTCGCGGGCATCGGTGTCCAACCGGTCGCCGCCGTCGGACACCAGCATGACGATGCGCGAGCCGGTATAGGGACGATCGTCGAAGGACGACAGCGCCGATTGCAGCGCGAGGCCGATGTTGGTTTCCGAGAGGCCGCGGCCCACGTCGCCAGCCGCAATGGCGGCCTGGATCGCTTCGTTCTTCTGCGTGAACTCCAGGACCCGGATCGGCAAGGTGCTGAAAACGATCATGCCGAAGCGGTCGTCCTGCCGCTTGGCGATGAACTCCGACAGCAACTGCCGGGCGACCTTGCCCTTGGATTCGCGCATCCGGCTCGACTGCTTCATGTAGTAGTCGATGACCTCGGGGCTGGTGCCCTTCATCGCCGCGCCCGAGGGTCGTGCGCCCGCGAAGCCCTGGTCCATGCTGCGGCTGCGATCGAGCACCAGCACAATCTCGGCGCCCTTGCCGATGCGTTCGACCTCGTACTCCGGCCAATAGGGGCCAGCCATGCCGATGTCGAGGGCCGCGAGCGCCAGGACACCGATGATGCGCAGCGCCCAACCCAGAAGGTCGGAAGACCGGTCGCGCGGCATCAAGGCGGCCCAGCCGTTGTCGAGCGCACTGCCCGACCGCGCGAACAGCGGCAGCAGGGCCAGAGGCAACAACCACAGCAGCCAGGGATGGTCGAAGCTCATGCGGCACCTCGCTCGGCATCGCGGCAACGCCGACAGAACCCGATCAGCCAGCTTCGGTCGGCACCGGCTTGCGGCTGCTGCTCGTCCTTGCCGAAGAACTCGAGGCGCGACTGCCGGAAGAACCTGCCGAGGTCGTCGCGCAAATGCGCGAACTGCGGTTTCGCCGTGACAAAGCGATCGACGCCCTCCTCGAAAACGACCTCTCCCATCGTCCGGTTCAAGGCGCCATGAAGATGCTGGAACGCCTCGCGCCATTGCCGCTCGGGACTCGCCGGCGTCAGGTCGCGCAGCGCGCGCCACGCCAGCGTGAACGGCCGATGTGCGCGTGTCCACCACGGCAGGCCGATGTACACGTGGGCAAGGTAGCCCAGCAGCACCAGCGCGACGAGGCCGTAGGCGGCGAGGCGCCAGCGCGCGAAGCGCGTGTCGATCAGCGGCGGGGCCGCGTCGGGCTGCAGTTCGCCGAGGCCGCGCCGGGGCGAGACCTCGACCGGCACCAGTGGCGAAACCGTCACCGGCCAGGCTTCGACGCGGACCTCCTGCGCCCGCGGCTGCCCCTTGAAGCGCAAGGTGAACCCCGGCATCTCGAGCGTGCGCGGTTGCGGCGGCGAAAGAAACACCTGATAGGCCAACGTCAGTTCATGGCGCCGCCCT
This sequence comes from Variovorax sp. J22R115, assembly GCF_030317005.1. Taxonomy (NCBI): domain Bacteria; kingdom Pseudomonadati; phylum Pseudomonadota; class Betaproteobacteria; order Burkholderiales; family Comamonadaceae; genus Variovorax; species Variovorax sp. J22R115. The sequence continues at coordinate 208,508 of NZ_JASZYM010000005.1, read as the reverse complement.
CCGGGCTCGGCACTGCTGCGTCGCACGACGCTGCGCAACTCGAGGGCGTTGCCGCGCGGGCCGGCCTGCGGCACGCTGGACTCGTCGAGCACGAGGCCGTCCGCAGCGTCGACCGTGACGGTGCGCGACACCCTGTCGCCAAGCTGGTAGCCGAAGGCCCTCGGTTCACTCAGGGTGGCATCCACCTGTCCCGGAAGCATTGCTGCGCAAGCCGCCGATGCGACCCAGCCCAGCAGCGCGCCGCAGAGCTTGCGTGAGGCCAGGGCCATCTGCCGGATCGTCATCGTGCATCGCTCACGTGCGGCTCACGAGTGGAAGTGCCGCGTCACCGCGTCGGCATCGAAGGCGCCCTCGATGAACAGCGGCTTGACCCGGTTCACCTGAAAGATTCGGAGCAAGGCATCGCGGCGCTGCTGCTGGGCCGCCAGCCATTTTTCGCGCAGGGCCGGACGCCACCACAACAGTCGCGTGACGCCGGTTTCCGGGTCGGTCACTTGCACCAGGCCGCGCCGTGTGCTCGGCCCGAACTCCAGTGGGTCCCACAGGACCACCGGCACCAGATCGTGGTGCGCCATCGAGGCCACCGTGTCCTCGACCTCCGACAGCGGCAGATGGAAGTCCGAGACGAGAAAAACCAGCGAACGTTGCCGGCCCAGGTAGCGATGGGCCATCGACAGCGCGCGCGCCGAGCGGCCCTGGAGACGCAGCGAGCGAAGCGTCCGAGCCAGCGCGTCACCCATGCCGCGCGCGCGCGTCAATGGCAACAGAACATCCTCGCGCACCGTGCTGTCGCAACCGACGAAGCCGAAGCTGTCGCCGGTGCGCCAGGCCGACCACGCCAGGCTGTCGACGAAATCGGCCAGCACATCGAGCTTGCGGCGCGTGCCGGCAAAACCCATGGACGCCGACAGGTCCGCGACCAACACGACCGGAATCGCCTTGCGCTGGCTGTAGACCCTCACGATCCAGCTGCCGAACGGATCGCGCAGGCTTGCGTGCAGATCGAGCCGGCGCGGGTCCGGTGCATCGAGCAGCGACGCATGGCCGCGAAACTCGAAGCCGCTGTCCCCCCGCGAGCTGCGGTGATGGCCGGGAAAGTGGCCCAGCGCCGGCACCCCGATGCGGTAATGCAGTTCCTGCGAAGACTGGGGCGCGTTCATCTATGGTGCTGCCACGCTGTTGAGGATGCCACTCATCAAGCGGCCCGATATCTCGTGACGCCGCATCTCGTACACCGGCTGGTAGCACAGCCGGTGCGAGATGGTTTCGACGAAGACCGCCTGCACGTCCTTGGGCGTGACGTAGTCGCGCCCATCGAGCCAGGCCGCCACGCGGGCGGCGCGCAGCAGCAGGCTCATGCCGCGCGGGCTGGCGCCCGCGAGCATCAGGTGGGCGGCGTCCAGGTCCGACAGCCGCACGCCGTAGTCGGCGGGCGCCGCCGTCGCACGCCACAGGTCCATCGCATAGGTCTGCAAGGCCTCGGAGGTCTGCACGCCACGCTGGATCAGCTCAGACACCTGGTTCAGCTCCTGGTAGGCGACCAGGCCGCCGGCCAAGTCGCCGATCAGTCGATCCGTGTCGTGGAAGCGCGGCTCGGTCATCAGCTGGCGTCGCTCGGCATCGGTCGCAGGCGCGTCGATGGTCACTTCGAGCATGAAGCGATCACGTGCCGCGGCCGAGATCTCGAAAGTCTCTTCGCGCTCGACGCGGTTGCGATCGGCAAACACCACGAGGTGCGGAAAGCGGAACTCCCGATTGAACGCCGACACGCTGCGCTCGGCCATCACGCGCAGAAGCAGCGAATGAACCTGCGGGCGCGCCCGGTTGATCTCGTTGAAGAAGAAGACCGCAAGGCTCTCGCCGTGCTGGATCAGGGGCCCGCGCTCGACCGCCGGCTTGCCCTCGGCACTGATGTAGGTGTAGTAGATCAGGTCGTTGGGCATCAGGTCGATGGTGCCTTCGATGCGCCCGAAGTCACCGCCCAGCACCTGCGCGAAGGCCCGCAGCAGCGTCGTCTTGCCCACACCGACATCGCCTTGCAGCAGCACGTGGCCGCGCGCGAAGACGGCCGTGTTGATGAGGCGGATCGTCCGCGCCTGGCCGATCACCGCCTTGGCGACCTCGGCTTCGAGCATCAGCGCACGCTGGCGCCAGTCGCTCATCACCCCATCGTCTCGATTCATCCGGAAACCTCCGTCTTTGGCCATCAGCCGCCCGCGCCGCGCGAGCCCTTCATCCGCTCGACAGCCGCACGCTCCTTGGCGTATTCCTCCCTGCAGGCCCGTGCGTAGTCTTCGGGGCCGAGGTAGGTGACCTCCTGGTCGTACCTGGCCAGGTCATCGACGAAGCGCGGATCGAACAGGGCCTTCTTGAAGCCGTCGTGCAGCACGGCCAGCACGTCGGGTGGCAATCCGCGCGGACCGGCCAGGCCGTAGGGCGACATCGCCACGATGTCGAAACCCAGCTCGCGCAATGTCGGCACCTTCGGCCACCGCGGCGAGCGCTGTGCCCCAAAGGTTGCGAGCAGCCGCAGGCGGCCCGCATCGACCTCCGGCGCGAAGCCCGATGAATTGACGCCCGCCATCACCTGGCCCGACTCCACGGCCAGGGTCAGCTCGGAGGTGCCTTTGTACGGCACATGGATGTAGCGCAGCCCGCGCTCGGTGAACAACGCTTCGAGCACGAGGTGCGGCGTGGTGCCGACGCCGTTGGTGGCGATGCTCAGCTCGCCGGGCCGCTTGCGTGCGAAGTCGAACAACTGGCCGAGCTCGCGCATCGGGCTGGCCGCACGCACCAGCACTCCGAAGGTGACGCCCGAAATCTGGATGATGGGTGTGACGTCCCGCACCGGGTCCCACAGTACCTTTTGTAAGAACGGCGCCCGAAACACCGGCTGCGGCATCTGCGCGATCGTGTAGCCATTGGGTTCGGCCTGCTGCAGGATCGGCATCGCCAGCGTGCCGCCGGCGCCAGGGCGGTTCGCAACGATCACGGCCTGGCCGAGCGCCGGCGCCGCGAGTTCGGCCAGCAGCCGCAGCGACAGGTCGGTCGCGCCACCCGCCGCCCACGGCACCCACATCATGATCGGCCGGGAGGGAAAGGCGTCGCTGGCGAGCGCGCGCGGAACATGCGCAAGAGGCCCCGCCGACATCGCCAGCGCGGCGGCGCGGCCCAGCCAGCGTCGGCGGTCGAGGTTCATGCCGGGCCTCCACCGCGCTTCGTCAATCCGCCAAAGCCGCGCTGCGGGTCGTAGCCCCAGCAGGCCAGCACGAAGAACACCACGAGGCACCCCAGCACGATCCAGGGCGCCTCGCCCGGGTCCTTGCCATACAAAGCGAACCGGATCCACTCGATGGCGTGCGTGAACGGGTTGAAGCGGGCCAGTTGATAGACCCATTCGGCGCCGGACTCCCTCAGCTTCCACAGCGGGTACAGCGCGGTGGACATGAAGTACATCGGAAAGATCACGAAGTTCATCGTGCCGGCGAAGTTCTCAAGCTGCTTGATGTGCACCGACAGCAGCAGGCCGAGCGCGCCCAGCATCAGCGCTCCGCAGACCAGCGCTATCAAGGCATGCAACCCGCCCAGCGAGAGCAGTGGCAGGTCGGTGCCGATCAAGGTCGCGACGATCACGAAGGCCAGGGCCTGGAGCACCGACAGCAGCCCCGTCGCGCAGAGCTTGCAGAACAGGAGCCACGCGCGTGGCAAGGGTGCGGTGAGCAGCAGCCGCATCAAGCCCATCTCGCGGTCGTAGACCATCGCCAGCGACGACTGCATCCCGTTGAACAGCAGCACCATGCCCACCAGGCCCGGCGCGATGTAGACGTCATAGGGGATATAGGTGTCGTAGGGCTCGACGATCGCGACGCCGAACACGTTGCGAAAGCCCGCCGCGAACACCGCCAGCCACAAAAGCGGACGAACCAGCGCCGACACCAGGCGGCCGGTCTGCTGCGAGAACTTGAGCAGCTCGCGCATGACGATCGCCTGCATGGCCTGCAGGGCGTGCGCGAGCCCACGGCGCTGCGCGAGTTCAGCTTCGCCGGCTTCCACGGGAATCAATGCGTCGTCTTGCATCGCTTCTCCGGGGCGTCCGCGCCCAGTGTGTCCAATACGTTGGTCGGGTGCAGCAGACCCTCCACCGGCGCCTGCGCAATCACGCCTTGCCCGTCGGTGAGCAGCATGGTCTGGCGCAACTGGCCGTCCCAGGGCCGAAAGCTCAGGTTCGTGCCCTTGGAGCCATCGAGCGGCGTCTTGGCGAGCCCTTGCGCCCAAGTCGCGGCGGGCCCCTTCGGCGCCGCGGTCGCGACCGCGATCAGCGCCTTGCCTGCCATCCACGCCGACCAGTCGCTCTCGGTCATGGGCCGGCCGGCCGCCTTGGCGAACCGGCGGGAGACCTGTGGGGCGCCGTAGCGCTCGAACTGCGCATGCCAGGCCACGGCCACCAATCCCGCATCACCCACCACCGGCCGAGGCAACACCGTGCGATACGGCAGGCTGCGCGCGAATTCGCCATCGCTGTCGACCACCCAGACGGCGTCGTAAGTCGTGCCGGCCGTAAGCAGCATCGGATTGGCCAGGTCGCGCTCCCGCGGGTCGCCCGACAGCTTGAAGGGCTTGGTCGCGACCACCTGCAAGCCGTAGCGCTTGAGCGAGGCCTGCACCGTCGCGGCCCGCAACTGATCCTGCGCACTCGGGCCGACGAGCAGGAGCACTTTGCTCCATTTGCGCGACACGAGCGTTTGCGCCAGTGCGTCGGCACGCATGCGCTCGCTCGGGACGATGTGGAACAGGCGCGCCCGGCAGTCCTGCTCGCGCAGGCGGTCGGCGGCGTCGCCGATGTTGATCACCGGCAGCTTCACGGCATCGACCACGGCCAGCGTCCAATCGGCAGGAAGGTCCGTGAGGAGCACTGCGGCGCCCGCCTTTTCGGCCGCCTGCGCAGCGGCGCGTGCCGCCTCCGGCGAGGCGGCAGACTGCTTCGTCAACACCACGGCCGCATCGACGGCCTGCAGCTCGAACTGCCCTTCCTCCAGCGCGACATCCAGCCCGTCGCTCGCCGGGCCGCCAGGGTGGCCCAGGAACTGGCGCTCCAGGCGCGAGCGTTCGAGCCGCGCGTCGGAGTCGGGCACCAGGAGCGTCGCTTTCAACGGAGTGACCGCGCCCGCCGCCTGTCCGGCCGACGTCGACGCCGCAAGCAGCAGCGACATGCCGACGAAACAGGCGGCTCCCTTCATTCAACCACCACCAGCCCATAGGGCACGCGGCCGACCGGGATGCTCTTGATCGGCTTGGCCGCCGCGACATCGACCACCGTCACGTCGTCGCTCAAACCGTTGACCACATACAGCCGGGCTTCGGCCTTGTCGAGCGTGACGTTCCACGCGCGCTTGCCGACCAGCACGAGATTCGTGACCTTGCGCTGCGGCACGTCGACGAACGCGACGTGATTCGCCCTGCCCAGCGCCACGAAGGCGCGCTTGCCGTCGCGCGACATCTGGATGCCCACCGGCGTGATGTCTTCGCTGCGCGCGCCCTTGACTTCGAACTTCAGATTGCCGACCACGGCACGGGTGGCCGTGTCGATGATGCTGACGCTGGCATCGAGTTCATTCGTGACCCACAGCTCCTTGCCGTCGGGCGTGAAGGCCATGCGACGTGGCCGCTTGCCCACTTTGACGTTCTTGACGATGGAAGCGCTGGCGACGTCGATCACGTGCACGAGGCTCGCGACCTCGGAGGTCACGTACAGCGTCTTGCCGTCCGCACTGACTTTCACGCCTTCGGGCTCCTTGCCGACCTTGATCGACTTGAGCACCTTGCCGTTCGACGCATCGACGAAGCTGACCGCGCCTTCGTCCTCGTTGGACACGTAGATGGTCTTTCCGTCCGGCGACAAATCGAAGGCCTCGGGCTCGTCGCCCAGCGGAACGCGGCGCAGCGACTTGCCCGTCGCCGGGTCGATCACGTCCGCAACGTTCGACTCGGTGCAGGCGAGCATGATCAGGCGATCCGGCATGACCTGGATGTGCCGCCCTCGCTTGCACGTCGGAATGGTGCCCTTGACGCTGAGCGTGGCCAGGTCGATCAGCGTGACTGCCTGGTCTTTCTCGCTCGACACATAGGCGGTGCCCTGCGCCATCGCGGCCATGCCGAGGCACGCGCCCAACAAGGCCGCTAACGAACGGGCGGCACACTTCGGAACCCCGGCAACTTCAACCATCTCGACGTCTCCTTGTTGATTTGAATCGGAACTACGGATCAGCTCGTGCGCGCGATGAAGCCCTCCTCCAGCGTGGGTTGTCCCAGCGCCTGTGTCACCTGGGCCGGCGTGCCATCGGCCAGGAGTTCGCCGTGGTGCAGCACGAGGACGCGGTCGGCACCTTCGGCCTCCTCCACCCGATGCGTGGCCCACAGGACGCAGACTCCGCGCTCCTGCACGTTCGCATGCAGGGCGCGCATCAGGTCCTGGCGCGATCGGGGGTCCAGGCCCACCGTGGCTTCATCCATCAGCAGCACGGAGGGCCGATGCAGCAAGGCGCGCACGAGTTCGACCTTGCGTCGATTGCCGCCGGACAACTCGCGCACCCTGCGATCGAGATCGGCGTCGATGCCGAGCTGGGCGCAGCCGGCCTCGATGCGCTGCGCCGCCAGGCGCCGCGGCAGCCCGTGCAGGTCGGCCTGAAACAGCAGGTTCCGGCGGATGCTGAGATCCAGGTCGAGCGACACCTGCTGGAACACGACGCCGATATGGCGCAAGGCCGCTGTCGCAGACCGGTGGAACGAATGGCCGGCCACTTCGACCTCGCCTTCGTCGGCGGCAAACAGCCCGGTGAGCACCTGGAACAAGGTCGACTTGCCCGCGCCATTGGGCCCCAGCAGCGCCACGAACTGACCTGACGCCAGGCTGAGTGAAAGGCTCTTGAGCGCCGCCCGCGCGCCGTAGCGCTTGGTCAGACCGGTGGTCCGCAGCATGGTCGTCGTTGGCAACGTCTGTGGCATGAATACCTTCGAGCATGCAATAGGCGCGCCCATCGGCGCAAGCGGGTTGCGCCCTGCAGGCGGCACGGGCTGCAGATGCTTCGTCTGCCGGTGAAACACTCTGTGTCGAAAGTGGTTGCCACAATTTCGGCGCAGAGGGTTTCCCCTTAGCGCAATGGCCAATTCGAACGACTCGAAATAGAGGCGGCGGCATCTGGCTGGACCCGCGAATTCGAAGTGTTCCAGCGGGCGCGCATCTTGCATTTAGTGCACTTGCCGGCTTCATTGCGTTGCGCGGCAGTCGCCCTGTCGGCACGTCCGTGCGGGCGGTATCTGTGAATCAGAACAAGGAGACTTCGATGCGAATTTCCGGGCATTTTCACGGGCGACTTTGGCGTTATTCGGCTGCGGCGCTCCTCGCGATGCCAGCGTTGGCATTAGCCAATGCCGACGTCGAGAAAAATATCGCCAATTCGAAGAATTGGGCGATGCAGGCTGGGGACATGTACAACCAGCGCTACAGCAAGCTCAAGCAGATCAACACCGGCAACGTGGGGAAGATGCAGGTCGCGTGGACCTTCTCCACCGGCGTGCTGCGAGGGCATGAAGGCTCGCCACTGGTCATCGACGGCAAGATGTACCTGCATTCACCGTTCCCCAACAAGGTCTTCGCGATCGATCTCGATACGCAGAAGATCCTCTGGAAGTACGAGCCGAAGCAGGACCCGGCGGTGATCCCGCAGATGTGCTGCGACACGGTGTACCGCGGCCTCGCGTATGCCGAGGGCAAGGTCTTCCTGCAACAGGCCGATAGCAATCTCGTCGCGCTCGACGCCAAGACCGGCAAGCCCGTCTGGACCGTGAAGAACGGGGACCCGAAGCTGGGCGCCGTCAACACCAACGCGCCGCACGTCTTCAAGGACAAGGTCATCACCGGCATCAGCGGCGGCGAGTGGGGTGTGCGGGGCTTCCTTGTGGCCTACGACATCAACACGGGCAAGGAGGTCTGGAAGGCCTACAGCACGGGACCCGATGCCGAAATGCTGATGGACCCGGACAAGACCATGACCTGGACCGACGGCAAGATGGCGCCCGTCGGCAAGGACTCTTCACTGAAGACCTGGAAGGGCGATCAGTGGAAGCTCGGCGGCGGCACCACCTGGGGCTGGTACAGCTACGACAAGAACCTGAACCTGGTGTACTACGGCACCGGCAATCCGTCGACCTGGAACCCCTCGCAGCGCCCCGGCGACAACAAGTGGTCCATGACTATCTTCGCGCGTGACGTCGACACCGGCATGGCCAAGTGGGCCTACCAGATGACGCCGTTCGACGAATGGGACTTCGACGGCATCAACGAGATGATCCTGGCCGACATCGACGTCAAGGGCAAGCCCACGAAGGCGCTCGTGCACTTCGACCGCAATGGCTTTGCCTACACGATGGACCGCGTGACGGGCGCATTGCTGGTGGCCGAGAAGTACGACCCCAAGGTGAACTGGGCCACGAACGTCGACATGAAGACCGGTCGCCCGCAAGTGGTGTCCAAGTACTCCACCGCGCAGAACGGACCCGACGTCAACAGCAAGGGCATCTGCCCGGCAGCGCTGGGCTCCAAGGACCAGCAGCCGGCCGCCTTCGACCCGGAGACCAAGCTCTTCTACGTGCCGACCAATCACGTGTGCATGGACTATGAGCCGTTCAAGGTCGAGTACACCGCCGGACAACCGTACGTCGGCGCCACGCTCTCCATGTACCCGGCACCGGGCAGCCATGGCGGCATGGGCAACTACATCACCTGGAACGCCGGCACCGGCAAGATCGTGCAGAGCCATCCCGAGAAGTTCTCGGTGTGGAGCGGCGCGCTCAACACGGCTGGCGGCCTGTCGTGCTACGGCACGCTCGAGGGCTACATGAAGTGCGTGGACAAGAAGAACATCAACAAGGAACTCTTCAAGTTCAAGACGCCCTCCGGCATCATCGGCAACGTGTTCAGCTATGAACACAAGGGCAAGCAGTACATCGGGGTGTTCTCGGGCATCGGCGGCTGGGCCGGCATCGGCATGGCCGCGGGCCTCGAGAAGGACCAGGATGGCCTGGGCGCCGTGGGCGGCTACAAGGAACTGAATCAATACACCGAGCTCGGTGGTTCCTTGACCGTGTTCGCACTGCCCGGCAACTGAGTGTGGGGCCCCTGTGGGCCGGATCCGGAGATGGCAGTCGAAAGGCTGCCATCTCTTCATGCTGAAGACAACAAGGATCTCGCAATCATGAGTTCTAGGAAGGCGTTTCTTATCGCTTGCGCAATGCTGTCCATGGCAGGCGCACTTCACGCGGACGACAAGCCCCCTTACAAGGTGGTGGATGGCTACAAGGTCGACAGCGAAACGATCAAGGGCTTCCGGGCGTGGCGCGCCGCCGCCTGCGACCGCTGCCACGGCGCCAACCAGGAAGGACTGGTCGGGCCATCGCTGATCGTCAGCATGAAGACACTCTCTAAGGAGGACTTCGTCAAGGTCGTGACCAACGGCCGGCTGGACAAGGGCATGCAGAGTTTCGGCACCAGCCCGGTCGTCATGGAAAACATCAACCAACTCTACGCCTACCTCAAAGGCCGGTCCGACGGCGCCATCACGCGCGCGAAGGTCGAAGAGATACCCAAATGACCCTTGCCGGCCCCCATCGATGCATGCTCGCGGCAGCCGGCATCGCGCTGGCGGCGCTCGCGGCCGGCGTGGCTGCCCAGGACACCCCTGCCAAGCGCACCGCGCTGCGTGTCTGTCAGGACCCGAACAACCTGCCGTTCTCGAACGTCAAGGGCGAGGGGATCGAGAACAGGATCGCTGAAGTGTTCGGCAAATCGCTGAGTTTGCCGGTGACCTACTACTCCTTTCCGCAGCGCCTGGCCTTCATCCGGAACACCCTGAGGTTCAAGCTGCCGGGCCAGGACTACCCGTGCGACATCGTGATCGGCGTGCCCGCGGGCTACGACCAGGTGTCGGTCACCAAGCCGTACTACCGCTCGACCTACGCGTTGGTCTTCCCGAAGGGCAAGGGCCTGGACAAGGTGGTGTCCGGCGAGGACTTCCTGAAGCTCGATCCGGCCCAACTGGCCAAGCTGCGTATCGGCATCTACGACCGCTCGCCCGCATCGGCGTGGCTCGTCAAGCACAGCCTCGTCGAGCAGGGCGTGCCTTACCAGGTCATGAACGCCGACCCGGCCCAGTATCCCGGCGAGATCATCGAGAAGGACCTCGCGGCCGGCAAGATCGACGTCGCCATCGTCTGGGGCCCGATCGCCGGCTACTACGCGCAGCGTGTCAAGTCGCCGCCACTGGCGGTGGTGCCGCTGAAATCGGAGCCCGGCGTCCAGTTCGACTACCAGATCGCCATGGGCGTGCGCTACGGCGAGCGCGAATGGAAGCAGCAGGTCGAAGGCCTGATCGAATCCAACCGGTCGCAGATCGAGGCCATCCTGAAGGAGTACGGCGTGCCGCTCGTCGACGCCTCGTACGCGGCCCCGAAGCAATAGTGCGCCCCCCTCCTCCCGATGAACGCAATTTCCGCCCTCAGACTGGCACTCGCGTTGATCTGGTGGATGCCCTGGCTGGCCGTGGCGGCGACCGATTTCTCGGTGGCCGAACGGGCGCTCTTCATGGACAACCAACTCGCCGGGCTGCGGCCTCCGCTCACCCTGCACTACGCCTTTCACAAGACCGGGACCCTGGAAGAGCCCTTCGACGACACGGTGAGCCTGATGCTGACGGCGCAGCCCGACGGCAAGTGCTGCGCTGTTCGCGCCGAGTTCTTCAGCGGCGCGCGCGCTGTGCGCCAGCCCGAGATCGAAAGCGCCGAAGGCAACCCGGCCATCCTCTACTTCCTCGAACGGGACATTCGCGAGATGCAGCGCCTGACGAAAGGCCAGGCCAACTACTTCCGCAAGCGCATCCGCATGGCGGTGTACCAGGGTGCCACGGTGCGCACCGTCAACCTGCCCTATCGCGGCAAGCCGGTCGCGGTGCGGGAGATCAGCATCTCGCCCTACCTCGACGATCCGCTTCGCGCGCGATTCGAAAAGCTGGCCAACAAGACCTATGTCTTCCTGCTGTCGGATGCCGTACCGGGCGGCCTCTATGGCATCCGCAGCCGAATCGACGGAGAATCCGCCGCCTCGGCGCCGTTGATGGCCGAGGAGATGCTTATCGACGGCGCCGGACGCCAACCCTGACGGACCTCCCATGCAACGTTCGCCCACATCGCTCAAGTCGCCCCTTCTGCTGCTGGGCCTGTGCGGAGCCCTGCTGATGGGCGCGAGCCCAGCCCATGCAAACGACTTCCCCACCGCGGACCGTGTGCTCTACGTGCAGGAATGCATGCGCGCGCACCCTGGTCCTCAGTTCGAAATGATCAACAAGTGCTCGTGCGCGCTCGACGCGCTGGCCACCAACGTCAAGTACAAGGACTACGTGACGATGAGCACGATCACCAAGGCCATGTCCATCGGCGGCGAGCGTGGCGGCGCGATTCGCGACGTGCCTTCGCTGGAGCCTCAGGCCAAGCGCTACCGCGAGCTCCAGGCCAAGGCCGAAAAAGGCTGCTTCATCACCCCCGACGCCAGGTAGTCGGCGCGCAGCCAGGCACTTCAGGACTCGACGGGCACCCCGCCGAGCCGACGCGAGTTTTCCGGCGCGCGAAACACCAGGGGATGCTCCACGGCACCCGCCGGCGACAAGCTGCCCGCGCGCTCGACGGCCTCTTCCACCAGGTGATGGTGCGGACTCTTCACGCAGGCCGGGTCGGCAACGGCCGGGTCGTTGGCCAGCATGTACGCCTGGCAGCGGCAGCCACCCAGATCCTGCTCGCGGAATTCGCAGCTCACGCAAGGCTCCTTCATCCAGCCGGTGCCGCGATAGCGGTTGAAGCCCTCGGAATCGAACCAGATCTCGCGCAGGTCATGCGTGCGAACGTTCGGAAAGCTCAGCCCCGGCAGCATCTTCGCCGTGTGGCACGGCAAGGCCGTGCCGTCGGGCGTCACGTTCAGGAAGGTGCTGCCCCAGCCGTTGACGCACCGCTTGGGCGTGCCTTCGTGGTAGTCGGGCGCAACGAAGAAGATCCGCATGCGCTCGCCCATCCGCGCCCGCCAGGCGTCGGTGGTGCGCTCGGCCTGCTGCAGCTGTGCATGCGTCGGCAGCAGGTGATCGCGGTTCAGAAAGGCCCAGGAGTAGTACTGCGTGTTCGCCAGTTCCAGATACTCGGCGCCGAGTTCGGCCGCCATGCCGATGATGCGGTCGATGTGGTCGATGTTCATGCGGTGGATCACCACGTTCATCACCATCGGCCAGCCCTGGTCCTTGATGATCTTCGCGACGCGGCTTTTGAGCTCGAAGGTCTTGGTGTGCGAAAGAAAGTCGTTCATCTCCTTCGTGGAGTCTTGGAAGGACAACTGGACGTGGTCGAGCCCGGCGGCTTTCAGCGCCGCGGCGCGCGCCGCCGTCAGGCCGACGCCGGACGTCAGCAGGTTGGTGTAGTAGCCCAGCCGATGCGCTTGGGCCGTGATCGTCTCCAGATCGTCCCGCACCAGGGGTTCGCCGCCCGACAGGCCCAGTTGCACGGCGCCCAGTTCGCGCCCCTGGCGCAATACCCTCAGCCAGTCCTCGGTCGTGAGCTCTTCTTCCTGCCGCGCAAAGTCGATCGGGTTGTAGCAAAACACGCAATGCAGCGGGCAGCGGTAGGTCAGCTCCGCCAGCAGCCAGAGCGGAGGCCCCGGGGGTGCGTGCTGTGTCAGTCCCATGCCAGCCACCGCTGCTTGCCGGCCATCTCGACGAAAGCCAGCACATCCTCGCCCAGCCCCTGGGTCGAAAAGGCCTGCTCCAACTCGCTGACGATGGCCGCGACGCTGCGCTGCCCGTCGCAGCGCTTCAGGATCTCGCCGCCGCTCTGGTTCAGCTTCACCATGCCCTCCGGGTAGAGCAACACGTGGCAGTCCTGCGCCGGCTCCCATTGCAGGCGAAAGCCCGTTCCGACACGCGGCTGGGTGGCGATGCTCGGCGGCGTCATGGAGTCACTCCGTATTTCAGGGCCATCGCATCGCTCATCGCCCACAGGATGTCGAGCTTGAACTGCAGCACCTCCAGCGCCCTTTCCTGCATGGGCCGGGTGGTGAAGTGCGCGAGCGTGATCGCCAGCCCCTGCTCCACGTCGCGCCGCGCCTGGCTCACCCGATTGCGGAAGTACGACATGCCTTCCGGCTCGATCCACGGGTAGTGCTCGGGCCAGTTCGCCAGCCGCTGCTTGTGGATCTCGGGCGCAAAGAGTTCCGTCAGCGACGAGCAAACCGCCTCTTGCCACGGCGCCCGGCGAGCGAAGTTCACGTAGGCGTCGACCGCGAAGCGCATCGCCGGCGCCACGTGGCGCAAGTCGAGCACTTCTTCGCGTGTGAGGCCCACCGCCGTGGCGAGACGCAGCCAGGCTTCGATGCCGCCTTCGTCGCGCACGCCATTCAGCTCGAACCCGTCGTGGTCGAGGATGCGCTGCACCCAGCCGCGCCGGACCTCCTGGTCGGGGCAGTTGGACAGCACCGCCGCATCCTTGATCGGAATCGCGATCTGGTAATAGAAGCGGTTGGCGACCCAGCCCCGTACCTGCTCTTGCGTCGCGCGGCCACTGTTGAGCATGAGATTGAACGGGTGGTGGATGTGATAGGCGCGACCGCGCTCGCGCAGTTGCGCCTCGAATTCGTCCCTCGTCCATGCCGGGGTGGTCTGAGTCATACGTCGATCTGCATGTTGTCCTCGCAGACCGCGATGCCGGCGCGCGTCAGCGTCGCACGCTCATCGGAGTCTTCGTCGAGGATCGGATTGGTGTTGTTGACGTGGATGAGCATGCGCCGCGTGTGCTGCGGCAGCTTGGCCATCCACTCGATCATTCCGCCAGGGCCCGACTGCGGCAGGTGACCGATGTCGCGGGCGGTCTTCGTGCCCAGGCCGAGGCGCGGCATCTCGTCATCGGTCCAGAAGGTGCCGTCGACCATGACGCAGTCGGCGAGCGCCATGGCGTCGAACACCTCGGGCGTGATCTGCCCGAGCCCGGGCGCATAGAACGCCCGCCTGCCGCTGCGGTCATCGGAGATCAGGATCCCGATGTTGTCTCCCGCCACCGGCCGATCGCGGTGCGGCGAGTAAGGCGCGGCCTTGCTCGACAGCGGCAAGGCGCGAAAGCTCAGGTCCGCGACGCCTGTCACGGCGAACGAACCGCCGTCCAGGGCGATGCGATGCCGGTCCACGCCGCAGTAGTGGTCGAGGACGCGCAGCACGGGGTTGCCTTGGCTCAGGTCCTCGGCGACCGGGTCGGTACACCACAAGGGCAACGCGCCCTTGCGCTCGCGCAGCATGAAGAGCCCGGTCGCGTGATCGATCTGACCATCCATCAGCACCACGCCGGCGATGGCCGAATCGCGCAGTGAACGCGCGGGTTGCAGCACGGGCTTGCTGCGGATCTGCTCGAGGATGTCGGGAGATGCGTTGAACAGCACGCCGTCCACGCCGCCGTCAGGCTGAACGAAGATCGACGACTGCGTACGTGCCTTTGCTTTCAGCGTGCCCGCTCGCAGTCCCGCGCAGTTCCGGCAATTGCAGTTCCACTGCGGAAAGCCTCCGCCGGCAGCCGAACCCAGGACGGTGATGCGCATCGGCGGGGATGGACGACGCCCGACCGGGTGCAGACAAGCCGACACGCCGAAGGCCATGCCCCCGGAGTGCCGGACCTGCCGCAACCGGCGTCAGCGGGCAGCCACGTACATCGTGATTTCGAAGCCGAGGCGCACGTCAGTCGCGGTCGGGGTTTCCCATTTCATAAAGGTCTCCTTTGAAATGACACGGACACCGTGTGGTGCCGCGGGAATCTTTCGATCCCTTGATGCATGGTCTCCCTTCGAGCGTGACCCGCACAGCCCACGGATCATGATTCGAGGCTCATGATTTTCATGAATCGGACCCCACGCCGGGCCCGGCGAGCCGCTACCATGGCCCGCCTCCGTTCCAATCCGGGCCACCTCCACTCATGAGCCTTCGGCTGAAGATCAACCTCATCGTCGTTTCGCTGACTTTCTTTTTCGCAGCGACCGTGCTGGCGTTGGAACTGCGCAGCATGCGCGAATCCGTGCATGAGGAAGTGGTGGCGGCCAACCGCGTTGCCGCGCTGCTGCTGCAGGGCACGGCCTTGCGCTACGCTGCACAAGGCACGCCGGCTATGCTGGCTTTCCTGCAGAGCATCGGACGGATCCGCTCCAACGATCTCACGCTGTTCGATGCGGAAGGACGCGAGCTCTACCGCTCCCCGCCGCCCACCTACAAGGCCGGCCGTGACGCGCCGGACTGGTTCAGCGCGTTGATCACGCCAACCCCCTCCGTGCAGGCCATCGAGTTCCCCGACGGTAAGCTGGTCGTGCGGGCGAACGCCTCGCGGGCCGAAGTCGACGCCTGGGATTACGTGGTGACGCTCGCCGTGGGCGCCCTCGGATTCCTGCTCGTGGTCAATGCCATGGTGTTCTGGCTGGTGGGGCGTGCGGTGCGGCCCTTCGGCCAGATCGTCCGGGCCCTGAACCAGCTGCAAGCCGGGCAGTTCAACGCGGCGCTGCCGCCACTGGCAGGCACCGAGGCCGCGGCCATCGGCGCGGCCTTCAACCGCATGGTCGGCGTCCTGCAGGGCCACATCGAGACCGAACGCCGTGCGGTTCGCGCCGAGATGCAGCTCTCCGACAGCCGCGACCTCGCGCAGTGGATCGACAAGCACATCGAAGCCGAGCGCCGCATGATCGCGCGGGAACTGCATGACGAGCTCGGCCAGTCGGTCACGGCGATGCGAAGCATGGCGCTGTCGATCGCCACGCGTGTGCACTCGTTCGACCCGCAGGCCGAACAGGCGGCGCGCCTGATCGCCGACGAATCCTCGCGCCTGTACGACGCGATGCACGGCATCATCCCCCGCCTGACACCCCTGGTGCTGGACAACTTCGGCCTGGCCGAGGCGCTGAACGACCTCGTCGAGCGCACGCAGCGCACCCACGCGGACGTGCAGATCGCGCTGAAGGTCGAGCTGTCCGACGCGGTGCCGGGCGCCGACGCATCGCTCGCCCTGTACCGGGCGGCGCAGGAAGGCCTCACCAATGCGCTGCGCCACGGCAGGGCTCATCGCCTGCAACTCACCCTGCAATGCCTCGCCGGCGAATTGACGCTGGAACTCGTCGACGACGGCAGCGGCATGCCGCCCGAGGATCCGCAGCGCAGTGGCCACTACGGACTGCGCTGGCTGGCCGAACGAGTCGAGGCGCTGAAGGGCACCCTGGAGATCGGGCGCGTTTCGCCCCATGGCGTGCGCCTGCAGGTGCGCTTGCCCCTGTCGGCCAGCGAGGGCGCCGCATGATCCGCGTACTCCTGGTCGACGACCACGCATTGGTACGCGTGGGCTTTCGCATGCTGCTGGCCGACGCGCAGGTCGAAGTGGTGGCGGAAGCCGAGAGCGGCGAGCAAGCCTGCATCGACTACCCGCGAGTCAGGCCGGACGTCGTGGTGATGGACATTTCGATGCCGGGCATGGGTGGCCTGGAGGCGGTCCGGCGCCTGCTGGCGCAAGACCCGAAGGCGCGCATCCTGGCCCTCTCGGCCCACGAAGACACCGCCCATCCGAGGCGCGTGCTGCGCGCCGGAGCGCTCGGCTACCTGACGAAGCGCAGCGCGCCCGACGCGCTGATCGCCGCAGTCACCGCGGTGGCGCGCGGCGAGCGCTATGTCGACGGCCGCACCGCACAGGCGCTGGCGCTGACGCAACTCGAAGGCGACACCAGCCCGGCCGACACGCTGAGCGAACGCGAGTTCTCGGTCTTCATTCAGTTGGCGCGCGGCCAGACCGTGGCGCAGATCGCCGAGACCCTGAACCTGTCGCCGAGCACGGTGGGGACGCACCTGTACCACGTCAAGCAGAAGCTGGGCGCGAGCAACCAGTCGGAGCTGACGCTGGTCGCGCTGCGGTGGGGGCTGATTCAGGCTTGAAAGACCGGTCCCGGATCAAGGATCGGCCATCCGGATTGCGACGCGTGCGCACGCAGTCTTTCGTCCGGGGAGACTGCGACCGGGTGGGAGACGGCACAGAGCAACGGCAGGTCGCCGATGGCGTCGGAATAGAACCACGACTGCTCGAACTCGGCCAGACTGCGCCGCGATCCTGGGGGCCGTGAAGCCAGCCAATCATTGACCCGGGTCACCTTGTGCTGCCGGTAGCAGGGCTCACCGTCGATCTCTCCGGTGAACGGCGACCTCGCCAGTCCATCCACGGTGGCGGGGCGCGTGGCCACCAGTTGGTCGACGCCGAACAGGCGCGCGATCGGCCCGGAAATCAGTTCCGTGGTCGCAGTGACGATGGCGCACAGGTCACCGTTGTCCTGATGGCGCTTCACAAGCGCCAAAGCCCATGCCGGCATGCGGGGCGCCATCTCGCCCTCGAACTCCTGCTGCCATTGGGTGAGGGTCGCCCGTGGATACTGCAGCAGCGGCCGCATGTTGGCGCGGTGCATGGCATGGATGTCGAGCGTCCCGGCAATGTATTCGTGACAGTAAGCCAGGTAGCGCCCCTCGGCGTCGGCCGGCAGGATGCCCCGGCCGATCAGGAATTGCGTCCAGGCCATGCCGCTGTCGAAAGGGATCAGCGTGAGGTCCAGATCGAACAGCGCGAGCTTGCCGGAGCCCATGTCACTCGACCTGTGCAGGCACCGCTTGCATCAGCCGCGCGGGCAGCGTGCCACGCAGCGCATTGCACACGACGATGGCCTCGGCCCGTTGCAGATCGCTCCACCCCAGGCTGCGCTCGATGGCGCCCCACGCCGGGTCTTCGAGCAGGCAGCCGCGCATCACGCCCGGCAGCGCGCCGTCGGTCACCGGGGGCGTGATCCATCGGCCATCGATCTTCAGGAACACCGACGTACGACCGCCTTCGACCAGGCGGCCATCGGTCGTGAAGAACAGGCTGTCGAATGCGCCGACACGCTCGGCAGCACGTACGCCTTCGTCGTACACCTGACGCAGCGCGGTCTTGTGGGCGGCCAACGGATTGAAATTGGGCAGGCGTTCGTCGGCCACCCGGAGCACGACCGATTCGACTTCCAGGGGCGCAAGGGCCGCATGCTGGAGTTGCAGACTCCCGTCATGGGACAGTGCCAGCCGCACGCGCCAGCGCATGTCGGGCACCAAGGACTGGACGAGCCCCGACACGGCGTCCAGGGCCGAAGCACGGTCGAATCCAAAGCCCAGCACGCGGGCGCTGTGCGCCATCCTCGCCAGATGGCGATCGAGATGGCGAAGCACCGGCCGGGCGCCTTGTTCCGACACGGCAAGCATCGTCTCGAACAATTCGAAGCCGGGATCCAAGCCCGTCAGGAATCGCGCCTTCAGATGACTTTCCCTGAACTCGTCGACGGCCTGGCTGTCCGCCACGATGCCCGCGCCGATGCCCAGGCGCGCGGGCCGCAGGCCCCGCACTTCGTGCCCCAGCGTCAGTGTTCGAATCGCCACCGACAAGCAGAAGTCGCCCACGCGCGCCACGCCCTCCGGCGCATCCATCCAGCCGATGGCGCCGCAATAGAGGCCGCGGGGCGTGGTCTCCAATCCGGAGATCAACTGCATCGTGTGGTGCTTGGGCGCACCGGTGATCGAGCCGCACGGGAACACGGCACGCAGCACCTCCGGAAAGCCGACTTCGGGCTTCAAGCGGGCCTGCACGGTGGAGGTCATCTGGAACAGCGTGTTGTAGGGCTCGATCGCGAACAGTTCCGCCACCTTCACGCTGCCGATCTGCGCGAGGCGGCCCAGGTCATTGCGCAGCAGGTCGACGATCATCACGTTCTCGGCCCGGTTCTTGACGTCGATCGACAGCAGTCGCGCGGTCTCGCTGTCGCCTTCTACGCCTTGCGCGCGCGAGGCCGTGCCTTTCATGGGCCGGGCGGTGAGCAGGCCTTCCTCGTGGCGAAGGAAGAGTTCCGGCGAGCAGGACAGCACGTGTGTCACCGCATCCACGGATCCGCAACGTGCGGGCAAGGTGATCAGCGCGCCGTAGGACACCGGCTGGCGACCGCGCAATCGCCGATACAGCGCCACCGGCGATCCATAGGCTTGTCCGAGCAGTCGGAAGGTGTAGTTGACCTGATAGGTCTCGCCGGCTGCGATGGCCTCGTGGATGCGCGCGATGGCCTCGGTGAACGCCGGCTCATCGACGCTGGGCGTCAGGCCCAGCACGCCGGCCGCGGACACCGGCCCCGGTTCGATGCCCGCGAGCCAATCATCCACCTCGGCGGCCGAGAGTCGCGAAAGGTCGCGGAACATCAGCACGCGCAATGCGGATGCGTCGTCGTTGCCGAGTCGCTCGTGGCCTGCCTTCAGGAGCTTGGTGCCCCATTCGTAGTCGATGAGCAGAACGGCGTGCAGACCTTCGCGCAGGTCGGCATCCACCGGGGCCCACATCGCATCGAGGCCGGCCGGGTCGGTGCAGTGGTGCTCGCGCACGAAGCCACGGTACAGCCGGCTCGTCGGCCGGTCGGGGGTCGCCTCGCTATCGTCGAGCAGTGCGAAACAATCGGTGGGCGAGGTTTTCAAGGTACGGTTCGCTAGCTAAAAGGCAATGATCATCTCGCCCCTGCCGTCCACTGCCAAGTCCCCCAGGTGCCGTTCGATGCGCCGGTTGCCCAGCGCCGCGAAGGGTCCGCCGTGGCGTGCCAGATCGCGTGCCAGCAATTGCCAGAACACCTCCGCCGCAGCAAGCGCGGGAACGAAGGTCGCGGGAGCGTCCCAAGCCGCCTGACCGCTGGCGAACACGACGCTGCCGCGCCGCATGCCCCAGCCCGCGTGCGCTCCGGGGCGCCCGCCGACGGCAATGGTGCCAGCGACCACGCGCGAGGCCAGGAAGTCGCCGGCATCGCCGTGCACGATCGCGCTGCCGCGCCGCATGCGATCCCCGAATCGCGCACCGGCATTGCCCTTGACGACGAAGGTGCCGCCGCGCATGCCGTCCATGCTGCCCGGCAAGGTGCTGGCCGCGAAATCGTCCACATCGCCCTGCACGGTGAAGGTGCCGCCTGCCATCTCACAGGCGGCCAGCAGGCCGGCGCGTCCGTTGACTCGCAACTCGCCCGCGCTCATGCAGCCCCCGGCATAGTGCCCGACGTTGCCATCGACATGGATGCGGCCCCCCGCCAGCTGCCAGCCCACGCGATCGAAGCGCGACAAGTCGCCGTCGAAAACGAGCCCGTCGCTGTCGTGCGGCTCCAGCTTGAAGAACTCTGCCAGCGGGACCCATGCGTTGCCATACCCCACAGTCACGCGCTCGACCTCGGTGACCGACAAATTCGCCAACGCCCCAGGCGTCACGCCGCGCAGGTCCACCCGGAGTGCAGGCGATGCCTTGAGCGTCAATCGCCAGCCGCTCATGGACCGCCCTCCCCCAGCAGCTTGCGCAGATGGAAGTGGAACGGGCCGAGCTTGCCGCCGTAGTTGCCCGCCGAAATGCGCAGCAGCCCACAGGCCGCACCGCATGCGATGCCAGCCTGCATGCCCACGCGCATCGCCGCGCCGACATCTGCTTCGGTCAGGCCGTCGATCACGATCTCCATCACGCAGCGTGTCTGCGGCGTCAGCTCGCTATGGGCCACCAGACCGTAGAGGCTGGGGCAGAAAGCGTCGTTGGTCGACGCATTCAGCGCCGCGTATTTGCTGCCCACCTTCGAGCCGGAACGCACCACGCCTCCGGGAAAGGGCAGGATCACGTTGGGCAGCGTCCTCATCGCGTTGACTGCCGCCTCGGAGACGGCCAGCGCGCTGTCGGTGTCGCTGCACAGCAGCAGCAGGTTGCCGCCGCCCACGCCCTTCACCACCGCCGTGCTTTCCTGCGCGACGAACTCGCCGTCCATCACCGGCACCCGCCAATAGCGCACGCCATCGATCACTTTCGAGATTTGCCAGCCATCGCCGAAGAAGCGCAGGTTCTGCCCCAGCGCGATCGCCTCCCCTTCGGCGATGCCGGCGTACACGGCGGTCGTCGGGCAGGTCAGCACGCATTGGCCGACACGCCGCTCGACCTGCTTGGCCAGCTCCTTGCCCGACATCGAGAAGATCAGCACGCTGAGGCCGGGGCGTCCGTCGGGCGTGTCTTCGGGCCCGAGTTCGCGTTCGATGCCTGCCTCGCAGCCGCAGGCGATCACCGAGGTGGCCAGGCCGGTCGCCGACACCGCCGCATGACGCGCCCAAGTGGCGTTGTGCGCAGTGATGATGATGCGCGTGGCCTTCATCGGAAAGGCTTCGGCGAAGCCGTCGTCGATCTGCACGCCGTTTCTGATCAAGGGATCGCTCATGACAAACCCTTGAAACACGCCGCCGGCAGCAGCCGCCCGCCGTTGCAGCAGTTGCACAGTTCATCGTGGCCGATCGCGATGTGATCGAAATTCACGGAGCCGTGCGCCGCGAGGTGCTTGCGCAAGGTCTTCTCGATGCCGCGGTCGTAGTCCGGCTCGACGAAATGGGTGCCGCCGACTGGCACGGCAGTGATGCGACCTCCGCGCGCCACCAACCCGCCATCCTTGAAGACGAACTCGGGCGTGGTGAACATCGCTTCGCGGTCAGCCCGTTCGCGGTACACCGCAATGTCCGCCGCCGCACCCATGCCCAGGTGCCCCCTGTCGCGCAAGCCCAGCAGCCGCGCGGGCGCGGCGCGCGTCATGATGGCGATCTCCCGCAGCGTCAGCTCGCGCGTGATCGAGCGCAACGCGCAGTTCGCCGCCACGTCCGGGTGCAGCTTCGCCAGTTGCTCTTCGCGGAAGCTGCGGTCCATCAGCAGGCGGATCAGGTGCGGGTAGCTGGTGAACGGTCCCCCGTTGGGGTGGTCGGTGGTCAGCACCACGCGCCACGGGTCCGTGACGAGCAGGAAAATCTCCAGGCCGATGACCCACTGCAAGGCATTCACGTAGCTCTGCTCGCGGTACCTGAAGGGAACGACACCGCAACCGGCCTCGCACTCGATGTCGCTGCCGGCCCATTTGCGCGGGCTGGCGAGTCCGGACTGGGCATGCTGGCGCATCGTGTCGCCCGAGGCCGTGACGGTCTGGCCGAACATGATCTGTCCGACATCGATGCTGACGTTCGGGTTGGCATTGACGGCTTCGGCGAGTTGCAGCGCCGCCGATGAAAACTTCTTCGGCCCTTCGGTGCCATAGGCGTGGAACTGCACGTGCGTCAGGTGCGCGGGCAATCCTTCCAGCGCCTGGATGGTCTGGAGCGTCGATTCGATGTTGCCGGCCACGCCGAGGTTGCTGCCGTGGATGTGCAGCGGGTGCGGCACGCCGAGTTCGCGCAGGGCCCGCGCCAGCGTGTGTACCACCTGGCGCGGCGTCACCTGCCAGTGGACATGGCGCTCGTCGACGTCCAGCTTGCGCTGGTTGAACTTGAAGGCTGAAATGCCCGCGGGGTTGACCACCTTGACGCCCATCGCCTTGGTCGAGTGAATCGTCCAGCCCATGTAGTCGCGGAGGGTCTCGAAGTTGTGCCCGCCCTCGCCGCCCTTGGACAGCAGTTCGAGAAACAACTCGTCATTGCCGAGCATCACGTAGGCGCCGTGATCGAGGATCGGCGTGTCGCCCATTTCCATGTGCGCGTGGCGCGCATTGCTCGCGACCATCGCCGGCTCGAAGGCGGCGGTGTAGCCCATCTCCACATAGCGGTAGCCCGTGGCCAGCGTGCCGGGCGCACAGCCGCCGCAGGACGCCAGTTCGAGCGGGTTGGCCGAGAGCGCCATCGGATTGCCATTGGCGCGATGAAGCTCGGGCATCAGCAGGCGCGCGAGGTTGACCTTGCCGCCGCCGATGTGCGTGTGCATGTCGATGCCGCCCGCCATCACGACGCAGCCGCTCGCGTCGACCTCGACATCGACCGGATCGCGCGCATCGAGCGACGCGATGCGGCCGTCCAGCACGCACAGGTCTCGCACGGTGTCGGCGGGCTGGGTCGGATCGATGATGCGACCGCCGCGCAGGCGCATGCTGCTCATGGACTGGCCGCCTTGGCGCGTGACGCCCGCACATCCTGCGTGATGCTGCCGACCACTTCGGCCAGCGTGGGCAAGGTGTCGCGATAGACCGGAACCAGCGGCAGCACCGTACCGCCGTCGGCGCGGAACAGATGGCCGGCCGAGCCGATGCCCGGTGTCGACACGGGAATGAACACGCTCCCGACGCGCGCTGCCGGCGAAGCCAGGTCGGGATGCCCCAGCAGAACGAGCGGCACAGGCGAATCGGGCGGCGCACACGTGGGGTCGAAGCTCGAAATCCACAGCAGGCCATCTACGGCCGCGTCGGCCAGAAGGCGCTCGGCGTCGAAGCACAGCGGTTCGTGCTCCAGCCCGGCGGGGCCGGAGCGGGAGCGCAGGGGCAAGCCCGAGAGCCAGGTGAATACCTCGTTGACCGTGCCCGCGCCGTTGCCGCCACCCAGCCACATCGCACCCGCGCGCGTGGTGCTGTTGAGTGTGCTGACGATGCGTTGGACGCCTTCGATGATCAAGGCGCCTTTCGCCGGCAACCGGCCCGTTTGGCCGACGATCACGGCGTAGCGTGCGGCGCGCAAGCGCTCGGCCAATGCAGCGAGCGGCAGGGGCGCTGAGCGCACGGCGCGTCGCGCCAGCAGCGCCGACAGCAAGGCCACCGTGGAGAACAAGTCGCCGTGCAGCGGGACCACCTCGGTCGTGACGCCGCTGTGGCGGGCCAGCGCCGTCAGTTCGGCCTGGCCGGCCGCCGCGTCCCCCAGCAACACCACGTGCCGCTGCGGAACCAGGCTCGCCTCCCCCAACCCGCAGCGCGCAAGGAACTCGGCCGCTTCCGCGGCAGGCAGTTCGCCCAGGCAGACGATGAGGTCGGCGCGGGTGCGCACCTCGGCCAGTGTGGTGCTGAAGCCGCCCCGATCCTGCAGCGAGCGCACGGACTGCATCAGCGCCGTGCCACCGGCGGGGTCGCAGATCGCGCCGGTTTCGCAGGCCAGGCGGTACACGGCGCGGGCGCCTGCCACGTCGGTGCCCAGGCCGCCGAAAAGTGGCTGCCTGCACGCCGCCAGTATGCGAGCAGCCTCTGCGATCGCATCGGACAGCTCGGCGGCATTCCCATCGATCAGCGGTGTCGCGGCCGAAGGAGTGGCCGAAAAGCGCGCGAGGCCAACGCGCGCGCTGGCGCACTGGCCATCGGCCAGTTCCAGCGACGCGCCGGACGCGCTGGTCCGGACGCTCAGATCGTCGCAAAGCAACACACAAAAAGGACAGGTCCAGCGCGCCGTACCGCCTTCCCTCGCCAGTAAGGATTCAGTCATCGCGCTGTTTCACGCAAGCGATGTGCCCACCGAACGCCTCACTGGTGCAGCGCGAGTGCGAACGGATGGCGAATGGAAAGCCGCCAGAAGTGAAACACTGTGTGGCGCCGCGTGTTGCAGTTCTGGCCCGGACGCACCATCTCGGTTTTCCTAACCCCAGGAATACCGCGGAACCGGCTCCGCCGGGCCGCCGGTATTGCCCCCGGCAGGGGGCGGGCGGCCACACGAAGTGGGCAAGCCTGGGCGCGAGCAAGGTGGCACGAAACGTGATGCGGGTAAACCCATGATGCAAACCAACATCGCCTTTCGTCAGCCGCGCACCCGGGGCAGTCCGCCGTCGTGCAGTGCGCTGGCCACCAACCAGGCTCCGGCACCGGCGGCGCCGGCGGCCTCCAGGTCACCCGGGTTGCGAATGCCGCCGGCCCCGACGAAGAAGGTCGCAGGCGATTTGCGGCGCACGTCGTCCAGGGTCTCCAGGTCGGGACCGGCACCTGCACCGACGCGCTCGAGCGTCATGACGATCACGCGCCGGGGCCACAGCGCGGGCGCATCCCAGCAGCCCGCGGCGTCCATGTGCTGGCCGTCGCGGCGGTCCAGCGACAGCACGCCTTCGCCGTTGCTACCACCACTGAAACAATGCTCGAGTTCTTCGCGCGACGCCAGCGACTCGCTGCCGAAGACCGGAACGACCCGTGCGCCGGCCGCACCAAATTCGAGCCTGAGCGCATCGGCCGCGCCTGCGTTCGCGAAACCGGCGTCGAGCCACAGTTCCAGCCCGGGCATGGCTTGCAGCAGTGTGCGCAAGACCGTCGACTGGCCGGGGTGCCCGAGCAAGGCGTCGAGGTCGGCCACGTACAGCTGGCGCGTGGCGCAGTGCTCGCAGAGGATCTTCGCCACCGTCACCGGGTCGCTGCTATGGCAAAGCCGCGATTCGATGGGCCGGTAGGCCTGGCGGTTGCCGCGCACGGCACGCACCACTTGGCCCTGCATGAGGTCGATGACGGGAATGAGGTTCATGTCGAGCGAACGAAGGGGGTGACGGGTGGAGCGATGAATCGGATCTTTGTCTACGAGTACCTGAGCGGCGGCGGAGAGATGGCCCCCGGCGAACTGCTGGCGATGGGCCAGTCCATGCGGGATGCCATCATGGCCGACTTGCTTCGCCTTGGAAACCATGAGGTGTCGGTCGCCACCTGCCAGCTGGCGTCGACCGTGCCGGAGCCTGCCCGTCCGGTCACCCCGCGCCCTGGCGAGTCGGCCTTCGATTTCGTCGCGCGCCAAGCCGACGCGCACGACCTCGCCTGGGTGGTCGCACCGGAGACCGACGGCCTGCTGGCGCGGCTTAGCCAGTGCGTCGATCCGGGCCGCTGGCTGGGCTGCGAAGGCCCGGCCATCCAACTCGCGACAAGTAAGCGCATGACCTTGATGACGCTGGCCGAAGCAGGCATTGCCACGCCATTGGCCTTCGAGCACGAGCAGGAGACCACGCGCTGGGTGGTCAAGCCGGACGACGGTGCCGGCGCCGTCGCGACCCGCCTGCATCACGACCCGGCTGCGGCGGTGGACGACTGGTCGGGGCGCTCGCGAGCCGGCAGCCCGATGGCGGTCGAGCCATGGGTCGAGGGCGCCGCGCTCAGCCTGTCCCTGCTGTGCGGCAGGAAGCGATGCGATCTGCTGAGCATCAACCGCCAACACCTGGACATCGACGAGCAAGGCTTCCTGTCGTTTCGCAGTGTCGAGGTGAATGTGATACCGCTCACCGATCCGCGCGCCGCGGCGCTGGGCACCCTGGCCGCACGCGTGCACCAGGCCATCCCCGGTCTGCGGGGCTTCGTCGGCATCGACCTCGTGTGGCATCAACGGCGCGGACCCGTGGTGATCGAGGTCAATCCGCGCGTGACCAGCGCCTACGTGGGCCTCTCGCGCTCACTGGGCCGCAACTTGGCGGCCGAGGTGATCGCGACCCGGGACGACGAGCGGGCTTCCAAGCCGAAGGCGGCGCACAGTCATGCCTGAGCGCACCGTGATCGGCTGGGACATCGGCGGCGCACACGCCAAGGCTTGCCTCCTGCAAGGCGGTGAAGTGCTCGACGTGGCGCAATGGCCCTGCGCTCTCTGGATGGGCATGGACCGGCTCGATGCGGTGCTGCAGGCAGCGCGGCAGCGATGGGCCGGGCTGGCTGAGGCTCAGCACGCCGTCACGATGACCGGTGAGATGGTCGACCTGTTCGCGGACCGCGAAGACGGCGTGCGGAAGATCGCGGCAGAGCTGGCTCGGGCACTGCCTGCGCCGGACCCTCCGCGCCTCGGGGGCGGCCCGGGCGCCGTTCATTTCTTCGCCGGCGATGCCGGCTGGTGCCGCGACGCAGAGGTGCCGGCCCTGTGGAATTCCATCGCATCGGCCAATTGGCTCGCGACAGCACGCCATGCTGCACAGTGCGTCGGCACCGGCTTGCTGATGGACATCGGCAGCACCACCACCGACCTGATCGCGTTCAGGAACGGACGCGTCCTGACGCACAGCCGCACCGATGCACAGCGTCTGGCCAGCGGCGAACTGGTCTACCACGGCGTGGTGCGCACGCCGCTGTGCGCGGTGGCGCAGCGCATCGATTGGCTTGGGACGCCGCACAACGTCATGAACGAGCTGTTCGCGACCACCGCCGACGTGTACCGGCTCACCGGTGAACTGAACCCCGCCCACGATCTGCACCCCAGCGCCGACAACGCCGACAAGGAACTGGATGCAACCCGCCAACGGCTGGCCCGCATGATCGGGCTCGACCGACGCGACGGCTCACCCGGCGAGTGGCTGGACTTCGCGCGGTCCTGGCGGGCCGTGCAGGTGGGCGTGCTCGGAGGCGAGATGCGCCGCGTGATGGAAACGCACGAGCTTGCGCACGACGCGGTGATCGTCAGCGCCGG
Source organism: Variovorax sp. J22R115 (assembly GCF_030317005.1). Lineage (NCBI taxonomy): Bacteria > Pseudomonadati > Pseudomonadota > Betaproteobacteria > Burkholderiales > Comamonadaceae > Variovorax > Variovorax sp. J22R115. Next base: position 181,221 of record NZ_JASZYM010000005.1, on the reverse strand, counting down.
TTGCGGCGACTTCCTGGTGCGCGACGTGGTGGCGAGCGCCAGGGCGGGCACGCCGCAGCCATGGACCGCGGACCGCCACGTCGCCTATGGCCGGGACGTGGTGCGCGCACGGACGCAAGCAGGCACCGGCCGCGCCGCGGTGCAGGACTGGGCTCAGGTGTGCGCTCCGTGCGTTGCCGTGGCAACGCTTTTCGACATGGACCCTTCGGTATGTGGATCGTCAAGATCGGCGGCAGCCTGAACGCGAATCCGATGCTGCCGGCATGGCTCGACCTGCTGGCCGAATGCGGTGGGGGCCGCGTGATCGTGGTCTGCGGTGGCGGCACCTTCGGCGACGAAGTGAGGCGTGCCCAGGCACAGTGGCACTTCAGTGACCTCAGCGCGCACAACATGGCGGTCCTCGCGATGGCGCAAACCGCCTACCTGGTGCACGGCCTGAATCCCGCATTGCAGCTCACGCGCACCCGGTCGGACATCAGTCGCGTGCTGCACAAGGGGCAGACGGCGCTGTGGCTGCCCCTCGAACTGCAACGCAACCGGACGACCGCGCAGACGAACTGGGAGTTCACGTCCGACAGCATCGCACTCGATCTCGCAAGTCGCCTGAATGCCGAGCGGCTGGTACTGGTCAAGTCGTGCGAGATCGACCCGCGATTGAGCCTGGCCGAGTTGGGAGATGCGGGCGTCGTCGACCAGCGTTTCGGGGCACTGTCGGACGGCGCGGCCTTTCCGATCGACATCGTCCACTTCAATGAGGTGGGCCGAATTCGATCATTGTTGCTGGGTCACGTCCGCTTCGACGATCAATGATTCGGCGCGCCGGATTCGGCGGCCGCATGGCGGTGCATCAGCGCGACCAGCGTCCGCAGGCGCTGGGGGTCGAGCGCCGAACTTCGGTCGCCGACGCACACCGCGGTCCGGAAGCCCGCGAAGTCGGGCGCTAGCGCGCGCAACAAGGGTTCATGCGCGACGCGCAGGGCGCCCGCCAGACCGACCATCGTCCCCGCCGCGCGCGCCGTGACGATGAAGCGCCGCAATTCGTCCATCCGCACAGCGTCGAACAGGCTGCCGGCACGCTTGTCGAAGGTGTCGGCCATCACGCCGGCGAACCCCAAGGCGCAGGCATGTGCCACATCGGCCAACTCCAGTCCCTTGTCGGCGATGAAGACCGGCACGATGGGCCAGCCGCTGGAAGCGAGTGCGTCGAGCACCGACCGCGCCTGCGGCACGCGCTCGATGCCGACCTTCACATAGTCGACGCCACACGCACCGACTGCCTCGACGCACGCCGCGATGCGGCCCCCCTCGTGCATCGCCACGTCGCCGATGGTGGCGCTGATGTCCAAGCCGCCGCCATGCCGGCGCAGCGCACCCACGATCTCGCGGATGGTAGTGATCGGCAGGCCGCCCAATGCACCGCGGCCCGGTTCCTTGAGGTCGATGAAGTCGGCTCCCCCGTCCGCAACCAGCAAGGCTTCCTCGACACTGCGCACGCTGACGAGCAGTTTCATGACGATGGTCCCTGTGTGACATGGGTGGTGCCGGCCCGGTGGCGCTGCACGGCGTCTACCAGCCAACCCCAGGCTTCGCGCTCCTCGGGGCCGGCCGTCTTGTCGATGGCGATCTGCAGGTAGGCCATCTCGCTGTCGACCTTGTGCGGCGGCAGCATGTGCAGGCGGCTTACCAGCACGGCGCCCTCGATCACGGCGGCCTGTGCGCGATTGAAGCCGGCGAAGTTCGCGTGCGTGACCTCGTGCACCCGCGTCATGCGCAGCACCGGGCGCTGCGCATCGTCGATCAGCTCGGCCAGCCTCAACTCCACATGGCTCAGGGCACTGTCCAGGCGAACGCCCACGATCTTCTCGGCCGGCCGCGTCGGCCAGTCGCGGCGGCCGGTCACGCAGCCGGCGAAGACGCGGGTATCGGTCACGATGTTGAGCACGGCGCAGGCGGTCGCGCAGATGTTGTCGTAGGTCGTCGATGGCTTGAACGGCATCAGCACCACCTGGTCGTCGTGGTAGCGCACGCCCATCGGTGCGACATGCGGCTTGCCGTCGGGCGCGACCGTGGTCACGACGGTTTCAAAGATCACGTCGTTCATTTGAAGGGCTCTTCGGTCGTCTTGCGTGGGGCCTTCGTCGTGCCCGGCGCGCACCACGCATCGAGGTTTTCGGCGCTGCGATCGATGGCGCATCCCCAGTCCAGTGGCTGATCCTGTACGTAGCGCTTGCCGAGCTTGTGGGCGATCTCGGCGTGCGCCAGTTCCACGCCCATGTAGAACGCATGCGCCGCATCGTCTTCGAGGCCGAGTTGCGGCCACAGTTCGAATGCGCCCTGCCCCCTGCGCAGCCCGTCGCGGTTGTAGACGTGCAGGCCGCTCACCGACACCTGCACGCGGAAGTTGGGATCGCGCACTTGCGCGGCGGTGGCCGCGATCTCTTCGGGCGTGTCGAGGAACGGGCGCTTGGAATGCACCGTCATCAACGCATCGGTCATGCCCTTGGGCAGCGTGCCGTGGTGGCGCGCGGCATACATGATGCGGCGTGCCCAGTCGGCCTCCTTCACCGCGCGGCGGGCGTGGTTGCTGACTTGCGTGGTCAAGACAGCGGCGACGTCGAGCTCGGCGCAGATCCCGAACAGCAAGGCGTTGATGCCGCTGGTGTCGGCTTCCGTCAGCTCGGTCAGATTGCCCACGCCCATCATGATCGGCACCTCGGGAAAGCGCTCGCGCAGCCGGTGATAGCGCACGATGGATGCAGTCAGGCCGAAGGGAATCGGGTCGAGGATCGAATCGGCGAGGAACTCCCTGCCCCGCCGCTGCATGATTTCGACCGCCTCGTGCAGCGAGGCTTCATCGCTGGGGACGCGAGGGATCAGGACCGGCGTGGATGCGACCTCATCCGCCACCCACAAGGTATCCACCGTCAGGCTGAGCAGGTAGTCGGCGCCCGCCCGGCCGCCGCGGAGCAACTCGCCGCTATCGACCGAATCGACGCTGACCCGGAAGCCCTCGGCCTTCAGCGCCAGGACGCACTCTTCGAGGTGTTCGAACGGGGTCTCCGGCAGGCAGCCCAGGTCGATGACATTGGCGCCGTCGGCGCGCAGGAGCCCGGCGCGCGCAACGACTTCCGGCACGGTCAGGCGGGGCGCATCGACGATCTCGGCAAAGATCGCGACCTCGTATTCGTCCAGCGTGATGGCCTTGGCAGCGCGGTCGAAAAAGCGCGGCAGGTCTTTCACCTCCTCGGGGCCGCGCTGCACCGGAATGCCGAAATGGCGCGCCAGAGCCTCCATGTCGCCACGACAGCGCCCCGGCACGACGATGCGGTCGACGCCCGCCGTCAGAGGCACCCGGCGGAGGATCATGTCGGCCGTCATCAGCCCGGCCACCTGCAGGCCCAGGTCTCGCACTTCCCAGGTGAAGGGCGCGGAATCGATGCTGGCCAGCACCCGCTCCAGACTCGGCTGCGCGAGGTGCCCGGTCAGGAAGAGGATGTGTTCCATGCGAGCGAGATTTCCTTCAGTCGGACGTCCAGTGCGGCTTCGAGCTCGGCCGGTGAGGTGACGACCCGGCAGAAATCGATCCCGCGAAGGCGCTCCACGTTGTCGAGTTCGATTCGCCTCGGCCGCAGCGTGACCCAATCGTGCGGCGACCGGGTCACAACCACCGGCTCGGTATCGCATGCAAACACGATGCCCGGTATGCCCCGCTTGCCGGCCTGCGCAAACATGTTGGTCGGCAGCGAATCGCTGATGCCGTAGGCGCACTTGGCCACCGTGTTGCTGGTGGCCGGGGCAACGACGACGGTGTGATAAATGTCCTCGTACAGCATGCCCACGGGCACGCCGCTGGCCGTCTTGTCGCGAAAGATCCTGAAGCGCGACTTCAGGTCATCGAGGTGCAGCCTGTAGATCTCCAGCACCTCTTCGCCGGCCGCCGAGAGGAACAGGTCGACCTTCGGCAGGCGTGCGGCCAGCGCCAGCGCCTCGTCCAGAAAGTGGCCGGAGCCGGTCACGCACCAGGCGAAACGCGAACGCGGCTCGCCATCGTCGGCCGGGGAATTCTCAGGATTCTTGCTCGGGATGGGAGACCTCGATCTGGAGCTTGTGGATCTTGCGGTAGAGCGTGTTCCGGCTGACATCCAGCGCCTTGGCGACGTTGCTCACGTTCCACCGGTGCTGTTCGAGCATTTGCAGCAGCAGTTGGCGTTCGTTGGCCTGGATCAAGTTGAGCTTGGCACAGCCTGGCGCGTTGTCGCCGTGCCCGTCGCGTGCGGTTCCCGGCGCCGCGGCCGATGTCGAAGCCGGCGCAATCGAATCGACCCGTTCGCCATGGATCCCTGACGCCGGTTGGAGGTTGACGGCCATCGCAGGCAGGTGGACGCGGGTGATCGGCTTGCCATCGGCCAGCGCAGCCGCGGTGCGCAGCGCATGCCTCAGCTGGCGGATGTTGCCGGGCCAGGCGTGTGCCATGAGCAGGCGCTCGGCCTCGGGGCTCAGGGACGCATCGGGGCCACCCTCGGTGGCCAGCAGGGCGCGAATCAGCGCGAGCCTGTCGCTGCGCTCGCGCAGGGGCGGCAATTGCACTTCGATGCCCGCGAGCCGGTAGTACAGGTCTTCGCGGAACTTCCCCTCACGCACCAACGTCGGCAAGTAGCGATGGCTGGCGCTGATCAGCTGGAATTCGACCGCATGGCTTTCCTCGGTCCCCAGTGGCGTGACGCGGCGCTCGTCGAGCACGCGCAGCAGGCGCGATTGCAGTTCCAGCGGCATGTCGGCGATTTCGTCGAGAAACAGCGTGCCGCCGTCCGCCTGCAGGACCTTGCCGCGGCGCCCTGAACGCTGCGCGCCAGTGAATGCGCCGGCGCAATAGCCGAAGAGTTCGGATTCGATCAGGGCTTCGGGCAGGCTTGCGCAATTGATCGCCACGAAGGGGCCTGCCGAGCGCGGGCTGCCGTCGTGCAGCGCACGCGCGAACACCTCCTTGCCCGAGCCGGTTTCGCCGCAGACCAGCACCGGCGTGCCACGGGCGATCACCCGCCGGCCGATGCCCAACTGTTCCTCGAGCCGCGGGTCTTCGAAAGTGCAATCGGCCGTCGCGGCGCTGAGGACGGCCGGCCGGGCCTTTGCACGCGCGATCGGAGCCGTCGACGAGTCGCCCGACGGCAACGAGACGGCCATCGCATCCGCCGCCGAGGCCGGGCGCCGCGCGACTGCGAAGAAGCGCAGTGCCGCGTCGGTGCCGTAGGTGACGACCGGGTGGAACGACGAGGATGCGCTGCGCTGCAGCATGTCGGCGAGCGAAGTCTGGAACAGGTCTTCGATGCGCCGCGAGCGGATCTGGTCCATCGACTGCAGCCCGAGTTGGAACATCGCGCTGCGATTGGCGGCAAGGATGCGCCCGTCGTCGTCCACCGCCAGCTTGCCCTCGTGCAGGGTGTAGACGAACTCCGGGCGGCTGTGGAAATGCAGCGGATGGGCGTTGCGGAACTGGCGATCGATCAGGCGGTTCTCGATCATCCGTGCGGTCATGGACAACAACACCAGGAGGTGCTGCTGCATCAGGCTGGAACGGCTCGTCACATCGAGCGCGGCGACGATGTTGCCCGTGGGGTCGAACACCGGGACGGCCGAACAGGTGAGCTGGGTGAACTGCGTGTAGAAGTGATCGTCGCGGCACACGGTCACCGGGCCCGCCGCGGCCAGGCAAGTTCCCATGCCGTTGGTGCCGGCTTCGGTTTCGCTCCAGATGCCGCCGGCGCGCAATCCCAGTGGCCCGACCTCGGCAGCGAACTCGGGCGACGACACCATGTGCAGGATCACGCCATCCGTGTCGGTCAACAACACGGCCATCTCGTTGTCGGCCAGTTGCTGGTACAGCGTGGTCATCTCGTACCGCGCGCACTCGATCACGGCGGCGTGGCGCGCGCGCCGCTCCTCGAGCGGTCCGCGCGCGATGATGTTCGGGCCATGCGGCTTGTCCGGCCGCAGGTTGTATTCGTTGAGGCAGCGAATCCAGGAACTCGTCACCACGTCGGTGGTCTGGTCCTGAAGCCCGCCGCGCACGATGTCCAGCACACGATCCGCGTGCGGGTCGGCAGGCTTTTCGCCTTTTCGAAGGGTCAGCGCCATCGATGTCTCCATGTGCGGCCGGCCTGCCCGATGCATGGTGCCTGGGGCCACTGTGTGTATGGCCCGCATTTTGCAGCTTGTGATGTGTTGCACGCAAAAGATACTTTTTGCGACAACATGCCGCCACGCACGAGCCACTAACGAAAGCGCACGTTGACCTCTGGCCATCACTCCCCGAGTTCCACGCCCTGGATCGCCCCGCCCTCGTTGGCGGACCGGCCCGCGTTGGACGTGATCTTCATCGAAGGCTTCGTCGGCCACACGGTCATCGGCATCCACGAGACGGAATTGCACCGCGCACAGCCGCTGGTCATCGACGTGCACGCAGGTCTCGCCCGCGCACGCGCCTGCGACACCGATCGCATCGCCGACACCATCGACTACGGCGCAGTGTGCGAGCGGCTGCGTCGCCTGCTGGCGGAACACGAGTTGCAATTGCTCGAGGCCTTCGCCGAAGCCATTGCCGATATCGTCATCCGCGAGTTCGGCGCGATCTGGGTTCGTGTCAAGGTGGCGAAGCCACGGAAGTTCGACGACGTCAATGCCGTCGGCGTACAGATCGAGCGCCGGGCACCGCCCGACGAGACGCTCTCCTCCCACTCAGGCGCAGTCCTGCGCCTGATCGGTTCTGGCATGGTGCCTGAGTAGAAAAGCGCCAACCAAGCGCCCGGCCCCTTCCAGGAACACCCCGGGCCGCTGGGTGTTGCCCCCGGAAGGGGGTTGGCGACGCGACACGAAGTGCGCGCAGCCTGGGGGCGACTTCAGCTGTGCGCCGCGAACGGATGGGCGGCGCTGCCCTTCTTGGCGACGACCTCGGCGGCCGTGGGCGAACCGGAGACGGCACGCTGGATGGACTCCTTGGTGGCCTGGTAGTTGTAGTCCTGGATCTTCGTGTCGTCGTCGGCCAGCCAGTGGATGAAGACGCCGACGCAGATGAACAGGTTGTCGGCTTCGTCGGCCGGGATGGTGCCGTCTTCGACGCAGTCGGCCACCGCCATGGCAACGGCCCGCTGGGCCGGACCGAACATCTGCACGGCCTGCTTGGCGCCCTTGATGGTGACCTTGTTGAAGAGCACTGTCGCCGGCTTGGTCAGCAGGTTGGGTGCAACCACGGCCAGAAGACAGGTGAAGCCGTCCTTCTGGTTGGTGAGAGCGTTCGCGAAGGCTGTTTCGGCAGGGCTGCCGCGCGGCCCGATGATCAGATCGATGTGAGCGACCTCGTTGCCCTCACCGACGAGTGACTCGCCGACCATCATGCGATCAATTTTTGCCATGGTTATTAGTCTCCTGAGTGCGTTCTGGGGCCATAGGGGACACTGGCCTGACGGCCAGCGCAACGTGTCAGGTATCACGATCCGTGCCACCCGGGCCGGGCGGCGCGGCGGCAGATCACGATGGGCCCGTCAGGCCCGAGATCAGCAACGCGGCCACCGTCAAATCGGCCGTCGTCCCCGGGTTGATGCGATCTGCCTTGAGCGAGGCGTCCCAGGCCGCGAAATCGGGATCGACGTCGAGCCCGCCATGGCAGCGCTGGCGTACCCGCCATCCCTGCGCCGCAGTCATGACAATGTGTGCCACGGCTTCGCCATGAATTCGAACAATGTGTGAATCGGGAAAGCTGCTGAGCAGCGCCAGATAGAGCCGCTGGACCGCTGCGACGGTGCCCGTATCCGGCGCGCCACTGACCGAGGTCGCCATCAATGTGAACCTGGTCCCGAGCGTCGGCCCCCCCAGCTCGAACAGGTCGTAGTAGGCGTCGCGATACTGGCGTGCAATGCTGTCGCGGTGTGCAGCGAGCGCCATCGCCGCGCGAAGGTCCACGCTCGGCGGGTGCCTGACGTCCTGCTCCGGCGCGGTGGCCAGACCGCCCGGACGAGCGCGCGCGATGGCGCGGAAGGCCGCCTGCGCATCGGACAGATCGAGTTCGCCCAGCACGGATTCGACAGCCTCCCGCAAGTCCGCCGGCACCGTGGCGTCGGGCCGCAGTTCGACAGCCCGGGCAATGGGCGCGCACAGCAGCACGATGCCCAGATTGCTGTTGCAGCCGGCGGCCGCCCAAGTCGCTTCCACCGACGCCTCGATCCGCTCGCCCACCGATGCGCCGGACTCGAACAGCGGCCCCGCCACGGCCCGTGCGCTCGCGATGAAGGTCTCGGCCGTCATGCCGTGCCCGGCCGATGCCCGGCTGACATTGCCCGGCTTGCGCACGTCCACGTCGAGCTCGCACGCCCGCAGGAAGCAGGCCCTGGCCCGGTCCGTTGCGCACTGGCGCATTTCTGTGACAGGCATGTTCATGCGCGGCGCGGCAGCTTCAACTGCGCCCCGCCCTCGGAGCCGGCGAGCTTGCGGTCGAGCAAGTCGTCGACGATGCAGCGGGCGATGTCGAAGCTGGTCACGCGCTGCAATCCCTGCCAGGCCGCGACACCGTTGACTTCGATCACCTGGATACCGCGCCTCGATCCCGACCTCGTGCGCGGTGCCGAAGGCATCAGGTCCACGCCCGCGTAGTCCATGCCCAGCGCGAGCGCGGCGCCTTCGGCCAGTTCGGCCAGTTCGGGCGTCAGCTCCGCCGGCTCGCAGCGCGCACCTTGCGCGACGTTGTGAATCCAGTGCCGGCTCACTCGCCGCATGGCGGTGACGGCCCGCCCGCCGACCACCAGCACCCGCCAGTCGAAGCCGGGCGTCGTCGGCGCCGGAATGAAGCGCTGCAGATAGGCGAGCGATCCGTAGGCGGCCTCGATGTCCGGCAGCGGGTGGTGAACGCCATCCACCTGGCCCACCAGCTGCAAGCCCTTGCCCTGGGAACCGAACAGCGGCTTGAGCACCAGCGCGTGGCCGGCCGCGCCTTCTCGGATCGCGATGCGCTGCGCCTGTGCCAGCGATTCCGTGGCCCAGGTAGGCGGCGTGGGAATGCGTGCCGCATGCAGCAGCAGGCTGGTCATCGATTTGTCCACGCTGCGCTCGATCGCCCGAGCGTCGTTGTACACGGGCACGCCGAGTTCGCGCAGCGCATGCAGCACGCCGAGCCGCTTCGTGACCTGCTCGAAGGTTCCGCTCGCGATGCCACGCACGAGCGCAGCGTCGGGCAGATCGCGGCCGAAGCCAGGGATGACCAGGCCATGCCAAGCCGCCGTCGTGTCGATCCGGCAGTCCGCCAGATCGACGCAGCGACCGACGCAGCTTCGGGCCCGCAGCGCCGCCTGGAGCCTGCGCGTGTGCCAACCGGTCTCGTCCGTCATGATGGCCACGTTGAAGCCTGTGAAGCGTGCGAGGCTGACCATCACGCTTCCTTCCGCCACAGGCCGAGCAGCAGCGGCATGTTCAGGCCACCGGCGTGCCAGGTGTTGCCGCTGTCGAGGTTGCTGACCCACACCTCGGCGGGTGCGAACAAGGCGCCGTCGATCTTGTAGAAGTCGAATTCGGCCGCCTTGAAGATCTCCGCAAACGAACGGCCGTAGTCGCCGGAGTTGCTCGACGGTAGCTGCTTCGCCAGTTCGCGCGCCGCTGCATCGCCGCCACGCACGGTGAGGTGCACGCGGCCGCCGTAGAGGATCGCGTCGTTGGTTCGTCCCATGGCCTCCACGCCGTCGGCGCTCGGGGCGGGCAATGGCGCCGCGCCCGCACCGCCAACGATGTGGCCGAGGTCGAATCCCAACTGGTGCGCCTTGTGCAGCGCGACCTCCAGCACGCGTGCCACCACCTGCGTGGTGCCGGCGAGGCTGGTCGTCGGCGTGAGGATCAGCGTCAGCCCTTCGCCGCTCAAGTGGCAATCGCGCAGCAGCTTGTCGATGATCACCTGCGGCGGCGCGCGATCGACCTCCAGCACGAGCACCCCGGCCTCCGCGCGGTCGCGGTAGCCGAGTTCATCGAATAGCGTTTCCTTGGTCGCCAGCGCGCGCGCCGGGCCCGAGCCGAGCGAGAAGAATTTCTTGCCCCCCGTTTCCTCCTTGCTGGCCGCAAGGCTCCAGCCGGCGTACTGGCTGCCCAGGCAGGCCAGCACCGGCTGCGCGCTGTGCACCTCGATCCAGCTGGGCCAGCCCTCCCTTCCGTCGGGACGCAGGCTCACCTGGCCGAGCCCGCCCATGCAGATCTCGCCCACGAGCAGGCCCGCCGCCACGCTGCCGCCCACGGAGATACCCGCATCGACGATATAGGGACCGGCCCCGTCACGATGTGCCCGCACGTCGAGCGCATCGGCGGTGGCCAGCAGTCGCTCGACGAGCGGCCGCGAGAGCGCGTTCACGCTGAGCGTGGATGCGGCCAGGGGTGCCGCCGCGACATCGGTCATACGGATGACTCCAGGGATTGATGCACGGCCATGCGGCCAAGCTGCAGTAACTCGCGCACCTGCCCGGCGTTCGTGCCGCTGGCGCTCACGCTGCACAAGGGATCACCGGCCTCGAAGCCCGAAGCAGCGGCGGGCAGATCGTGGCAGCCGGCGCGTGCGGCCAGACGCTGCGAGGCGGGCTCATCGAGCCAGAGCCGGCGCGGCGCGAAGACGACTTCGTTGCCACGAACGAGGTCGCTCGCCGCCTGCGCGGGCCTCGACGGAAGGTCGCCCTGAACACAGGCACGCACATGCGCTGCCACGATGCCACGACCGTAAAGCGCCATGCTGGCCGGCGGCCGCGGGTTGACCTCGAGCACATTGACGGTATCGACGTCAAGCATGAAGTCCAGGCTGCCGAGGCCGCGCAGGGAAAAGGCCGCCACCAGCGCGCGCAACGCTTCCGTCACTTGGGCGCCCACGATGTCGGGCAGTTGCACCGGCCCCACGGAACCGCAAAACACGAAGGGCCGCCCCGCCAGGGGCCGCACGATCAGTTCGTTGAATCCGAGCAGCGAGGCATCGCCCCCATTCGCGATGAACGTCGCCGACATCGGCGTGCCCGAGGTCTCGCGCTGGAAGTAGTGATGGGCACTCAAAGCATCGTCAGGCGGCGCCCTGCCCCGCTGCGATGCCGCCCGGCTGATGTGCCAGCCGCCGCAGCCATGCGCATCCTTGACGAGCCAGCCGGCCGCATCCTCGGGAGCAGTCATTCGCACTTCCGGATGGACGATCCCTCGTGAGTCGAGGAAACTGAAAAAGGTCTTCGGCTCCCGCACGCGCCGCATCGCGTCGCCCTGCGTGCCGATCAGCGGCAGCAGCGCCGCACCGCTCTCCAGCAGATCGGGCCGGCCCTCGAACCCCGAGCCGGCGATCCACCCGGCCACACGGCCCCGCTGCGCGAGCGCTTGCAGCGCCGACAGCAACCGCGCGCCGTCGACGCTCAAGCTTGCCGGATCGCCGAGCGAATGCCACTCGGCGCAGGCACGTCGGGTGTCCGTGTCGCCGAACAGATCGAGCGCCACCACTTCGAAGCCGTCAGCGACGGCCGACTCCGCCAGCATTCGCGCGGAGATGGAAACCACGGCAATCGCTGTCATCACGGTGGGCGGCTCAAGCCGCCTTTTCGGCAATGAAGGCACGCGCAGTGGCAAAGGCCTCGGTGAAACTCAACACCACCGGCGCTTCCGCCTGATGCATCTGCACCAAGAGCCGTTGCTGGGTTTGGTACTTGACGTTTCCGATCGCCAAGGCGCCGATGCCCACCGCCGTGGTGCCGCTCAGCGGCTTGGCGTTGTCCGTCGCGCCGACGCCGGCGATGCCCTCGGGCGGCACCGCGTTGACGTCGGCCGCGACCTTGAGCCGCTTGGCGAAAGTCAGCGTCTCGGCGGAGACAGCCTGGACCCCTGCCGGCGCGCAGGCAAGCACCACATCGGCATCGGCGATCGACGCGCGCACCGCTGCCGTATCGCCACTGGATACGCCGCCCAGGCTGACACCGAAGCGCTTGCCGCTCTCGCGCGCGACCGTTTCGGCCGCGTCGGCGCCGCCGCGGCTCGAGAGAAAGACCTGGGCGCCCGCCTGTGCCGCGATCACCCCTGCGATACGGCCCACCGGTCCCGTGCCGCCGATGACGACGACGCGCTGGCCGTCCAGGCCTTTTGCGTGGTGGCTTGCCAATGCGGCCTCGACGCACGCCACCATCGCGGCTGCGGTCGTGTAGGCGCCGCTGGGGTCGGCCATCAGCGACACGACGAAGGGCTTGAACATGGCCGCCTTCGCCCGGTCGAGCATGTCGGCGGCCTCCAGCGCATCGCGTCCGCCGATGAAGATGCCCGTGCGCAGCAGGCCCTTCGGACTGCGCGAGAAGATCGTGTCCTGCGTGAGGCCGGCAACGCCGTCCGCGTCGACCTCGCAGTACGGCACGATGACCTGGTAGCCGGCGTCGGCCGCCATGTTGATGTCGAACGGGCTCATCTGCCGGCCCGGTGTGAACATGTGGAGGATGTAGGAGCGTTCCATGAGAACCCTGCGTTGATCAAGGGGTCGACGCCAGCGGCGACGAGAGGCGCCGATCCAGCAGCGTGGCGCCGGTGTTGCGGCCGGACACGACGCGCAGGGTCAGCGACGGGGCGACGATGCCGGCGGCCAGCATGGCGTCGATTGCGGCTTCCGCCCGCGCCTGCGATGGAAAGATCGCGAAGCCGGTCGGGCCCCAGGAACTCTGGCCGATGCCCGCGAGGTGCTCGGCACGGTGCTGCAAGACCCATCCGAGCAGGCAGCCCACGGATTCGCTGGCGAAGGCACGCCCCCCTTGTGCGGACGCGAAGTGCTCGCCCAGAACCTGCTGGATTCGCGTGACGCCGCAAGCAAAGGGCGCGAAGTCGGCGGTGGCGGCGCCTGGCAGCACGCGCATCAGCACCTGGTGGCAGATGTCCGCGGCAAGTGCCTGGGACATGGGCGGCAAGCCGGCAATGCGCCGTTTTTCGTCCTCTCCAGCCAAGCCCTTCTGTGCACAGTCCTGAACGATCAGAACGCGCCAGTCTTCGGGCAGCGGGATGCGCGACAACACGACCGCAGGTGCGCCGTTCTCGCCCGGGCCGCCATCGACGATCAGCCCCCCGTGGTCGAACCCCGCTATGCCGATGCCAGACCGCAGTCCACGACCCAGCCATTGCGCCAGCGTGGCCGTGGGCACACCCACGCCGTGCCACAGCGCGAACGCCCGCCCGATCGCCAGCGCCAATTGCGTGCCCGAGCCGAATCCGGCATGCGCGGGCAATACCTGAAGCAGCCGGAGATGCAGCGGGTCGCGGCGGCCCGTATGGGCTTGCAGCAGGCTTACACAGGTGGCCGCGCGCTCGATTTCAGCATGCGCTGCAGGTCCACTCGCTGTGATCCGGTCGAAGGGCGAGGCGCTGATCTCGACTTCCGTTTCGAAACCGCCAATCACGAGCCCCACGCTGCCAAAACTACGTCCCAGCGAACCGGCAGGGTCGAGAAAACCCAGGTGCAGACGCGCAGGAGCACGCAGCGCAACGGTCGCTGCGCGATCGACGAAACTCGCTTCGGGAAAATTTCGAGGGCGATCCATCGTGTTGGAGGCGGGTTGAAATTCAGTGGTCGTGCAGGGCTTGCAAAGCAAGGTCTGTTCCGCTGATATCTCTCCAGCGACCTCCGGAGACCTCGCGCCCGGCCTTCGCGATGCGGTCCGCCGCTGTATCGACTTGAGGACACTGTGTCACCACGCGGCCTCCTCAGCCGAGGTCAGTCGTACTTCAGGTACTTGAAACGCGGATCGTCCGGGGTGCCTTCGAGCGACGATCCTTCCACGGCACCGGGCTGCCACATCACGACTTCTTCGATCTTTCTGGCGAGTTCGAAGTCTTTCTCGGTGATGCCCTTGGCGGCGTGGTTCATGAGTTTCACCGTGACGAAGGCATATGACACGGTGAGGTCCGGATGGTGCCAGGCCGCCTCCGCGAGATGACCCACGGTATTGACCACCATCAGCGTCCCCTTCCAGCCGCTGGTCTTGAACTTGCGTCGAATCCAACCGTCCTCGAAATACCATTTCGGCAGCTCTTCGGCGAGTCTTGCGGTGGTCTCCTCGGGCGTGAATACCTCGGATGCGGACTGCTTGCGCCATTTGGTCATGACGGCCCCTTGCAAAGTGGCGATCATCGAATGCTATGGCGCCGCCGGCCGCGGCGCTCGTCGACCCTGCGGATAGCCGCGACGCCAAGAGAGGAGTCCCCCATGAACCGCATCCAACACCTTGCGATCTCGGCTCTGTCCACCGCGACCGCGCTACTGGCCGTGGTCGGCACCATGAATGCCGCGGCGGCGGATCTATCGGTGGACCAGGTCAGGGACGCGCTCAAGAACGCATCGCCAGCCAAGCCGGTCGATCTGTCCGGCAAGGACCTCTCGGACCTCGACCTGAGCAAGCTCGACTTTCGCAACGCCAACTTGCGGGGCGTCAGCTTCTTCGGCAGCAAGCTCGTGCTGTCCGACTTCCGCGGCGCGACGCTGGAAGGGGCGAACCTGAACGGTGCCTGGCTGATGGGCACGGACTTCACGGGCGCCAACCTGAACCGCGCGAGCCTGCTTTCGGTCGTCGTTCTCGGTGGCGAGGTCAAGAAGATGCCGATCTTCAAGGGCGCCACCATGACCGGTATCCGGATGATCGCGGATCTGCCGGGGGCCGACCTCTCCGGGGCCAACTTCAGCAATGCCGTCGTCGGCGTCAACATCAAGAACCAGGGGATGGGGCAGATGCGGACCGATCTTGCCGGGGCCAACCTGGCGGGCGCGACACTGGCGGGCGCCGACTTCAATCGATCCCTGATGGCTTTTTGCAACCTCAAGGGCGGCAATCTCCGCGGCGCCAACTTCTTTCGAGTCAAACTGGCAGGCGCCGACCTCACAGGCGCCGACGTAACCGGTGCCGACTTCACCGAGGCTGATCTGGACGGGACGGTCTTTCGCGATGTGAAGGGCTTCGCCGAGGCCAAGGGCATGGACCGCGCCACGAACCTCGACAAGATCATTCGTTGAGCGCTCAGGATGAGTCCCCGTGGCTTGCATCCACAATCGAAGCCCGACCATCAATCCACGGAGCCTGTATGGATCTTCAACTGACCGGAAAGCATGTGCTGGTGACGGGCGGCAGCCGAGGCATCGGCCTCGCCTGCGCTCGCGCTTTCCTTCGCGAAGGTGCGCGAGTCAGCATCGCCGGGCGAACGCCCGCCCACCTCGACACCGCCGCCGCGCAACTGCTTGCCGAAGGACACTCGGTCGGCGGCTACAGCGCCGACCTGAGCGACGCGCGCGCTGCCCTGCACATGCTGGACGCCATACAGGCCGAGTCGGGCCCGATCGACATCCTCGTCAACTCCGCCGGGGCGGCGCGCCGCACGCCTTTCGACGAACTGCAGCCGCAAAACTGGCACGACGCCATGCAGGCCAAGTTCTTCAGCTACATCCATGTGATGGACCCGCTCATCAAACGCATGGGCGAGCGCGGTTCAGGCGCCATCGTGAACGTCATCGGCATGGGGGGCAAGGTCGCTTCGCCGACGCATCTAGCAGGCGGTGCCGCCAATGCGGCGCTGATGCTCGCCACCGCAGGCCTGGCGGCCGCGTACGGCCCCCGCGGCGTGCGGGTCAACGCGGTCAATCCCGCGATGACGCTGACCGACCGTATGGCCGAAGGCATCGCGGCCGACGCGCGTCTGCGAAAGGTGACCGAGGAAGAAGTGCTGCGCGACGCCGAAGCACGCATGCCGCTGGGACGCCTGGCCAAGCCGGAGGACATCGCCAATGCGGTCGTGTTCCTCGCCTCGCCGAGCGCCGGCTACATCTCGGGCGCCGTCATCTCGATGGACGGCGCGGCCGTGCCAATAGTGGTCTGAGCCTGAACCGGGCCAGGTCAACTGGCCGGGAACTGCTCCGGCATCGGCTCGACGGGCGCCGACGGCGGATCCTCATTCTTCGCCTTGTCGCGTCCGAGGTCCTCCATCATTTTTTCGCCAACCTCGTCCTTGCCATCGGAAGGAATCGATTCCTCGAAGGCAATCTCGGGTTCTTCGTTGACTGCGGCCTGTCTGTTCGGTGAATCCGCACGCGTGGTGTCGTTGGTCATGCTGGGCTCCATGGAAAACCCGAGATTTGCACCTCAGACCATCCCGGCAACCGGGCAAACTCGCCACCGACTGTCGGCCGGCGCTGACGGTTTCAGGAGCACCGTAAAATCGCGCTCCCAACTCTGCCCGTAGCTCAGTTGGATAGAGCACCTGCCTTCTAAGCAGGTTGTCGGGGGTTCGATCCCCTCCGGGCAGGCCAATTCAAGCGTTCACGACCACCCTTCAGCAGCAAAGAACTGACTGGGCGTCTGATCGAACTGCTTGCGGAACATGGTGGCGAAGGCGCTGGGACTTTCGTAACCCAGTGCCAGGGCGACGTCGATGACCTTCTCGCCGACCGCCAGGAGTTCCAGCGCGCGCAACAGGCGTGCCTGCTGCCGCCACTGGCCGAAGGTCATGCCGGTCTCCTTCACGAAGAGGCGTTGGATGGTCTTCACGTCCAGCATCAGGCGCCGCGCCCAATCGGCCATCGTGGAGGGGTCGTCCAGGCGCTGTTGCAGCAGTTCGCAAATCCGAAGCAGCCGCGGGTCGGACGGCATCTGCAGGTGCAGCGGAAGTACCGGCAGTGCGCGCAACTCGTCGAGGATGAGGCGCATGAGGCGACCGTCGCGGGTACCCGGCACATAGGGTTGTCGCACCTCCATGGCCGCACGGATGAGTTCACGCAGCAGAGGCGATATGCCCACTGCTTGCGTCCCGTCCAGCAGCTTCGGCGCGGCCTCGGCCGCGACGAGCAGACTGCGCATGTGCACTTCGCCCACGCAGCGAATCTCATGGGTCATGCCAGCCACCATCCAGATGGCGCGCGTGGGCGGCACCACCCACCGGCCGGCGTCGGCTTGAACCACCATGACGCCGCGCACGGCATAGATCAGCTGATGCTTGGTGTGGGCATGGGGCTCGATGTACCAGCCGCCCGGGTAGTCGGTTGCGCGACCGGTGATGGGCGAGGACTCCCCCTCGATCTCTTTGAGCACCTCGGGAAGGGCTTTGGGTCGACGGGACGGGTCCATGTCCTTTTTGCAATGGTTGATGGCCAATTGGCGCAAGACAGGCATTGCGCATCTTCCCATAATCCAGCTCAGATTTCTGACTGAAAGCCCCCTTGATGACGACTTCCGCGACAGCCACCCTCGGCAGCAACGGCACACCCATCGATGCCGTCCCGAGCCCCGCCGCCAGCCCCGCAAAGCCCAAACCAGCCTTCGGCATCCTGGGCGCCATCAGCAGCGCGCACATGGTCAACGACATGATGCAGTCGCTGATCCTGGCGATGTATCCCATTCTGAAGGGCGAGTTCTCGTTGAGCTTCGCCCAGATCGGGCTGATCACGCTGACCTACCAGCTGACCGCCTCGCTGCTGCAGCCGCTGGTGGGCCTCGTCACGGACCGCCGGCCGCAGCCGTACTCGCTGCCCCTTGGCATGTTGTCCACCCTGGTCGGGCTGATGCTGCTGGCCGTCGCGCCCAACTTCAGCGTGTTGTTGCTGGCGGCTGCTTTCATCGGCATCGGGTCGTCGATCTTCCACCCGGAATCGTCGCGCATCGCGCGTCTGGCCTCGGGCGGGCAGCATGGCTTCGCGCAATCGGTGTTTCAGGTGGGCGGCAACATGGGAACGGCCATCGGGCCGTTGCTCGCAGCCGCAGTGATCGTGCCTTTCGGTCAAGGCAGCGTGGCCTGGTTCGGCCTGGCCGTCCTGCTCGGCATCGGCTTGCTGCTGCAGGTGAGCCGTTGGTATGCCGCCCACCACATCGCCGTCGGTGGTAGCAAGAAGGCCGCTGTCGGGTCGCCGTATCCGCGCAAGGTGGTGATTGGCGCCATCGCCGTGCTCCTGGTGCTGATCTTCTCCAAGTATTTCTATGTGGCGGGCCTCAGCAGTTTCTACACGTTCTACCTGATGGAGCGCTTCGGCCTGACCGTGCAGAGCGCGCAGTTGCACCTGTTCTTCTTCTTGTTCGCTTCGGCCGTGGGCACGGTGCTCGGTGGCCCCATTGGCGACCGTATCGGACGCAAGCCCGTGATCTGGGTGTCGATCCTGGGCGTGGCCCCGTTCGCGCTCCTGCTGCCGCATGCCAATCTGTTCTGGACGACGGCGCTGACCATCGTGATCGGCCTGGTGCTGTCTTCAGCCTTCTCGGCGATCCTGGTCTATGCCCAGGAACTGATGCCAGGCAAGGTGGGCATGGTGTCGGGCCTGTTCTTCGGCTTTGCCTTTGGCATGGGCGGGCTGGGCGCTGCGGTGCTGGGACTCTTCGCAGACTGGACCAGCATCGCCTTCGTCTACCAGACCATCGCCTATCTGCCGTTGCTGGGCCTGGTGGCGGCCCTGCTGCCCAAAGGCGTTCGCCGGGCCTGACGCTTTGGGTCCGCTCGACCGGCTCACCGGCTCACCGTCACTCGCCGAATGCTGAACTGCGAATGCGCGGGCCCGTCGGAATCAAGACAGAAGTTGTAGCCATACAGGCCGACGAAACGGGCGTTGGGCACGGTCCATGTCTTCTCATGGAAGGTGGTTCCCTCGACACGGAACCACCCCTCGCTGGATGACACGAGGCCGTTGACGTCGGCCGAGGCGATCAATGCGTCGGATTCGTATCGGAGATTGAAGCCAGGGTCGCCGCGGCCGTGGCCGCGCAGCACGACGGTGATGCGGATCGGCGTGGTGCCATACAACGGCAGGAACGCGGGGTCCACTGCAAAGCAGGCGCCGGGAGTGCCTTCGAGGTTGAACTCGGCGATGTTGTTCACCACGGCGGCGGCGGGCGCGTCTTTCATGAAGACGCCCTCAGGCATGGCGCCGGCCGTCAACTGCACGGATGCAGCAGCGCTGTGGTCACCATTCCAGGGAAACGGCTTGCCGCTGCTGGCGGCAGCTTCGCTCAGCCATTGCTGTGCTTGTGCCGAGCCGGCCGGCGCGACGAGGATCGCGGGGGCCTCGGTGAGCGTGTGATCGCGGGTCGTGGTGGTTGCACCGGTGCGCGGGTCGACCACCGTGATGTCGGATGCCAGCGCCAGCACCGCCGATTGACCGGGCCGCGACCAAGCCGACAGCACCACGCCTTGCGGGCCCGTGAACACAAAGCCGTAGTAGGCATTGCCGGGTTGGGTCCAACCCGCGTAGCGGGGCCGCGCGCCCAGGTAGGTGGTCAGGCTGCGCAGCGCATGCCAGGCGGGCCGCTTCGTGCCGTCGGTGGTCGTCAATCCCATCGTCAGGCCTTCGCTGTCGCTCGGGTCGAACCAGTAGGTGCGCGCCACGCCCTGCGCGAAGGCCATGGTGTAGATCTTGATCAGCGAGTCGCTCTGCCGTTGCGGGCCGTTGCCGCCCGCGGCGGGCGGCGCGGCGGAAAACCCGATCTCGGTGAACCACAACGGCACGGCGGCCTTTTCGGGATCCTTGTCCTGCAGCATCTTGCGCACTCGCGGCACGATGGCCATGAACTGCCCTTCCCAGCCCTGAGGAAGCAAGGAAGCCACTTCGTAAGGATGAAGCGTCACGAAGTCGAACTTGCCCGCGGCACCGGCCGCGATGCTTTCGGCTAGCCAGTTGACGTGGTTGCTCTTGGCGGCCAGGCCGATTTGCACGGTCGGGTCGACTGCCTTCGCCGCATGGAAGGCGACGGCCACCACCTTGGCGTAGGACGCGGGCGATTGGTCGGCCGTGAAGTTGGGCGGCTCGTTCCAGACTTCCCAGTACTTGACCCGGCCCTTGTAGCGTCTGACCTGCGCTGTGACGTACCGGTGCCAGCCCTGAAGATCATTCGCCGGCAGCGCGAAGACGGGGCCGGAACTCCACTGCAGGAAGCCGACCGCCGACATGCCTGCAGCGGTGATTGGCGTCAATCCATCCACGTGGGGCGCAGCATGGAAGCCGCGCACGCTCGTGACGCCGGCATCGGCCATCGCAGGCAGCCAGGCCTCAGGGTTGTATGACAACGCTGCCGACGGCGCCACACCCCAGGGGTCGTCACGGCTTGCGGCGGCTGCCACGCTGTCGGCGGCCCAAGCAGCAGGCGGGCCCATGCGCGACGCCAGCGCCATCAACGCAGCGTTGCGCGCGTTGACCAGTACGCCAGGCTGCGGCTTGTCCAACGCATCCGCCTTGGCAGCAGCGTCGGCTGAGGCGGCCGATGAGGTGTCCAGCGGGCTCGATGATGGTGCATCGCCTCCGCCGCCACAGCCTGGCGACGACAGCACCCACGCGAGCAGAAGCGCCACAGCGGCGAGATGGCGGCGCGGCGCCAGGAGGTCGAGGTCCATCGGTGGAGACTCCTGCTGCGACGGCGGCCGCAAGTTGAACCCGACGATGCTAGCGGGAAGTGAAGAGCATGGCTCACGCTACACGTGAGAAGAAGTAAAGCACGCCCCGCATGACGCTCTTTCCAGACAATCGGCACGAATTCTGCTGACACTCACCTAGCATGTACCGATACCCCATTACCTCGACGCCCGGTGCTCCCCAGCGTGCACTCGCGGCTTCCGGTCAAGACACCGTGATGATCGATACAGAAGACGAGCCGCGCCTGTCCGAGTACAGGGACATCATGATCGACCACAAGTGGCTGATCGTTGGCACCATGGCGTTTGCTCTGCTTGCCGGTCTGACTTACGTGACGTTGGCCACACCGGTCTATCGCGCCAACCTCCTGTTGCAGATCGAAGATTCCGTGCCTGAGAGCAAGAGTTTTGTAACCGAAACTTCCGGCCTGTTCGAGCTCAAGACGCCGGCCACCGGCGAGATCCAGGTTCTTGCATCCCGCATGGTCTTGAACGCGGCGGCAGATCAGACTGAATTGCAGATCAGCGCCGAGCCGCGCTACCTGCCGTGGGTCGGACGGTGGCTCGCCCGCCGCGCCACCGGGCTTTCCGAACCCGGCTTCCTGGGCATTGGCGGCTTCGTGACGGGGACCGAGCGCATCGAGGTGGCCCGCTTCGACGTGCCCCCTTCGCTCGAGGACACCGAGCCCTTCACCATCATCGCCCAGGGTAACGGACGCTTCACCGTGCGCCACGAGTTGCTCGATGCACCGCTCGACGGCGTGGTCGGGCAGCCGCTGCGCAAGGCGCTGCCCGACGGTGTCCTGCAGATCCAGTTGAGCGAGTTGGCCGGCAAGCCCGGGGCCGAATTCAGTGTCTCGGTGGCCTCCCGGCTTCGCGCCATCGAGCGCTTGCAGGAGCGTCTGCAACTGAGCGAACAGGGCCGACAGTCGAACGTCATCGGCGCCACCCTCGAAGACAGCGATCGCATGCGCCTGGGTCGCGTCCTCAATGCCATTGGCGAGCAGTACGTACGACAGAACATGGAGCGCAAGTCGGCAGAAGCCGAGAGAACGCTCGCATTTCTCAACACGCAGTTGCCGGTCTTCCAGCGCCAGCTTCAGGGCGCGGAGGATGCCTTTGCGCGCTTTCGCAACAAGAACGGCACCGTGGACTTCGACGAGGAAGCCAAGGTCTGGCTGAAGAGGACTTCGGACCTTCAGAGCAATCTGCTGGATCTGCAACAACGCCGTCGGGACGCAGAAGTGGCCTTCACTGACCAGGCCCCGCGCATTCAGCTGTTGGACAAGCAGATCGGGGCCGTGCAAAGCGAGCTCAACGGGCTCAATACACGTATCGCCAGCATGCCCAATGCGCAGCGCGATGCATTGAGGCTCGAACGCGATGTGCGCGTCAACAGCACGCTGTACCAGTCCCTGCAGAACAACATCCTGCAGATGCAACTGGTCAAGGAAGGAAAGATCGGCAACGTGCGATTGCTGGACAAGGCCGTGGTGTCCAAGTTCCCGGTCAAGCCGCAGAAGACGCTCGTGCTCGCCTTCGCGCTGCTGCTGGGGGCCCTGGTAGGGCCGGCGCTGGCGATACTGCGCACGCGTATGAGACCCGGCATCCACAATCCGGACGAGATTGCGGCTCACACGGATCTGGAGGTCCATGCTGTCGTGCCTCTCAGTCCCGAGCAAACCCTTCTCGATCGGCGAGTCGACAGGCGCGCGTCCGGCACCGTGCTGGCCGATGTCAATCCCCACAGCCCTTCCATCGAAGCGTTGCGCGCCCTGCGCGTCGGGCTCAAGCCCACCATGGCGGAAGCTTCCAACAATCGCATTCTCATCACGGGTGCCACGCCCGGCGTCGGCAAGAGCTTCATCGCCAGCAACTTCGCGACGCTGCTGGCGCAGTCCGGCAAACGGGTGCTCCTGGTCGATGCCGACCTTCGCCAAGGCGATCTCAGCGGGGCATTCGGCCTCCCGCGCGAAGGAGGGTTGTCCGAGCTGGTCGCCGGCGGGCTCGGCGCGCAACAGGCCATCCATGGCCAGGTGCGTCCCAACCTGGACGTGTTGACCACCGGCAAGCTGCCGGACATGCCCTCCGACCTGCTGGAGTCGGAGGCATTCACCGAGGCGCTCGACTCGCTCTCGTCGACCTACGACCTGGTGGTCATCGATGCCACGCCGGTGCTGGTGGCGGCCGATGCGGCGGCAGTGGCATCGGCGTGCGGCGTCGTGCTGCTCGTGGCGCGGTCCGGAAAGACTCAGCTGGGAGAGTTGAACGAGAGCATTCGACGGCTGGTCCAGGCCGGTGCGTCGGTCAGTGGCGCGCTGTTCAACGGGATGGACTTCAGCCGGCGATACAACGGCAGCCACGGCTACCGCCATGGCGGCTACAGGCACGAGGACTACAAGAAGGCGTAGCTACGAGAGGGTGTTCGAAATGCTGAACACGTTCTCGTTGCGGTAGATGAAGTCCCTGTTTCTTTCCGCGATGGCGCGAAGGAAGTTGTTCGACGTGGCTCGCTTCGGAAGCATCCAGTCGTGCAGTTCGATGATCAGCAACGGGAAGGCATCCAGCCATTCGACGTTCTTCTCGAACAGGTTCTGCTCGAAGCCCTCGATGTCGATCTTGATGATGAAGGGGGTGCAGTCCTTGTATTCAGGGTCGCTCACGATCGAGTTGACGCTGATGATTTTCGTTCTTCCTTCGGCGCTGGTTTCGGTCCGGTAGCCCCAGTTTCCCGCGCCGGGGTCCACGATGTCCGCTCTTGCGTCCGAGTTGCCAATGCCGGCCAGAAGGAACTGGATATTGGGGTCGTGGTTGTTCATTCTCGCCAGTGCCATGTTCTGCTCTTCCGGCTCGATGCAAACGACCACCGAACCCTTGTAGGTCTCTGAAAAATATTTGGTGGCCAGGCCGCTGTTGCCCCCGCAATCGATGATCAGCGGCTTCTTTCCAGAATCGATGATCTTGGCGTGGTACTGCCAGAGTGTTTCCGCGTGATCGGGGCTTTCGAGGGCGTAGTCTTCATTGATGAATATCTGGCGCACCACGGCCACATCGATGTCATCCCTCGACTTGACGGTGAAGAATGATTTGCAGGATCGGTCGTAGATCAGCTGATCCGAAAAGACGCCCGGCGTCAATTTCACGAACCTCGACTTCTTCTTCAATAGCGGGCTTGCGCAGAAGTTGGACAAGCCGTAGGCCCATCGCGCCAGCTCCTTGACGCGCTTCGAATTCGACATGGGTATCAACATCCTTGCAGCTCCTCGTCATGAGTCATCACTTCTGAGATCCAAGGTTGAATGCCTTCTTGAACCTCCCACCGTCGAGGCAGACGCCCGCATACCCTTCGGCGCGGCCCATGGCCACATTCAAGTAATAAAAACCCCGTTTGAGGTTGCCCTTCAGGAGGGACAGGCAAGCACCCCCGATGGGGCGAACGAGGTAGTTCGTCAGATACAGGATTCCGTAGCTGTGCTTTCTGATGACATGCCCCATTCCTCTGGCGTAGCGACGCCCCTTTGCCCGCATGGCGTCGTCCGGATCGCGGGTATTGAGTTCCGGGTGATGGGCATACAGCTCCGGGTCGTAATAGACCTTGAAGCCGGCATGAATGGCTCGAATGGTGATGTCCGGGCCTTCGCACGATTGCCACGGTGTCGACGCACCCACGCCGATGTCTTCGTCGAAGCCTTCGAGTTTCTCGAACACCTCGCGCCTGAAGAAGACAACCCATTCGATCTGGGTGGTGAACACGTTCCGGAGATCGACCGGCTGCGCACTCGTCTCGAACCGGCCGTTGATCGAGCGGCCATCGGGGGCTGCGGCTCGCCCGCAGACAATGTCTGAACCCGTTTCATCGAATCGTCCCAGGACTTTCCTGATCAATGAGGGCGGATACAAGCAGTCGTCGTCCGGAAAACAAAGAATCTCTCCGCTTGCTTTCGCGACGCCCATGTTCCGGCCACGGCTGCATCCCTTGGCATGAGGGCTTCGAAGGTAGTGAATCGGGAAATCGACGCTGACCGCACTGCACGCCATTTGCAGGCGCTCATCGGCGTTTTGATCGACGATGATCAACTCGAAGTCGTTGTGATCAAGCTGCTGCAACGCATGAATGAACTGAAGAACTTCGTCAATCCTGCCGAGCGTTGACATGACCAGTGACACTTTCATGGGGCGCATCTCTCAGAAACGAAGAATGCGCTCGGGGTCGACACGTCCCCGAACCCAGTCCCACACGGCCAGGGCGTTGCCTGCCAATCGACCGCGCCTGTCGACCCAGGGCTCCGGACTCAAGCTGCGCACGAGATTGGCGCCGATGTTTTTCAGGTTGCCGATGAGAGCCTGAAGGGGCGTCATATGGCCTTTGCGCATGATGTAGATGCGATTGGCCACCTGCGAATAGCCGAGGCGCTTGCCCGGGCTGCGCCCCGACCTCTTCGTTCCCAGGTGCACCCCTCTCAGCCCTGTCGCCTGCACGATGTCGCCATGGGGGGCCAGCTGCCTTGAAAAATCCACGTCCTCCAGCCAGCCGTACAAGGGCAGTCGCTCGTCGAAGCGGATGCCGTGCAGCCGCACCGGCGCAAGCCGGATCGCCATGTTGCAGCCATAGGCGTTGAAGATGGGCGAGAGCGACGGCGGGTTCGCATCGAGTCCTGTATTCGTCAGGAAGTGCACCCCTTCTTCGTGGGTGAACCCGGGCCCGAGGATGCCGTCTGCAAGCACCCTGCCCGTGGCCACGACGACCCCGGGGTGCACGGCAAACAGGCGCTCGGTTTCTTGCACGAAGTCTTCGGCAGGCAGGTAGTCGTCGTCGAAGAAGATCATCACATCCGCATCGGACGCATCGATGAGCGCGTTGCGCTGTGCCGAGCTTCCGATGGGGCCTGAGACGAGCCGAGCGGGGCAAGGAAAGCCGTCCAGGCACGTGGGTTCCACGTCCTCCGGCCGGGCCGGGCAGATGAGCAATTCGTCTGGCTGGCGCGACTGCCGCGCAAGGAAACGAATGGCGTCGGCCAGCACTTCGCGCCGGCCGGCAGTGGCGATGGCGACGACGATCTTCAGGCTCATGGATCAGTACGCCGGGAGGTTGTCGGTGCTCACGACGCGCGGGGCGGGTTCGCGTGCTGGCGGCATCAGGCTGTCCGTCAATGCAGCCAACTCGCGGGCGTTCCATGACGCCGCCGTCTGGAAAGCGGCTCGCCCTCGCTCGATGCGCTCCTGCTTGCCCCTGTAAAGGCGCAGCACGGCATCGGCAAAAGCCGATGCGTCACCGTCCGGGGTCACCAGCACGCCATGAAGGTCCGAAGGCCTGATTCCATCGACACCGAATTCCGTGCTGACCGCCGGAATGCCGTGTCCGAAAGCCTCGAGCAGCTTGATCTTGACGCCCGTGCCCTGCGTGATGCTGTTCACGAGGATCGGACCCTCGCGGAATGCATCGCGAAAGCGAGGCACGACACCGTACTTGACGACGCCAGGCGCGTCTGCGAGCTTGCGGCAGATGGTGCCCGAGACGAACAGCCTGAAGTTCGGTTCATGCTGCTGCACAAGGGGCAGGACGTTGTCGACGAACCATGCCAGCGACTGGTTGTTCTGCAAGAAGTCCGACCCGATGAAGGCCGCTCCCGCGCATCGCGACAGGTCGAAAGGCTCATCGATGTCGATGATGTGGCTGACCACCGAGACCGTGTTCGTCGAGGGCGGCAGCACGCGCCGGAAATACTCGGCTTCCTGATCCTGGATGGCCAGCACCCTGTGCGCCCGCAGGAGCCCTCGCCGCTCCTGTGCGATCGGTATGCCACCGGCAAAGCTGTCCTGGGTGTCGACGATTCGGAACGAGTGCGGCCCGAATGCATCGAAAGCACGGGTGAACGTCACGTACTGCGCAATGACGACATCGAAGCCGTGCTGGCGCTCCAGTTTCCTGAGCTGCGACGTGAATCCGGAAAAATAGGTCTCGTCGATATCGCTCTGCAGGAATCGACTTCGGGTCAGTTTTCGCCGGACCTTCCACATGGCCCGGCCGACGTAGTAGGCCGCGTCCGCAACCTGTCCGCGTTCGAGACAATGGAAGTTCCCGGGGCCGAGAAGCGCGACATGCGCTTGCGGATCGAAATCTCCCATTTGCCGCGATGGCAAGAAGACGAAGTGCACCTCATGGCCGCGCTCCTTGCACGTCTTGACCATGTGCAAGGTCCTGACCCTGTTGCCGCCGGTTGCGGGGTAGAGCGGGAATGGTGAAACGAAAACAATCTTCATCTGATTCCTATGCCTGCGCTCAGAAGCGAAGAATCCGCTGGGGATCGACCTGGCCACGCACACAGTCCCACATGGCCAGACAATTTCCTGCCAGCCGACCGCGCCGGTCGACCCAGGGCTCTGGTGACAGGCTGCGCATCGAATTGGCCAACAGGTTTTTCGCCATGTGCTTGAGCGCCAGGGACCAGCGCATCGTCCCCTTGCGCGCGAGGTAAAGGGGATTGGCCACCTGCGAGTAGCCGAGGCGTCGGCCCGGGCTGCGACCCGCGCCCTTGGTACCAAGGTGAACACCGCGCAGGCGCGCCGCCTGGACCACGCTGCCATGCGACGCCAGCTGCCGCGAAAAATCCACGTCTTCCAGCCATGCGTAAAGTGGCAATCGTTCATCGAAGCGGATGCCATCGCTGCGCACGGCCTGCATTCGAATCGCCATGTTGCATCCGTAGCCGTTGTAGGTCGACGTCAACGATCGCAGTTCGACATTCGGCCCGGCTTGATCAAGGATTCGAAGGCCCTCCTCGTAAACAATACCGGGGCCGAGGATTCCGTCGGCGAGCAACTTGCCCGTTGCGACGACCACCCCCGGACAAGTGGTGAACAGCATTTCGACCTCCGCAACGTAGTCGGACGACGGCAGGAAGTCATCGTCGAAGAAGATCACGACATCGGCGTCGCAGGCGTCGAGCAACACATTGCGTTGGAGCGGCAAACCGACCGGACCGCGGAGAACGCGAGCCTCGCCCGGATAAGCCCGCAGGCACAACGGATCGAAGTCCTCGACCCTGGCCGGACAGATCAGCAACTCGTCCGCCATGCGGGACTGGTTGGCGAGCAAGCCGATCGCTTCGGCAACCACGTCCCTTCGTCCTGCAGTGGCAATGGCAATCGCGATCTTGAGGCGCACCGCCTGCGTCAGGACGCATGCTTCCTCGCCGACCGGTGATGGACGGAAGATGGTGTTCGTCGCAGGCGCTGCCTGCATGAGACCGGTGTCGGCGAGCGGTTGACCGAGCACGGTTTCGAGCAAGCGACGTGCGGCCCTGTCCCAGGTGAATTGCGCGGCGTGCGCCCGTCCGCGGTCCCGCATGTCTTCGCGCTCGTCGTCGTCATCGCACATGCGGACAATCTGTCGAGCCCATTGAGCAGGGTCGTGCGGATCGGCCCACAGCACCGCGTCGCCACAGACTTCCGGCAGCGCGCCACACGGTGCGGCGATCGTCGGACACCCGAGCAACATCGCCTCCAGCGGGGGAAGGCCGAATCCCTCCGTCGTGGATGGAAACGCGAGCGCAACAGCCTCTCGCAGAAGGCCCGCCAATTGCTCATCGCTGACGAACCCCAGGAACTTGACGTTGGGTGGAACCGTGTGGCCTTGACTCTCGAAGTCCTCGCGTGTCGCGGGACCGAAGAGCGCCAGCGTCACTTCGCGCAGTGCGGGTGAATGGAAAGCCTTCAGGAGCACCGCAATGTTCTTGTGGGGCTGGACGTTCGCGAGCGCAACGACATACCGCCTGTTTGTCAAGCCGGCCGCCTCGATCTTCGTAGTGTCCGGGACGAGCCGCAGGACGTGGTCGCAGCCGTTGTGGATCACGTGGATCTGCACCGCATCGGCCACGCCGAAATGCGCCAGTTGCTTGCGCGAATACTCGGACACGGTCAGCAAACCCTTGTTGCGTTTGCCCACGCGCGGCAGCACGAACCGGTACCAGGTCCGAAAGGCACGGGAATAGGAAGCGGGCGCGCTGTAGACCTGCGCATCGTGGACCATGGTGAATGCATTGCGATACACGACCGGCCCGATGTTGCACAGGCTGATCAGCGTGTCGCCCTGGGCGTGCCGTGGCAGGACCAGTTGTTCCCACAGGGCGCCGTGCAGTCGATCCACGAAGGGGCCCCTTTCGCCCGCTTGACGGTCGCTTTCCACGCGAATGCGCGAAAGCCGGAGGCTGGCATCCTGCTCGCCCGGCACGATCAAGCGGCACGGCATGGCCGCGGCCAGCGCGGGGTTGTCGACGAGCACTGTGTCCAAGGCCACCAGCAGTTCGCGAGCCACGCGATAGACGCCCGATCGGCTGGTCGAGCGCTGCAGGAACTTGCCGTTGATGACCAGGCTGGGCATGGCCGTGCCTTGGGTGCGCGGCAGCGGGTCAATGGGGTTGCTTGGCATGGGCCTCCATGGCGTCGTTCGGCTTCGCTCGCGTGCGAGCGGCCGTTGGGGAGCGGCGAGCGCGAGCCCTGGCGAAGCGGGCGCGGATGGTGTCGAGCAAGTACCGTTCCAGTCCTGCCGGCCGACCCGCCAGCCGCCACACCAGCAAGACCAGGAGTGCATAGACCAACAGGTACAGCAGGCCGAGGGGCACTGCCCGCACCAACAGTTCAGGCAGACTGGGGGCGGCCATCACCATGGGCTTCGCCAGCCACAGAAGAGCACCCGCAGGCAGCATCGCCATCAGGGGCCGCCACAGGGTCATGAGTTGGGGCGCCAGGCGGGTCTCGATCAGGCGGCGCACGATGAAAAGCGCAGCGACCGTGCCGGATGCGGTGGCAATGGCGCTGCCGGCGATGGCGCCCGGAATGCCGAATTGCACGGCGCCCAGCCAAACGAGCGGCAACCGGACCAGCAATTCGATCAGCGTCCGGACAGCCACCCAACGCGTGCGATCCAGCGTCATGGCCAAGGGTCCCATCAGGATGGCTGGAAGCCCAAGCAATGCGGCCGCACTCATCCAGCGCAGCCATTCCGCCGCCGCAGCCCAGGCCGGCCCCAGCGCCACGCGGACCAGCACTTCAGGCCACAGGAGAGCCAGTCCCATGACGGGGGCCATCAACAGTGCGATGGCGCGAGACAACTGCAGATAGCGTGAACCACCCGCATGGCCGGCCGATGCCAGCGCCTGCATGACGGGGCGACTCAGCGGTTGGATCAGCGCCTGCATGGGGATCTCCGCCAATTGCTTGCCCATCGCGTACTCTCCGAACGCAGTGCTGGTGGTCAGTCTCGGAAGGAGCAATCGGTCGATCTGCCAGTTGAGCGCCATCCCCAACTGGGACATGAAGTTCCATCCGATCAGGCTCGAGAAATGCTCCCAATGGATGAAGGTCAGTCGAGGTCGCAACGGCGCGATGCAATACGACAGGAGCGTGGCCACCAGCGGCGCACACACGGTGGCGGCTGCGATGGCCCAGTAGCTGCGCGTGGTGACGGCAATGGTGACCGATGCGATGAACGCAACGGTCTTGCCAGACAGTTCGAGCACGGCGTCTGGACGGAAGTCGAGGGCACGTGCGTACTCGATCATCCGGGGATTGACGAGGCCACGCATTGCCGGCGCCAGCGCGAGCACCGCGAGCAAGGCCGTCAGCCGAGGCTCGTTGTTGAAGGCGGCGAGCGGCCAGGAAACCGCCAGCAGGAGCAGCCCGACGATGAGTCCACGCAGCAGGCTGAGCGTGAAGGCCGTGTGGAGCATGTCGGGCGTCAGTGCAGGCTCACGGATCAGTGCCGCAGCCATGGGCAGGTCGAACAGGGCTTCGACGATGAACACGGCCGCCATGGCCATGGCCACCAGGCCAAACTCGGCCGGACCCAGGAGACGCGCCAGGCACAGCAACATGGCGAGGTCGATCAGCTTGGCAGCCAGCCGCGTGCCCACCGTCCAGGCGCCAGCCCCGATCGCCCGGCTGGCCATGCTCGTGTGTTCAGTGGCTGGCATGCGCGCTCCGCTCGGTGACAAGGCGGGATGGCCGGTGGCGCGATGCATCGTTGATGCGGCGCACATCCGCGCGCCGCGCCGCGCTCTGCAGTCCCTTGTGCCCGATCGCCATGGCGATCCCGTAGAGGAATGCGTTGAACAAGCCGAAGTCCGGTGTGGTGCCGATCATCAGGCTGGTGAAGAACGGAGGCAGGTACGACCAGCGCACGGCCGACAGCAAGGCCTGCCCTTCCGCGTCGCCCTGCGGCGCCCGTCTCATCAACAAGGTCTGGAGCACGACGAGGAAGTAGAACGCCGCGCCAAGCAACCCGGCATTGCTGGTGAGTGCAACGGCAAAGTTGGAGGCGCGGGTGCCGCCCAGGCCGACGCCCAGACCGTGGGTTGCCACGAGCGCGTGCAAGGACACTTGGGTCCACATGCTGCGTTCTTCGAAGGAGCTGGTAGTGGACTTCTGCAGCACCATCACGTCGAACATCTCGCGCATCGGGGCCAGCATCCGGGGAACCGCGATGACGATCAGGACCAAGGCGCAGGTCGCCGCGGCGCCTAGCCAGAACTCGCTTGCGAGGCCGCGTTGAAGGAGCGGATTGCGGACCGCGGCGACCGCGCGCCAGCACCACTCCGCCGCCGCCGCCGCACCGAAGAGGCCCAGACCCAGGTAAGCCGCGGACGAGGTCGACAACCAGATCAGGAGGAGCAACAAACCCATCAAGACCGGAACCACGCGATCGCGCAGACGGCCCGGCGGCATCGCGCGCCGGAAGAAGTACAGCGACGCCAGGAATGCCAGCGCCAGGCCACCGAAGGCGGAGGCCTCCGGCATCAGGCCGACCACGCGCTTGCTGGTCAGGATTTCCACATCGGTAAGCAAGGCGTAGCTGGCGGTGCGAAAGAGCTCGAGCATCGGCTGGAGCGGCAGGTACTGCGAGGCCAGGTCGAGGCCGCCGGTGAGGACCGTCATCGCCGCACCCAGGCACAGCGCGGCCAGCGCGTGCCGCCGCATGGGTCGCGCGCGCAACAAGCGCGCGAAGCTGAAGACGGTGAGCACCGAAATGCTGATGTAGACGAACTGGGAAACGTTCTGCGTGGTGGGCACCAGCATCGCGGTATCCGCCAAGGCGCCGGCGCGCACCGGCACGATCTCGACAGCACCCGCAAAGAACCTCGGCATGAACATGGTGACGATGCCGGCGACGAGCCAGAAGAGAAACAGCAGCAGCAGGCCGGATGCCTTCAGCGCGGCGTCGAGCGCCTGCGCCAGGCCACGCACGCTGCCCAGCTGCCTCGCGATCAAGAGGATCGCGACGATCGGCGTCGGCGTGAGGGTGAGGCCTCCGGTCAACTCCGTCGGAACTGCTGCGAATGAACCGAAGGGCATGGCGGCGAAGAACAGGTACATCAGTGCCTGCTTCCTCCGGAACAACGTCCAGACGGCGATGCTCCAGAAGACTGCGATGGGAATGGCTTCCACGTGCTTGCCCGGTCAGGTCACAGGGCGCAAGTGACCGGCGACGAGCGAGTCGATGAGTTCGGCCATCCGCGTCCTGAATATCGCGGTATCGAAGGTGCGGGCATGCGCCTGCAGCACGTCCGGACAGAAGGTGTCCTTCATGGCCTCGAAGCGCTCGATCGCGTCGATCACGGCGTCTGCCGACTGATCGTTGAAGAACAGACCGGTGATTCCATCGACGACAGTTTCAAGCGCACCGCCCTTGCCGAAGGCGATGACCGGCCGCCCGCTCGCCATCACCTCCAGCGGAACGATGCCGAAATCCTCCACGCCCGGGAACAGCAAGGCCTTGCAATGCGCAAAGTGGTGCGCCATGGTCGCGTCGTCGACCGCGCCGAGGAATTCGACGCTGGGCCCTGCCAGGCGCCGTAGCGCGGGGTCGGCACCCGCGCCGATAACGACGAGCCGCTTGCCCGTCCGGGTGCAGGCCTCCACGGCGACCTCGACCTTCTTGTACGGCGTGATCTGGCCCGCGCAGAGGTAGTAGTCGCCCGCCTCGGCCGCAGGGGCGAAGCGTGGCAAGCTCACCGGCGGATGCACGACGTGCGAAGTGCGCCGGTAGTAGCGTTCGATTCGCCGGGCCACATAGGCTGAATTGGCGATGAAATGGTCGACGCGGTGCGAAGTGCTCACGTCCCATTGGCGCAGGGATGGCGCCGTCAGCGACATCACGGCGCGCGCAATGGGACCGGACGCCGCACGGTACTGGGGATACAGATCCCAGACGTAGCGCATCGGCGAATTGCAGTAGCAGATGTGGGTCGCGTCGGGACCCGGGATGATGCCCTTGGCAGGGCCCGACTCGACGGAAATGATCAGGTCGTAGCCGGTCAGGTCGAAGGACTCCAGCGCATAGGGCATCAGCGGGAGCATCTTCTTGTAGTGACGCACGCCGCCGATCCTCTGCAGGAACGACGTCGTGATGCGATGACGCCGAAGTTTTTCGGAAATTGCGTCGGGATCGCACACCAGGGTGAAGATGTCCGCGTCGGGGTACAGGTCGCACAGCGCCTCGAGAACCTTTTCGCCCCCGCGCATGCCAACCAGCCAGTAGTGGACCAATGCGACCTTCACGAGAGAACCTTCCTTCGTTGCGACATGGCGGCCATGTCAATAGGCGTTCTTGTTGACGAAGCCCTTGATGACCGTCGAGGCGATGATCTGGAGGTCGAATTTCAGGGACCAGTTCTCGATGTAGAAGATGTCGTACTCGATGCGCTTGGCCAGGTCGGTGGACCCTCTCCAGCCGTTGACCTGTGCCCATCCGGTGATGCCGGCCTTGACCATGTGCTTCTTCATGTAATCGGGGATCTGGTGCTTGAACTGCTCCACGAAGACCGGCCTCTCGGGCCGCGGTCCGACAATGGACATGTCACCGAACAGGACATTGATGAATTG
This sequence comes from Variovorax sp. J22R115, assembly GCF_030317005.1. Taxonomy (NCBI): domain Bacteria; kingdom Pseudomonadati; phylum Pseudomonadota; class Betaproteobacteria; order Burkholderiales; family Comamonadaceae; genus Variovorax; species Variovorax sp. J22R115. The sequence goes on along the minus strand of NZ_JASZYM010000005.1, from coordinate 147,960 downwards.
CGGCAATTCATCGAAGCTCGTCTTGCGCAGGAAGGCCCCGACACGGGTGGATCGCGACTCCCCGGGCTTGGCCCAGACGGCGCCGGTTGTCTTTTCCGCGTCCACTGGCATCGATCTGAACTTGTACATCCAGAACGTTTTGTTGTTCCAGCTCACACGTTCTTGCCGATAGAACACCGGGCCCGGCGAACTGAGCTTGACCGCAACGGAGATGGCGAGCATCAATGGCGAGATCAGAACCAGGATCAGCGCGGACAACACCACGTCTTCCACGGCCTTCACCAGGCGCGCCGCGCCCTGCAAAGGGGTCTGTTGCAGTGTGATGACCGGCAAGCCGGCAATTTCTTCCACCGAATGGTTCAGCAAGTGCAGGCCAAACAGGTCCGGCACCAGCTTGATGTCCGCAGTCGAATGCTTCAGTTGACTGAGGGCGTAGGAGATCCTCGGCTGATCGCGCATGGGCAGTGCCAGCCAGACCAGGTCGACACCTCGGGACTCGACAAATCTGCCGAGGTTGTCGATGCCTCCGAGCATTGGAGCGCCGGTCAACTCGCTCCGGTCCGCATGCGTGGCAAACCAGCCGTGGACTTCGATCCCGCACGCATCGTCTCCGCGGATGGCATCGACCAGGCGTTGCGCATCCGGGTTCGCGCCGACCACGACCGAGACGCGTTTGTCGATCCCTTGCACGCTGGTCCACCGTGCGATGGCACGCGCAGCCACTCGCAGAACCATGGCGCCGCCGATGCTGAGACCCAGCCAACCGCCCCACCACAAGCGCGAGGTCTCATGACCATCCCTCATGGCCAGTGCATACACCGCCATGATGCAGAACATGAGGAGCCATAGCGTCACGAGCTTGGCGAACTCCGCGCCCATCGTGCGGCCACGCCAGCGTGGGTACAGCGAACTTCCGTTCAGGACGATGACTGCAAACAGCACGCCCCGACTCAGCGCATGCACATAGTCGGTGCCCAACTCCAGGGAGCCGAAGCGCAGTGCGAAGGCAATCATGCCGCTGATCACGAGAATGGTCACATCCCCCAATCTCAAGACCGCATCCAGCAAGGGATTGAATTTTCCCAACGCTGACAACGGAGTTTCGCGGAAGCCGGTTGCAGACGTAGACAGCATCAGACGTTCTCCGGAGGCCTTGATAGACCAGCGATGTAACCGACAGTAGTCGGGCTTGTTGTCTCCTTCCGCTTCTTGTTGATTCGAAGGGTGCAATATCGGTGCCAGAAGCATGGCCGCGCTCTCTTCGCTTACGCCATGTTCAGCCCCATCCTACAACGCGAGACATGACAGGGCGCACGTTCAGGCACGCAAGAAATTGCAACTGCGATGACTCGTTTTGCGACGATCTGCGATGCTCGTGCGTGCGGGTCGACATCAGCACCGTGAACTCGTCAGCGAAGAATGGTGATCCTTCGCCGTGATGCTTCAGCCTGCAAAGAAGGCTTCGCTCATGATTTCGCCGCGGCGTCGCGCAGCCGTTCGACGAGAGTCGAACGTATGTCCTTCTTCAGCACTTTGCCGACCCTGGAGCGAGGCAGGTCCGGCCAGATCTCGACTTGCTTGGGGGTCTTCACGCTGCCGATGCGTGCCTTGACGAAGGCCTGGATCTCCTCGGCGGTCTTGTCGACGTCGCTGCTGCGACCCGCATGCAACTGCACGACCGCGACGACGCGCTCCCCCCACTTGTCGTCGGGCAGGCCGACCACGGCACTGTCCTGCACGTCCGGGTGCTGCATCAGCGCCTGCTCGACCTCGACCGAGTAGACGTTGAAGCCTCCCGTGATGATCATGTCCTTCGCCCGGTCGACGATGTACAGGAAGCCGTCGGCGTCGAGCCGTCCGACGTCGCCGGTGTGATGCCAGCCGTGGCGCCATACCGCCTCCGTGGCGGCCGGATCCTTGTAGTAGCCCATCATCACCAGCGAGCTGCGAATCACGATCTCGCCGGTTTCGCCGATGGGCAGCAACGCACCGTCGGCGTTCATCGTCGCCACCTGCACGAGGGGTCCGGGCCGCCCTGCCGATGCGAGCCGCCCGCGCGCGACCGATCCGTCGGCGTTGAAATGGTCGCGCGGCGCCATCATCGAGATCATCATGGGTGCTTCGGTCTGGCCGAACAGCTGCGCCATGACGGGACCGATCTTTTCGAGGGCCTCTTCGAGCCGTGACGCCGAGATGGGCGCCGCGCCATACCAGAAGCATTGCAGCGAATCGAGCCGGGTCGAAGCCAGTCGCTCGTGCTGCAGCAGCATGTAGATCAAGGTCGGTGGAAGGAAGGTGTGCGTGACGCGGTGCCGCTCGATCAGCGCGAGAAACTCACCCAGATCGGGCCGGGGCATGATCACGACGCGCCCACCCAGCGCCATCACCGGCAGGCACAGCACGCCGGCCGCATGCGTCAGCGGGGCCAGCGCCAGGTACGTCGGCGGGCCGTCGAAGGGGTAGCCCATCAAGGTCAGCGCCGACATCGTCTCGAGGTTCCTGCCCGACAGCATGACGCCCTTCGGCTGGCCCGTCGTGCCTCCGGTGCCGGCGATCATCGCGAGGTCGTCCGGCGGCTCCACTTCCAGAGCACCGTCGCTCACCCCCTCGACCCACTGCGCCCACGAGGGCGCCCAAGGTTGGGGCGCGTCAAGGCAAACCAGCGTCGTGAGCTTCGGGCACGCGCCGCGAATCTCCTCAACCATCGCCGCATAGTTGCTGTGAAAGATGAGGCAGGTGCAATCGAAAGCATCGAGCACGAAGCGGTTCTCGTTCGCCTCGTTGCGCGGATTGATGGGACACCAGACGGCGCCCGCGCGCGAGATGCCGAACACGCAGGCGAAAGCGATCGCGTCGTTGCTCGCGAGCACGGCGACCTTTTGGCCGGGGCGGATGCCGGACCGCTGGAGTGCACGCCCTACCCGATGGCTGAGCGCCTGGACCTGCGCATAGGACAGGTCCCGGTCGCCCATCGTGAAGCACGGCGCACGTTCGCCCAATTGGGCGCCCTTGTCGAGATAGTCGATCAGGCGCATGGTGGCGCGCATCCGGTCAACGGTGCACGGTCAGCACGGGCGCCTGGACGAGTCCGAAGCTGCGCAATGCACCCAGCAGCTCATGATGGCCGAAGGCCTGGCAACCCGACGCAAAGCCCGCGCGCCTGGGCGGCTGCTGCAGCAATGAAGCGGCAGCGAAGGCTTGCAGCATGCCGGTCTGCTTGTAGTTGCAATTGCCGAAGATGACACAGTGCGCACGAGCCAGCGGCCCTGACGCGTGCACTGAATCCACCGACTTGTTGATCCGCGGGTTCTCTCGCGGAGGCATGCTGTTCATGACACCGGCGGCTGTCTTGGCGAGCGCCGCGTAGCGGTCGTCGGGGTTCATGCCTTCAGTGGCCTTGAGGGCGGCCGCAACGATCTGCGGAACACCCAGCATCAGCGGCTTGTTGAACACGCCGCCGAGCACCTTCACATTGGAGACGCGTGGGTCCTTCTTGAACCACACCGGGTGCGAAGTTCCGCCCCAGGGCAAGGCCAGCGCCGCCTCGTGCTGTCCGGGGATCGACAGGCTGTACAGGCCCGCGTCGGGCTGCCACTCGACATAGTTGTTCTGCTCGAGGTAGTAGGCCTTGGCCATCGCCGCATTGACGAGGATCGTCTGTGTCGAGGCGATCGTCGGGCTGCCGCCCCAGAACACGGCGATGTCGAGCGTATCGAGGCCCGGCGTCTCCAGGCACAACTGAGCGGCAATCTCGCCCGTGGTGTACATCTGCGCCAGGCCGGGCGAAAGCAACAGTCCGGCGGCGTCGAACTTGGCGTTGTATTGCTCATCGAGCGTGATCAGCCAGTCCTGCTCGCCCGTGGTGTCGGTGTAGTGGCACTTGGCCGCGAGACACGCCTGAACGACTTCCGGGCCGAACTTCGCAAAGGGGCCCACCGTGTTCAACACGACCGAGGCACCCTTGAAGAGTTCCGTGAGCGCATCGACCGTGTGGGGCACTTCGACAATCTCGTAGCTGGCGGTTTCGATGCCCGGCACATGGGACTTCATCGCGTCTTCGAGCTTGTCCTTGCTGCGCCCTGCGGCAACGAACGGGAGGTTGTATTCGCGCAGGTACTCGCAAACGAGTCGGCCGGTGTAGCCGGAGGCGCCATAGACCACCACGGGTTTCTTGCTCTTGCTCATGTCTTGTCCTTTCACATGCCCATGCCGCCGTCCACCGGCAAGCCGGCACCGGTGATGAAGCGCGCAGCGTCGGAGCAGAGAAACACGACCGCATCGGCCATGTCGCCGACTTCGCCCAGGCGCCCCGCCGGGGTCTGCTCGATGATCGAGCCCACCGCTGCATCGGGCGATGCGAAGAGCCCGGCCGCGACCACGTCGCCTGCCAGTTTCATGCCCATCTCGGTGGGCACCAGGCCGGGGTAGATGCAGTTCACGCGCACCCCGTACCCGAGCTTGCCGGCCTCCATGGCGCCGACGCGTGTCAGGCGGTCCACCGCCGACTTGGTTGCCGAATAGCCGGCGATCGCAGGGAAGGCGATGGTCGCCGCGACCGAAGAGATATTGACGACTGCTCCACCCTTGCCCGCGGCGCCCCTGGGGCGCATCGCGCGAAACGCGTGCTTCATGCCGAGCGCCGTGCCGACGATGTTCACGTCGAGCATGCGTCGCAGGTCGTTGGCATCGATGTCGGCCACCAGCGCGGTGATTTCGATGCCGGCGTTGTTGACGAGGATGTCGAAGCCGCCCAGCGTGTCGATCGTGGCCTGGACCGCCGAGGCCCAGTCCTCGTCCTTGGTGACGTCGAGCTGCACGAAGCCCACCTTGGCGCCGCCCGCCGAGAGTTTGCCCGCGGTCTCGCGACCGAGCGCTGCCAGAACGTCACCGATCATCACCGAGGCGCCGGCCGTCGCCAGCGCCTGTGCCATGCCTTCGCCGAGGCCTCGCGCCCCGCCCGTCACCAGGGCCTTGCGGCCGGACAAGTCGAACTTCCGCATGATGTCTCCTGCATTTTTTGGACGATCGTCAAGGAACGCGCAGTGATGCTAGAAGTAGCCTTGACGACTGTCAAGATTTATCAGGACAGTCGTCAAGACACACGGGTTTTCACTCATGGGTGGGCTCGAATGCCGGAAGCGCTCTCTACAATCGGCTCATGTCGAAGACGCCCCGCCTACCCGACGCCAAGTTCACCGAGCGCCGCGCCGAGCTCGGCGAAGCTGCGATGCAGACACTTGCCGAACTCGGCTATGCCCGCACCAGCCTGCGCGAGATCGCACAAAATTCCGCCTTCTCGCACGGCGTGCTGCACTACTACTTCACCGACAAGCTCGACCTGATCCTGTGCAGCGTGCGCCAGTACAAGGCACGCTGCGTGACCCGCTACGACGAGGTCACGGCCGAAGCGGCTTCGTTCGACGAACTGATGGAAGGGTTCACGGCCGGCCTGGCCGCAACCGTCCGCCAGGACGCGAGCATGCATCGGCTCTGGTACGACCTGCGGGCGCAATCCTTGTTCGAGCCGGCGTTCCGTGCCGATGTCGCGGAGATCGACAAGAGCCTGGAGCGGATGATCTGGCGCGTGCTGTCACGCTTCGCCGAACTCAGCGGCACGCCGGTGCGGGTTCCCAGCAACGTTGCCTACGCGATGTTCGACGGTTTGTTCCAGCAGTGCCTGATGAAGCACCTGGCGGGTGATCGTCGTGCGGTCGCCGCGCTGAAGTCACAGGTCCGGCTGGTGGTCGGCCAACTGGTCGGGACCGTCACCGGCATCCCCGTTCGTCAGCCCCGACACTCGCCGGTGATTCCCCGCGCGGCTCGACGCGGTGCAGCCGCAAGCCCCGCAGCCAGCGCCTCGCGATAGGCCGAGGGCGCACTGCCCGTCGTCGCCTTGAAGAACCGGCTGAAGTAGCCCACATCGTCGAACCCGAGCCGCTCCGCCACGTCCGCCACCGTCAGGTCGACGTGAGCCAGCATCCGCTTGGCTTCGAGCGCGACGCGCGCATGCAGTAGCTCCAGCGCACTGGTACTGGTGGTCGCCCGGCAGACGCGGCTCAAGTGATCCGCGGTCACACCGAGCGTGCCAGCATAGAAACCCAGCGGCCGGTGCTCCGCGAAATGCAGTTCGACCAACCCGCGATAGCGTTGCACCAGCGTGTCGCGCGATGCCCGCAGCCGGCCGCTGCCACTGATCGCTTCCCGATGCCGAAGGAACCACAGCGCAAGCAGAATGACATGCGATTGCAGTGCTTCGGCCCGTCCGGCACGCTGCGCCATGAACTCGTCGCCCAGCATCGCAAAGCGCTGCGCGCAATCGGCCAGGCCGGCGCCAAGGGCCACTTCACCGAGGACCAGCTTCTGCGACAGACGCTGCTGGATCGCGGGCGAATGCGCCGACAGCGATGCGAGCGATTCACTCGGCACGGTCACCTGGGAACCGGCGCTGTCGGGCTCGTACACGAAACTGTGCACCACGCCCGGCGCCACCATCACCGCGGCCGGCGCCTTCAACGCATGCCGCTCGCCATCGAGCATGCCGACCATCCCGCCCTCGGTCAGCAACTGGAACTGGTGCAGGCCTTCGTGGCGATGTGCCGGAATCGTCCATTGGTGCTGGCTGGCGCGAACACGGATCGCCTCGAAGTGCAGACTGTCCTCGGGCCCGAAGTGGCGGACTTCGCGAAACGGGACAACGAGAAGTGGAGTGGCAGGCATGTCGGATCGAAAAAGGATGCCGGAAATCTACATGGCCCGGACCCCTTCGTCCATGGCACTGCCACCAAGGACTGCCTAAGCTTCATGCACTACAAAACACCGGAGACAACCATGTGGAATCGGCGTGAGGTGCTGCTGCGCAGCGCCGGGCTCTCGGCGCTTGCGACACTCGGCCTGCCGAGGCTGGCGCTGGCCCAACTCAACGGCAATGCGGCCATCGTGTCCGGCTTTCCGGCCGGCGGCATGGGCGACAACGTGGCGCGGCCGGTCGCCGAAAAGCTGCGTGGGCACTACGCGACCAGCCTCACGGTGGAAAGCCGAACCGGTGCGGGCGGCCGCATCGCGGTGGAGTACGTCAAGCGCGCCGCGCCGGACGGGCTGACCATCCTGCAGATCCCCAGCTCGCCGATGGTGCTGTACCCCCACACCTACAAGAAGCTCAACTACGACCCGCTGGTCGACTTCACCCCCGTCACCTCCACGGTCACTTATGCGTTCTCGTTCACTGCCGGCCCCGGCTTGCCGGCCGAGATCAAGACCGTGGCCGACTACGTGAAGTGGGCGAAGGCCAATCCCAAGCAGGCCACCTACGGCGTGCCGGCGGCGGGTTCGGCGCTGCACTTCGCCGGGATGATGTTGCAGAAGGCGGCCGACATCGAAATGACCAGCGTCGCCTATCGCGGCGGCGCACCGCTGCTCAACGACGTGATGGGCGGCCAGGTGCCGGTGAGCTTCAACGTGGTCGGCGAGGTGATGCCGCACATTCGCTCGGGCAAGTTGCGCTCGCTCGGCGTCACCAGCGCACAACGTTCGCCCTTTCTGCCCGAGGTGCCTACGCTCGTCGAGCAGGGCTACAAGGACATCGCGGTGCAGGAATGGCTCGGCTGGTTCTTGCCGGCCAAGACGCCTGCGGCCACCGTGCAGCGTCTCAACACGCTGGTGCGAGAGGCCTTGCTGGCGCCCGACTTCATCGCCGCCCTCGCCACCTACGGGCTGGAGCCGGTGCACCAGTCGCCCGAGGAATTCGCACGCCGCGTCAAGGCGGACTACGACCGCTGGGGCCCGATCGTGCGCGCCACCGGTTTCACTGCGGAGGACTGAGCCCGTGCTGCGATTGACTGGCGCCCAGGCCCTGGTGCGCATCCTGACCGCGGAGCAGGTTCCGTTCGCCTTCGGCATCGTCGGCGGCAAGCTCGCGCCTCTGATGCACGCGCTGTCGCAACAGCAGGCGGTGCGCTTCGTCGGCGTACGGCATGAAGCGACCGGGCCGATGATGGCTGCGGCGGTGCATGCGGGCTCCGGCCGCATGGCGGTTGCCATTGGCGAGATGGGACCGGGGGGGCTCAACCTCGCGTCAGGTATGGGTGTCGCTTTCAACAACAACCTGCCGCTGCTGGCCATCACGACCAACCAGCATCGCGCCGCGGCCTATCCGCACAGCGGCATGTTCATGGACCTCGACACGCGCGCCGTGCTGGCGCCGCTCACCAAATGGAATGCCGTGGTTCACGACCCGAGGCGCGTGCCGGAACTGACGCGGCGTGCATTTCGCGAAGCGCTCTCGGGCCGGCCCGGGCCGGTGCATCTCGACGTGCCGCAGGACGTGCTGTCGGCCGTCGCCGAATTCGCGGACGACGAATTTGATCTCACCCCTTCCCGCTACCGCGCCACGATGGGGCCGCGGCCGTCGGCATCGACTGTCGAGGATGCGGCGCAGTTGCTCCGTCAGGCCAGGCGGCCGGTGGTGGTCGCCGGTGGCGGTGTCATCACCAGCGGCGCAGCGGACCTCGTGCGTGACATGGCGCGTCGCCTCGGCGCGCCGGTGGTGCCGACGCAGATGGCGCTCGGCGTGGTCGCGAGCGACAGCCCGCACTTCATTGGCCATGGCGGGCTGATCGCCGGCGAGGCCGTTCGCGCGGCCTTCGATGGCGCCGATGTCGTGCTGAGCATCGGTTGCCGCTTTTCGTCCTGGATGTGGGACGACCGCGGTCCCTTCGCGCGGCGGCATCACCGCACCATCAACGTCAACATCGACCCTTCCGCGCTGGGGCAGCCGGCCTTCCATGAAGTGGCCATGCAGGCCGACGCCACGCAGGCACTGGAAGACCTGCTCGCCGCGCTGGACGATCAGCCGGCACCCGGCGCCGAGGCCGGATGGCTGGAGGGCATCCGCGCAGTACGCGCCGGCCATGAATCCAGACTCGCGGCGATGGCGAGCGAATCGACGGAGGTCATGCACCCCGCAGCGCTCGCCAAGGCCATCGCCGATGCATTGCCTGCCGATGCCCTCGCCGTGTTCGATGGCGGCCACACCACCTTCTGGAGCAACGACTTCACGCCCGTCAAAGAAGTGCGCACGCGCCTGCACGAGCCCGGCATGAGCCATCTCGGCTTCGGCCTGCCCTACGCCATGGCCCTGCAGTTGCAGCACCCCGCGCGGCCGGTGGTCCACATCACGGGCGATGGCTCCTTCGGCTTCACGCTGAATGAACTCGACACCGCCCGGCGGACCCGACTGCCGGTACTCACCATCGTTCACAACAATGCCTCGTGGGGCATCATCCGATCCGGCCAGAAGGCGCAACTGGACTTCGAGTTCGCTACCAGCCTGGAGGGCACGGACTACGCCGCCATTGCGCGCGGCTTCGGTTGCTTTGGCGAGGCCGTCACGCGCGCGGAAGACGTGGCGCCCGCGATGGCCCGTGCGCTCGCATCGGGCCTGCCGGCCGTGCTGGACTGCCACACGCGTTTCGTGCCGCACCCCGCCGGCCCCGCTTTCGGCAGCATGAACCGCTTCGGCTTCGACGCACTGACTCGACCGGCGCCCACAGCCTGACAATCCCTTCCCTACTCCCACACGCATCGCGCACCATGACCTCACTCACACTCGACCAGGCCAACCAGATCATCAGCGCCGCCCTCGCCGCATCGAAGCAGGCCGGCTATCAGCCCATGGGCGTGGTGGTGCTCGACGACGCAGGGCATCTCAAGGCCTTCGCGCGTGAAGACGGTGCCAGCATGTTTCGTTTCGAAGTGGCCCAGGGCAAGGCCTGGGGTGCGGTCGGTATGGGCGTGTCGAGCCGCACGCTCGGCGAGCGCGCAAAGGGCAACCCGAACTTCTTCGTGTCGCTCGCAGCCACCTCGGGCGGCCGCTTCCTGCCGCAGACCGGTGCCGTGCTGATCAAGGATGCGCAAGGCGCGGTGCTTGGCGCCGTGGGCGCCAGCGGCGGCACCGGAGACGAGGACGAGGCCATCTGCATGGCCGGCGTCAAGGCGGCGGGCTTCGTGCCCGGCTGAATACCGCCGCAAGACCAGAGACTATTCCGGCAGCAAGCCGATCTCCGCGGCGATCTGCCCGAGGCGGCGATGCTCCCCGCGCAGGAAGGCATCGAACTGCTGCGGCGACTGCGGCGGCGCGGCAATCGGCCCGATCGCCAGCAGCTTCTCGGCGAAGGCCGGGTTCGCGAGCATGCTGTTGATCCCCGCGTTCATGCGCGTGACGATGGGCTCCGGCGTACCTGCTGGCGCGACGACCGCCAGCCATCCCACCATGTCGACGCCAGGTAGAGTCTCGGCCAGTGCGGGCACGTTGTCCCAGCCCGCGATGCGCTTCGGCGAGGTCACGGCGAGCATTCGCAGCCGCCCCTGCCGCACCAATTGCGCGGTCGACGCCACGTCGGCTACCAGCGCCTCCGAATGCCCGCCCATGAGATCCTGCACGCCCGTTCCGATCGAGCTGTAGGCGACCAGGTTGGCGCCGGCCTTGGCGCGTGCGTTGAACAGGCGCGCGATCATGCCGCCGAAGGTGCGCGGGCCTTCGTTGGCCAGCGACAGCTTGCCCGGCTCGGCCTTGCTGCGTGCGATGAGTTCGTCTACCGACTTGATGGGCGAATCGGCATTCACCAGCAGCGCGAACGGGCTGTTCGCGACGAAGGCCACCGGCACGAAGTCCTTCAGCGGGTCGTAGGGCAGCGTCTTGAAGAGGTAGCTGTTGGTCACCAGCGCGGCGGTTGTCGCGAAGTAGAAGGTATAGCCATCCGGCGCCGCCTGCCTGGCCGCTTGCGCGCCGATCACGTTCTGGCCGCCCGGCTTGTTGTCGATCACGAAGGGCTGGCCGATCGACTGCGCGAGACCGTCGCCCAGCAGCCGCGCGATGTTGTCGGGCCCGGAGCCCGCCGGCTGCGAGAGCACCACCTTGATGGGCTTGACGGGCCACGGCTCCTGCGCGCGCACCCATGCATGCGGGCCCAGCGCCGCAGCGGCAAGCGTCAGTTGAAAGCCTCTTCTGTTCATCACTTTGTCTCCGTTGTTTTGAATGGGATGAGCGTTCAGCCAAGCCGGGCCGCGAGCGCGCTCAGTTGCGCATCGAGTTCAGCGGCGTTCGAGGCCACGCCGTACACGTAGCGGTCGGGTCGCACGATGGCGGCTCGGCAACCGTGGCGGCGAAACCAGTCGGCGGCCACGCCCTCGGTCTCGCGCAGTGCGTCGCCGAGGCGCAGGATGGTCATGGCGGGCACGCCGCGCGCCAGCGCCTGCGCATCCATGGCGTCGAAAGCCGGATCGAGCACCAGCCACCAGCCATTGCCGGCCAAGGTGTCGAAGCGCACACGCGCCTCGCCCTGCTCGACCCAGGGCTGCGGAAAGATCGTTCCGTTGGCCCCATGCGGCGCGGGCGACAGCAATCCAAGCTCCAGCCCCGGCAGCACGTCTTGCCGCGGCATGTCGCGCACCACGCCACCGCATTCGGCCAGCATGCGGGCGTCGCGCTCGCGCGCCTTGGTTTCGTCGCGCTCGCAGATCACGGCGCCGATGCCCTTGATGCGGCTGGTGAGCTGGCGCACGTGCTGCGCACGTTCGATGCCGTAGCTGTCGAGCAACGCCTCGGCCGCCGCACCCCGCACTTCGCCGTGGCACACCGCGGCCAACTTCCAGGCTAGGTTGGCGACATCGCGCACACCCTGGCACATGCCCTGCCCCAGGAAGGGCGGCTGCTGGTGCGCCGCATCGCCGGCGACGAACACCCGGCCGCTGCGCCAGCGGTCGGCCACCAGCGCATGAAATCGATAGCTTGCCTGGCGCCACAGCTTCCCGTCTTCCGGCGTCAGCCAGCGGGACAGCAGCTTCCATGTCTCGGCCGGTTCGACGACCTTCTGCGGATCTTCTCCGGGCTTGAGCGAGATCTCCCAGCGCCGGTGATTGCCGGGCCCGATCACCATCGTGCAGGGCCGATCCGGCTCGCAGTACTGCACGCTGGTCGCAGGCAGCTTCGCCATACCGCGCGCATTGGCCAGCACGTCCACCACCAGCCACGGCTCGTCGAAGGAAAGGTCTTCCAGCGCCATGCCCACTTGCTCGCGCACGCTGCTCGACGCACCGTCGCATGCCACGACCCAGCGCGCGCGCGTGCGGCCCTCCTCCCCGTCGTCACGGCGCCATTGCAGCGTGACGCCTTCATCGTCCTGATCCAGCGACGTCACCTGGGTCCCGAGCTCCACCGTGGCATTGGCGTGCCCCTGCACATGCGCACCCAGTGCGGCTTCGACCGGCGGCTGCGTGAACACGTTCGACGGCGTGTAGCCCAGCGGGTATGGCGGCGCGACCATGGTCAGCCGCTTGATCAGCTGGCCGTCCACGCCGAAGTACTCCGACGGCGTGAAGGGCTCCAGGTGCGGCGCCACGGCATCCATCACGCCGAGTTGCTGGAACACGCGAAGAATCTCGTGGTCCACGGCAATGGCGCGCGGCTTGTCATAGACCTCACGCGAACGGTCGCATACCCACACACGCAAGCCCATGCCGGCGAGCAGACCCGCCGCCACCGCCCCGGACGGACCGAAGCCGACCACCGCGACGTCGAAGTCGACGCCGCGTTGAACCGATGAAGCCATGCTTTCAGTCCTCGGCGCGGATCGGGTTCACGAGCGTGCCGATGCGCTCGATCTCGACCTCGAAGGTGTCGCCGGCCTTCATCCATACCGGCGGCGTGCGCGCCTGGCCGACGCCGGCCGGCGTGCCCATCACGATCACATCGCCCGGCTCCAGCGTGAGCACGTCGCTCAGCAGGGAAATGGTTTCGGCGACGCCCCAGATCATGTCTGTCGTGTTCGCGCTCTGCATCACCTCGCCGTTGAGACGGCCCTGGATCTTCAGTCCGGCAGCCGCGGGCGGCAGCTCATCGGAGGTGACCAGCACCGGACCGAAGCCGCCCGTGCCGTCGAAGTTCTTGCCGATGGTCCATTGCGGCGTACGCTTCTGGTAGTCGCGCACCGACATGTCGTTGAAGCAGGTGTAGCCGAACACGTAGCCGGGTGCATCCTCCTGCGACACATGGCGTGGCACGCGACGGCCGATCACCAGCGCCAGCTCGGCCTCGTAGTCGAACTTGCCCGACACCTTGGGCAGGATGCCCGGCGCGCCATGTGCCACCAGCGAGGTCGCGCCGCGGAAGAAGAACCACGGGTACTCGGGCTTCTCGCGCCCGCCTTCCTTCGCATGGTCGAAGTAGTTGAGGCCGAGGCAGATGATCTTGCCCGGCTCGGGCACCAGCGGCGCGAACTTCTGGCCGGCCAGCGGGAGGCGCGGCGCGGTCGACGCGATGGCCGCCTCGGCCGCTGCCGCCAGATCGACGCCCGCGGCCAGCGCGGCGCGCAGGTCCGATGGCACCTGCGGCTGGGCCGCCTGCAGGTCGATGAGCTGGTCGCCGTCGACCACGCCGAGGCGCGCGTGCCCGTTGTGCAGGAAGGTGGTGAATTTCATGAATGCTCCGGAGTCGGGATGAAGAAAACCTGTCGCTGCGCTTCCTTGAGGCGCGCCGACGGCGGCTGCGAAATGCCCCACTGGTCGACACGACCGGGCGGCCACGTCCAGTCGGCCGGGCCGCCTGCGACGTAGCTGTCGTCGATCTGCTCGACCTCGGCCGTGTACTCGATCACTTCGCCGAAGGGGCCGATGAAGTAGTTGAAGGTGTTGTCGCCAGGTCCGTGCCGGCCGGGGCCCCATTCGATCGCGTGGCCCGCGTCCTTCATGCGGCCGCCGCCGCGCATCACCGATTCGAGGTCGGGCATCACGAAGGCGATGTGGTTGAGCGCATCGTTGTCGGTGTCGCCCAACGCCACGCTGTGGTGGTCGGCGTTGCAGTTGAGGAAGGCCATGATCCGCGTGCGATCGGCCAGCCGGAAGGCCAGGGCCTGCTCGAAGAAGGCTTGCGTGCCCGCTACGTCATGACTATTGAGGACCACGTGCGCGAGGCGCGATGGCCGGTCCTCGGCTTCGTGCGCATCGGCGTGCAAGGCATCGCCGTGCACCACTTGCAACAGGCGGCCGTGCGGATCGCGCAGCGTGAGTCCGATGCCGCCGCCGGGCTCGGCAATGGGCGCCGGCCCTTCGACGACCCGGCCTCCGGCGCGCACCGCCGCTTCGGCCACGGCCCGCAGTGCCTCCGAACTGCGCGCACGCAAGGTCACGTGCCGGATCGCGCACACCGCGCCGCCGCGGTGAAGCGCCAGCAAATGGTGGTCGGCACCGGTCCCGCGCAGATAGATCGCATCGTCCGTGCGCGCCGCGACCTGCAGGTGCCAGACGCGGGTGTAGAAGTCCTCGGCGCGCGCGAGGTCCGGCACGTCGAGCGCGACGCTGCGCAGGCCGCTGATCCAGGGTGAACTCATGGGCGCTCCTTCAATGCTTCGTCGATGCGAAGGCGCGCGCGAGAAAGCGCCGCGCATTGCCGTCGATCAAGTGATCTGCCACGTCGGCTCCCAGGCCGGCCGATTCGATCCGCGCCAACGGCGCGTGCTCGTGGAAATTGAACGGGTAGTCGGTGCCGACCATCAACTGCGTGGCGCCGAACTGCGCCACCAGATGCGCCAGCGTGGACGAATCGAATACCAGCGTGTCGTAGAAGAGGCGACGCGCCTGCTCGACCGGCGATGCCTGCACCTGCTCCTTCAACGCCGGGAACACACCCCACCCTTGCTGCAGGCGCGGCAGCAGCATGGCAAGCGTGCCGCCACCGTGGCTGAAGGCGATGCGCAGCTTGGGCCGGCGCATCAGCAGATTGCCCGTAATGACGGACGCGGCGGCCAACCCGACATCGGTTGGATAGGCAAGCACCTGCTGCAGAGGGGCCGGCCCCACCAGCCGGTCCATGCCGGTCGGCTTGAGCGCATGCACGAACACCGCGGCGTCAAGCGCCTCGCAAGCCTCGAAGAAGGGATCGAATCGCGGATCGCCGATGGGCGTGCCATTGACGTTGCTGCCGATCTCGACACCAGCGAATCCCAGTGTCTCGACGGCATGCCGAAGCTCGGCGATCGCGAGGTCGATGTCCTGCAGCGGCACGGCGCCCATGCCGATCAGCACTCCGCCCGACTCGGCCACCATCGACGCGATCTGCTCGTTGAGGTAGCGAAGAAGCTGCTGCGCATCGGGCGGCTCCATCCAGTACGACAGCAATTCCGGCATCGGCGAGAGGGCCTGGTGCGCCAAGCCCATCTCCGGCAGATCGGCCAGACGGCGCGTCACGCTCCAGCACTTCTCCGAGACCGTCCGGTAGTTCTTGCCGGCGATCATCACGCGGCGATGGCACAGGCCCCCTGCATCGGGCGCCGCAGCGGTCGACGGCCATTGCGCCGGCACCTTGCTGCCGAGGTAGGCCGGGAACTCCGCCGGAACCATGTGCGCGTGCACGTCGATGCCGCAAGCGCAGCGCAGGCGCGGCGTGCCCTCAGCCATGTGCGGCACTTTTCCAGATCCGATGAACCATGTTGTCTCCTGTCACCGCGTCGCAACCACGTCGGCGGGGCTGTTGGAGGCGAAGTCTAGGGAGCGGCAGGCCATTTATGAAGTGGATTTGCCGTATACATAGAATCCACCGCATGGATATCAGGCAAGTCGACCTCAACCTCCTGGTGGCCTTCCACGCCATGTCGGAGCACCGCAGCGTCACCCGCGCCGCGGAGGCCATCGGCCTGAGCCAGCCGGCCATGAGCGCGGCCGTCTCCCGGCTGCGGCTGCTGTTCAACGATGCCTTGTTCGTGAAGACCGCCGCCGGCATGCAGCCCACACCGCGCGCCGCCGAGCTCGATGGTGCGGTGCGGCGCGTCATAGAAACCATCAAGGCCGACATCCTGCCGGCACCTGGTTTCAATCCGCTGCAGGCCAGCAAGTTGTTCACCCTCGTCACGCCAGACATTGCCGAAGTGCACTTCCTGCCGCGCATCCTGGCGGCCTTCGCGCAAGAGGCGCCGCATTGCGACCTGCGCACCCTGTCGATGCCACGCCAGGCGGCGGCCGAAGCGCTGGAGACCGGCGCGGCCGAACTCGCCATCGGCTACCTGCCGGACCTGCAGAAGGCGGGCTTCTTCCTGCAGAAGCTGTTTCGCAACGACTACGTGTGCATCGTGCGCGGGGAGCATCCGACCATCGGCGAGCGCCTGACCCTCAAGACCTACCTGGCCGCCTCCCACGCCGTGGTGAGCCCCGACGGCCGCGAGCATCTGCTCGACCAGTTCCTGCAGCGCCGGGGACTGAAGCGGCGTGTGCTGGTCGGGCTGTCGCACTTCATGAGCCTGTTGCCCATCATCGAGGCATCGGATCTGGTCGCGACCGTGCCGCGCGACCTGGCGAACATCTGCATGCGCTACGCCAGCATCCGCATCGTCGACCCGCCCTTCAAGGCGCCCGTGGTCGAGGTGCACCAATTCTGGCACCGGCGCTTTCACCAGGACGCGTCCAACATCTGGCTGCGCGGGCTGGTGCAGCGGCTGTTCGTTTCCTGATCGGGGGGCTGCGCATCTTCCCGCCGCTTCGCTAGACTCCACGCGGTGATGCGCCGCCCGCGCACCATCCCCCTGATCGCAGGAGCCAATGCCCCATGGCAGAGTCCCGGTCCCGGCCACTGTCGATGCACGCGCTGCGCGCCGACGCCGACCCGCGCGAGCCCTTCGAGCGGCTCGTCGACAGCGGCCTGCGCCTGAACGGGGCGCGCAGCGAGAGCGAGTTGCACGACTGCCTGATCCGCGAGGCGACCGATCTCGGCGGTGCGCAGCGGGTGCTTCTGGTGCTCGATGCCGACGACAGCCTGCGGATCGCCGGCTCGATGCTGCCGCGCGACGAAGATGCCGCCGCCCTGCTCTGCGCCATCGAACCCTGGCTTGCCGAATCCCGCCGCACGCGGATTTCCAGCCTGCGGCACGGACCTGGCGGCGCCAAACCCGCTGCCCAGCGCTCATGCCTGATCGCACCTTTGATGGTGGGGGACGAGCTGCTCGGCTTTCTCTATGCCGACATCGAAGGCGCGGTCGGCCGGTTCCATGACACCGACCGCGGCCTGCTGGGCGCATTGGCGAGCCAGGCCGCAGTGGCCTTGTCCAATATCCGCTCCCGCGAAGACGTGGAGCGTCGGCTGGCCCGACGCACCGCCGAGCTCGCGCAGCGCGCAGGCGCCCTCACGCTCATCGACAGCATCCAGGAGGGCATCGCGGCCCGGCTGCCGTTCGAAGCCATCATCCACATGGTGGGCGACAAGCTGCGCGAGGTCTTCGACTCCGGCGACGTCAACATCCTGTGGTGGGACGACAAGACCAACCTCGTGCAGGCGCTGTACCGCTATGAGCACAACCTTCCGCTGCCCTTGCCGCCGGCACGGCCGGTGAGGCCCGGCGAGGTGCTGGAACAGATCCTTCGCGACCGCCAGGTCCGCGTTGCGAACACGCGCGATGAGCAGACCCGGGCTGGCCTTCACCCCTCGCCGGGGACCGACTGGGCGCATTCGATCGCCGCCGTACCCATCATCGGCAGCGACCGCGTCCTCGGCGCCCTCGGCCTGCAGAACCACGAGCGCGAATACGCCTTCGGGGCCGACGAGATCCAGCTCCTCGAAACGGTGGCTGCCAGCATGGGCGTCGCGCTGGAGAACGCTCGCCTGTTCGACGAAACGCAGGAGACGCTGGCGCACCAGACCGCGACGGCCGAGGTACTGCGGGTGATCGGCAGCTCCGTCGCCGACCCCGGCCCGGTGTTCGACAAGATCCTCGAGTGCTGCGAACGGCTGTTCGACGTCAGCTCCTTCGCGCTGATGATGGTCGACGACCAAGGCCGGCTCGCGCTCACGCGCTGGATGATGACGCCCGCCGGCCGGGTGGCGATCGGCGAGGCCCGCGCCGCCCAACTCCAGCCCGTGATGCAGGCGAGCTATCCGGCGGCGCCGGGCGACACCTCGGCCGAACTGGCTTTCCGCAGCGGAGACCTGGTGGAATTCGCCGACGTCCTGAACGACCCCGCTGCACCGCCGGTGCTGCGCCGCAATGCCCTGCAACTCGGAAGGAGCTTCGCGAACGTGGCCGCGCCGCTGATGTGGCAGGGCCGCGGCATCGGACTGCTGAGCATGCAGCGCAGCGAGGTGGGCCCCTTCCGGCGCAGCGAACGGGCGCTGCTCAAGACCTTCGCCGACCAGGCGGTGATCGCGATCCAGAACGCGCGCCTCTTCAACGAGACACAGGAGGCGCTGCACAAGGTGGAGGAACGGACCGCCGAGCTGACAGAGTCGCTCGAATACCAGACATCGATCAGCGACGTGCTGCGCGTCATCAGCGAATCACCAACCGACGTGACGCCGGTGTTCGAGGCCATCCTGGATTGCGCGACGCGACTCTTCGGCAGCCCGACTTCCGCCATCTTCAGCTACGACGGCCGGCTTGTTCACCTGGCCGCGACCCGGAACTGGTCCGAAGCGGCGCTGGCATCCGCACGCGAGGTGTGGCCCAGTCCCCCCAGCCTGCAGCAGTTGACCGGCCGAGTCATCCAGGAACGAAAGGCGCTCAGCATCGAGGACACGTGGTCGGAGCCGAACTACGACCGCAAGCTCGCGAACACCGGGAACTGGCGCCGGATCATTTCCGCGCCGATGCTCAAGGATGGCATGCCCATCGGCGTGATCTCCACCGCCTGGCCCGAGCCCGGCGTGACGCCGCAACGCCAGATCGACCTGCTCAAGCTCTTCGCCGACCAGGCGGTGATCGCGATCGAGAACGTGCGACTCATCAGCGAGACACGCGAGGCACTGGAGCGCCAGACCGCCACCTCCGAGGTGCTGAAGGTCATCAGCGCCTCACCGACGGACGTGCAGCCGGTTCTCGATACGGTGGCCGAACGCGCCGGCATCCTGTGCCGGTCCGAGGGCAGCCGCGTGTGGCTCGCCGTCGACGGCAAGTTGCGCGCGATGACGAGCTACGGGCCGGCGTACGAAGCCGGCGCCATGGGCGTGGAGCTGCCGCTCCGTACCGGGTCGATCGCGGGCCGCGCGTTCCTGGAACGCCGTTGCGTGCACGTAGAGGATGTCGTGCCCCTCATGGACACAGAGTACCCGGACGTGCGCGAACTCCAGGCGCGCAACGGCTTTCGCACGGTGCTGGCCGTGCCGATGCTTCGCGACGGCCAATCGATCGGCGCGATCGCGCTGCTGCGCAACCAGGTGCGGCCTTTCGCGCCGGTCGAGATCGGGCTCGTGCAGACCTTCGCCGACCAGGCGGTGATCGCGATCGAGAACGTGCGACTCATCAGCGAGACCCGCGAGGCTCTGGAGCAGCAGACCGCCATTGCCGAGATCCTGCGCGTCATCAGCAGTTCCCCGACCGAGACGCAGCCCGTCTTCAATGCCATCGTGCAGGCCTGCCAGCACCTGTTCGAGGGCCGCGCGGTCGCATTCTGCATGCCGCGCGACGGCATGATCGAGACCGTGGCGTTTGCCGACGACGGCACGCGCGGCGAGCGCCAGGGCGGGTTCCTGAAGCCCTGGCCGCTGGATCGCGGCAGCGGCGCCGGCGCCTGCATGCTCGATGCGCGTGTCATCAATGTGGCGGATACCCAGGCGGGCATCGAAGAGTTCCCGCGCATGAAGGACCTTGCGGTGGCGCTCGGCTATCGGTCGGGTCTCTTTGTCCCGCTGATGAAGGATCACAAGGCCATAGGGTCGATCGTCGTCCTCCGGGACACCCCAGGAGCGTTCAGCGACCAGGAAACCAAGCTCGCGCGAACCTTCGCCGACCAGGCCGTGATCGCCATCGAGAACACGCGCCAGTTCAACGAGACGCGCGAGGCGCTGGAGCAGCAGACTGCGACATCGGAAGTGCTGCAGGTCATCAGCGGCTCCATGGAAGACGCACAGCCCGTGTTCGAGAAGATCCTGGAAAGCTGCCAGCGGCTGTTCTCAGGCCGCCAGATGGGCATCTCGCTGCTCGGTGCAGACGGGCTGGTGCACCTGGGCGCCCACCGCGGGTCGGCGCGCGAAATACTCGAGCAGTTCTATCCCCGCCCCATCGACCGCCCGCCGCCCGGCGGCCTGTCCATGGGCGGCCCCGACGTCCTCCACGTTCCGGATGCGCTCGCCGAACCGGCGCTTCCGCCGTTCATGCGCGAGATCGCCAGGACCATCGGCACCTACGCGATCATGATTGCCCCGCTCCTCTGGGAAGGCAGCTACATCGGCTCGATACACGTCACGCGCCAGCCGCCGGGCCCTTTCGCCGACAAGGAAATCAAACTGCTGAAGACGTTCGCGGACCAGGCCGTGATCGCGATCCAGAACGCGCGGCTGTTCAACGAGACCCGCCAGGCGCGTGCCGCGGCCGAGGCCGCCAACGCCGCGAAGAGCGCCTTCCTGGCGATGATGAGCCACGAGATCCGCACGCCGATGAACGCGGTGATCGGGATGAGCGGCCTGCTGCTCGACACGACGCTCGACACCGAGCAGTTGGACTACGCCGCGACCATCCGCGATTCGGGCGACGCATTGCTGACCATCATCAACGACATCCTCGACTACTCGAAAATCGAGGCCGGCCGCATGGACATCGAGGAACATCCCTTCGACCTGCGCGACTGCGTGGAAACCGCACTCGACCTCGTGAGCACGCGCGCGACCGAGAAGGACCTCGACACCGCCTATGTCTTCGAGGGCGACGTGCCGCCAGCGGTCAACGGGGACCTCACGCGGCTGCGGCAGATCCTGCTGAACCTGCTGAGCAATGCGGTGAAGTTCACCGAGACCGGCGAGGTCGTGTTGACCGTGAGTTCCGAGCCCGCCTCCGCCGGCAAGGTGGCCCTGACCTTCGCCGTGCGAGACACCGGCATCGGCCTGTCGGTGGAAGGCATGGGCCGGCTGTTCCAGTCCTTCTCACAGGCCGACTCCAGCACCACGCGCAAGTACGGCGGCACCGGACTGGGACTGGCAATCAGCAAGCGGCTGGCCGAGCTGATGGGCGGAACCATGTGGGTCGAGAGCGATGGGCCGGGAACCGGTTCGACCTTCTTCTTCACCATCGAGGCACCGATCGCGCAACTGCCTCCGAGCTCCCGGCGCGAGTTCATTGGCGTGCAGTTCGAGCTGAAGGGCAAACGCGTACTGATCGTCGACGACAACGCCACCAACCGCCGCGTGCTCGCGCTGCAGTCAGGCAAGTGGGGCATGGACCCGCGCGACACCGATTCGCCAGCCGAGGCCCTGAGCTGGCTTGAACAAGGCGAACGCTTCGATCTCGCGATCGTCGACATGCACATGCCGGAGATGGATGGCGTCACGCTGGCACGGCGGATTCGAGCAAGCCATGCCACGCTGCCGCTCGTGCTCTTCAGCTCGCTGGGCCGACGCGAAGTCGGTGACGCCGAGTCGCTGTTCAACGCCTATCTGTCGAAACCGATTCACCAGTCTCAACTGTTCGACACGCTGGTGAGTCTGCTCGCGCACGACACGCCCGCGAAGCCAGCCTCCAGCGCTGCGGCCAAGCCGCAGATCGATCCCTCCATGGCCGGACGCCATCCGCTGCGCATCCTGCTCGCGGAGGACAACGCGGTGAACCAGAAGCTCGCATTGCGCCTGCTTCAGCAGATGGGCTATCGCGCCGACCTCGCTTCCAACGGCATCGAAGCCGTGGAGTCGGTCCAGCGGCAGGCCTACGATGTGGTGCTGATGGACGTGCAGATGCCCGAATTGGATGGACTGGATGCGACCCGGCAGATCTGCACGCTGCTGGATGGACCGATGAGGCCGCGCATCGTGGCGATGACGGCCAACGCCATGCAGGGCGATCGGGAGATGTGCATGGAAGCCGGAATGGACGACTACCTGACCAAGCCGATTCGCGTCGACCGGCTGGTCGAAGCACTGAACAGCGTGCCCGCACGAAAGGACCGATGAGATGAGCGACGCGACCATCGACCACGCAATTTTTTCGGAGTTGCAGGAGGCTGCAGGCGCCGACTTCGTGAAGGAACTGGTGCAGACCTTCCTCGAAGAAGCACCCACCATGCTGCAGGAGCTTCGCGATGCCCTTGCCACGGGCGACGCCGATACCTTCCGGCGTGCGGCGCATTCGCTGAAGTCGAACAGCCTCACCTTCGGTGCCCTCACGCTCGGTGCCATGGCACGCGAACAGGAACTCGGCGGCCTGCCGGCTGCGCAGCCATCGAACGCGCTCGATGCGCTGGCGCAGGAATATGCCCGCGTCGCCGCGGCCCTCCAGGAGCTGACCCATGGTTGATCTTCGCCATGCGCCGGCCCGCCTGCTGGTGGCGGATGACAACAAGGTCAACCGCCTGCTGATGACCCGCAGCCTCGAACTCCAGGGCCACAGCGTCCGATGCGCGGAGAACGGGCGCATCGCCTTGGAGATGCTCCGGCGCGACGCCTTCGACCTGATGCTGCTCGACATGGAAATGCCCGAGATGACCGGCTTCGAGGTGCTGGAACACCTGACCGCCGACGTCAAGCTGCGCGACTTGCCGGTCATCGTGACCTCGTCGCTCGAGGGTGTGGCCGACATCGCGCGCTGCATCGAGCTGGGCGCCGAAGACTACCTCCACAAGCCCGTCAATGCCGTGCTGCTGAAGGCCCGCATCGGCGCCAGCCTCGAGAAGAAGCGCTTGCGCGACCAGCAGAAGGAAATGGTGCGCCGCTTCGCGACCTCAGAGGTCGCGCAGGACCTGCAGCAATCCGGCTTCGCGCTGGGCGGTCGCCGGGTGCAGGCCACGGTGATGTTCTGCGACATCCGCGGCTTCACTTCGCTGGTCGAGTCGCAGCCGCCCGAAGAGACCATCGAGCTTCTGAACACCTACTACACCCTGATGTTCGATGCGATCAACGGCCATGGCGGCGTGGTGAATCAGATGATCGGCGACGGGCTGATGGCGATCTTCGGCGCGCCGCTGCCGCTGCCCGACCACGGCGCCGCCGCCGTGCGCGCGGCGCTCGACATGGTCGAGATGATCGAATTGCTGAACGTCGAGCGCACGGCAGCGAACAAGGCCGCGATCCGCATCGGCGTGGGCGTCGCCTCCGGCGAGATGGTGGCGGGCTACACCGGCACGCACCAGCGCGCGACCTACACCTGCATCGGCGACACGGTGAACCTCGCCGCGCGGCTCGAGGAGCACACCAAGCTCGCGAAGCGGACGATCCTGATCGATCCCGCGACCCGCCTGGCGCTCGAAGGCCGCATCGTCGTGGACTCCCTGGGGCCGGCTTCGTTCCGGGGCAAGGCGGCACCCGTCGAGGTGTACGCCGTCGCGGCCGCCGCCATCGGCTAGCTCCGCGACTCCGTGTCGCATAGGTGATAGCGCCTCCGGGTTACTCCGCAACGGCGTCTCCGCAGGCGCCCCCTACGCTCCGACCGCCGGCGCCGCGCTGTCCAGGCAGCGCGGCGCCGGTTCGTGTGTTCCCCGAGCTTGCAGTCCAACCACAAGAAATCCCGGAGACAAACCCATGCAAAAGAATCGTGTCCAGCTCCTGGCGCTGGCAACCACCCTCAGCCTTGCCGCGTGCGGTGGCGGCGGCAACGGAGGGGCCTTCCTCCCGATCGCGGCAGCCCCTGCGCCCGCCCCTGCCCCTGCGCCGGCGCCCGCGCCCGCGCCGGAAGAAAAGCGCGCGCAGGACGACCGCAGCTTCGCACCCGCGGCGCCGACGGCGACCACCTTCGACCCGCTGGCAGCCGATGCCGGCGACACGGTCGACAACACCACGACGAGCCGCTGGGCCGGCGTGCTGGGCGCCGCCGCCTACCGCGTCGAGGTGCCGGCCAACTGGAACGGCAAGCTCGTGATGTACGCCCATGGCTATGCCGGCGTGGGCAGCGCACTGGGCGTGAGCAATCCGTCGATCCGCCGCTACCTGATCCAGAACGGCTACGCCTGGGCCGCATCGAGCTACAGCAAGAACTACTACGACGTGCGCGTGGGCGTCGAGGACACCAACGCACTGGCCCTGGAGTTCAACAAGATTGCAGCCGCGGCCGGCCGCACGCTGGCGGCGCCGAGCAAGATCTACATCACCGGCCACTCGATGGGTGGCCACATCACGGCCGCGGCCATCGAGGACGAGGCGTTCGCGACGGCCAACCACAAGGTCAAGTACAACGGCGCGGTGCCGATGTGCGGCGTGGTCGGCGACTCCGAACTGTTCGACTATTTCGCCGCCGCGCAAGTGACTGCGCAAGCCCTGGCCGGCGTGCCGAAGTACCCGTTCACCAGTTGGGCGGACATCGCGGCGCAGGTGACGGGGACCTTGTTCTCGAGCTTCCCATCCCCCGCAGCCCCGACGGCCGCCGTCACGCCCACGGCCACGGGTGCGAAGTACGCATCGGTGATCAAGAACCTCACGGGCGGCGAGCGGCCGTTGTTCAACCTCGGCTTCGCGAATGGCGGAACCTTTCCCCTCGTCTGGGGCGTGTTCGGCGGCGATGGCACGGTCAACGGCATTCTCAACAAGAGCGGCGTCGACACGAACCGCTTCACCTACGTGATCGACGGCGACACGGCGGGCTCCGCCGCCCTCAACGCAGCAGCCCTCAAGCTCACCGCCGAGGCAGACGCCAATCGCCTCCGCAGGGACGGGCTGCGCTGGATCCCCAAGGCCAATGGCGAGTTCAAGATCCCGGTCGTCACCCTGCACACTCTGGGCGACATGTACGTGCCATTCAGCATGGAGCAGATCTACCAGAAGCGTGTTGCGGCCAAGGGCAATAGCGGATGGCTGGTGCAGCGGGCGATCCGCGGGGCTTCGCATTGCGATTTCACCGTCGCGGAGCAGGTCACCGCATTCGACGACATGATCAAGTGGGAGCGTGACGGCGTGACGCCGAGCGGCGACGACGTCGTGACGCCGGCGACCGTCGCGCAGCCGAGCTACGGCTGCACCTACACGAAGAACGTCTTCGGGCCGGACGACGTGACGAAATCCACGAAGGACTTGCGTGCCGCGATTGCGGCTACCGCCGCCTGCCCGTCCTGACCGGCACGCATCCGGCGTGCTGCCGGCGTCGACAAAGGCCCGCCTACCACGACGCCGGCAGCTTCTTCAGAATCACCATCCGCCCGTCGCGCTGCCCGACATAGCCACCGGCGGTGAGTTCCTTCATCACCCGGTTCACCATCTCGCGTGACGAGCCGACGCGGTCGGCAATGTCCTTCTGCGTCAGCTTGTGGCGCAGCACGCGTTCGTCGCCGACCGGTTCGGACAGTTCCGTCAGCACGCGCACCATGCGGCCGTAGACGTCCTGCAGCGCGATGCTGCGCACCTGCTCGGTCAGGCGCCTCACCATCCGGATCAGCTTGCGGGTCAGGTGGAATGCGAAGTCGGGGTTGTCCGCGAGGAACTGCCGCAGCTCCGAACCCTGAACCACCCGGCAGATGCACGGCTCGATCGCCTTGATCGATGCCGAGCGCCTTTCGCCATCGATGGAAAGCTCGCCGAAATAGCCGCCGGGACCGTACTCGGTAAGCACCAGTTCGCGGCCGTCGTCCGAACTCGCGTAGACCTTCACCCGCCCGCTGAGAACGATATAGAGCGAATCGGTCGTATCCCCCTCATTGATGAGGATCGCGTGCGCCGGGAACGAGCGCGTGTGCCCGTGCGGCGCGATGGCGTCGAGCAGGGACTGCGGCAGGCGGTCGTCGGGGCCTTCGACGGGGGAGCTCATCGAACAATTATGGGACGACGCGGAGGGGATGTGACCCATGTCACATCCGCGCTGCGCACTGTTTCCTCGCGGAAACGGCGGGCTTTGCATAGATTCCGTCCTACAACCAGGGAAGAACCGATCTCACACCTTCGCCCCGTCGAGCCTGCCATGAAGACCACCCTCAAACGCTGGCCCATGCTGATCGCCCACAGCATCGGCATGCGCCTGATGGAGATCGGCCTGGCCCAGGCCCGCGCAGGCGTGGCCCTCCTTGTCTTCGCGGTAGTGCTGCTGGGCATGCTGACGGGTTGCGCCAGCCTGCCGGACAACGTCCCCCGGCCCGCCTCCCAGACGATCACCGACGTGTCCGCGACCCGACTTGCCTCCGTGGCGGCGGCATCGATGCCCGCCGATGAGCCGCAACTCTCGGGCATGCGTCTGCTGCCGGCAGGCGACCAGGCCTTCGAGGCGCGCATCGCCCTCGCCCGTGCCGCCGAGAAGTCGATCGACGCGCAGTACTACCAGATTGCCGACGACACGTCGGGCCGGCAGTTCCTTCGAGAGCTGAGCGATGCAGCCGCCCGCGGCGTGCGCGTTCGCATCCTGCTCGACGACCTGCACGCCACCGGCGAGGACGCGCTGCTGGCCGGCCTCGCCGCGCAGCCCAACGTCGAAGTGCGCATGTTCAATCCGCTGCCCGTGCGCAACGGAAGCGTCCGCTCGCGCGTGCTTCTCTCGATGCACGAGTTCTCGCGCATCAACCGCCGCATGCACAACAAGCTGTTCATCGTGGACAACGCCTTTGCCATCAGCGGCGGCCGCAACATCGGCGACGAATACTTCGGCCGCAGCGAACCGGCCAACTTCATCGACATGGACATGCTCTCCACGGGCCGGGTCGTGCCGGAGATGGCGGCGGTGTTCGACGCCTACTGGAACAGCCAGCACGCCTACCCCATCGAGAACCTTGGCGCGCCAGCCGCCGACGTGGCGGCCGCGCGGCGCCGTTTCGAGCAGTCCGTCCGGGACGCCGGCGTGGTGGCGATGCCGATCAGGGCGCGCGACTCGCTGGACCAGAGCAGCGTCGCCACGCAACTGGCCGGCGGCCGCGTGGACCTGCACATGGCGGCAGTGCGGGTGGTGGCCGATGCGCCGCGCAAGGTCGATGCGGGCAACGGATCGCTGACGGACGGCGTGGTCATGGACGGCAACCTGGACCTGCTGCAGTCGGCGCGCTCGGAAGTGCTCCTGGCGTCGCCCTATTTCATCCCTGGCCGCCGCACGATGGAAGTGCTCCAGCAGGCCGCTGATAGCGCCGTGAGCGTGTCTGTCATGACCAATTCGCTCGCGACGACGGACGAGCCGCTGGCACATTTCGGCTACGCGCGCTACCGCGTCGCGCTGCTGAAGATGCGCGTCGCGCTCTACGAGTTGATGCCCGATGACGACGACGACGAACGGGCGTCCATCGCCGATGGCCCGCACGGCTCGCTCGGTCGCCTGCATGCCAAGCTCGCAGTGGTGGACCAACGCTGGCTCTCCATCGGATCAATGAACATGGATCGCCGCTCGGCGCACTCCAACACCGAGATGAGCCTGATCATCGACAGCCCGGCGCTGGCCGCCCAGGTCACGACGCTCCTGCGCACCGAGCGGATGCCGCAGAGCTACCAGGTCCGCTACACGGATGACAGCCAACGCCTTCAGTGGGTCGAACAGAACGGCCGGAACCCGGTGGTGTACGCCGGCGAACCGGACTCAACCTGGGGACGGCGGCTGCGGCTTTCGGTGCTGGCGACCCTGGTCGACGAAGATCTTCTTTGATCCGGATCCGGGGCGCCGGAACTTCGATGCTCACCTCGATCGGGCCGGGCACGCCAAATTCCTCCGCCCCGAAATCGAGCTTGCCGAGAAGATGGCACGCGCCGCTGATCGTCTGGCCGTCATGGCGATGGAAGATCGTCAAGTCGGGGCCAGGCGCCCAGCAGATCAGGTCGCCGACCTCGTAGGACCGGGTGTGCGTGCCCCGGCCCGAAATCGCGCCGGGGAGCGGGCCGAACTTCTCTCGCCTGAATAGATCGTGCATCGTGATCGTCAGCGGCAGCATGGCAATGAATTCATGCGCAGTGGCGTTGTCCTGGAGGGTTGCCGGAAACACCCGGCCGTTCAGTTTGAGATGGATCTTCATGAGGGACCTCAGGTGCTCGTTCGGCCCAGTTGAAGCTCGCGCAGGCGTTTGACGTCGCGTGCGGGAGGCAGGCCGAAGAAGCGGCTGTATTCGCGATTGAACTGTGACTGGCTCTCGTAGCCGACGCGGTGGCCGGCGGTGGCGGCGTCCACGTGTTCGCTGATCATGATGCGCCGCGACTCCTGCAGGCGCAGTTGCTTCTGGAACTGCAACGGGCTCATCGCGGTGACGGCCTTGAAGTGCTGATGCAGCGACGACACGCTCATGTGGACTTCATCCGCCAGGTCTTCGACACGAAGCGGCTCCTGGAATCGCATCGACAGCACGCTGATGGCCTGGGCGATGCGCTGGCTGTGGCTGTCCACCACGGCCATCTGGGCGAGCCGCCAGCCATCGGCCGACTTCAGCAGGCGGTACAGGATCTCGCGGGTGATCAGCGGGGCCAGGGCCGGCACGTCCTCGGGCGAGTCCAGCAGCCTGACCAGTCTCAGTACGGGATCGAGCAGCGTAGTGGACAGTTCACCGGTGAAGATGCCCCGCTGCGATGCCCGCATCGGGAGAGTCTCGCCAAGCTGGAGGTCGAGCGCGAGGGCCGCGATGTCCTTGACGTCGAAACTCAACCGCAGGCCCAGGTACGGCGCCTCCGGCGACGCATCGATCACCTGGCCCGACACGGGCAGGTTCTGCGACACCACCAGGTATTGGCTGCTGTCGTAGATGTAGACCTCGTCGCCAAGAAGCACCCGCTTGCTGCCTTGCGCCAGCACGCAGAAGGCCGGCTCGTGGATCGCGTGGACCGGGTGCTGCATGTGCGAAGCCCGGGCCAGAGTCAGGCGCGGAACCGCCGTCTCGCGCGCGCCATCGGTGACGGTGATCCGGTCGATCATCGCGGCAAGCTCGGCTCTCATGACGGTGGTCTGCAGTTGATCGACGGGGCGATCGCCGCGCAGTGCATTGGAGGTGGATGTCAGCATGGAGCGGAGCTTAGGCATCTCGCCGCCGCTTGTCTCGACTCCCGCGAGTCAACCGGAGGATCGTGCAAACATCTTCAACGATCCTGCAAGGGACGCCGTCCATACCCTGCGCTCGACAGTGGGGCTTGTCGACCTCGATAAGATCTGCGGCCTGTCCCCGTCCACACGATCCCCCAGCTATGAAGTACAAGTCGTCCGAAGAGTTCATGCACGGCGCCGCCGCGCGCAATCCCGGCCAGCCCGAGTTTCTGCAAGCCATTGCCGAGGTAACGGAAAGCCTGTGGCCGCACATTCAGCGGCATCCCAAGTATGCAGAACACGGACTGCTGGATCGCCTGATCGAACCGGAGCGGGTCATCATGTTTCGCGTCTCCTGGGTGGATGATCACGGCGAGGTGCAGGTCAACCGCGGCTACCGCATCCAGCACAGCTCGGCCATCGGCCCCTACAAGGGCGGGCTGCGCTTCCATCCCTCGGTCAATCTGTCGATCCTGAAGTTTCTCGCCTTCGAGCAGACTTTCAAGAATGCGCTGACGACGCTGCCCATGGGCGGCGGCAAAGGCGGCTCCGACTTCGATCCAAAGGGGCGCAGCCCTGGCGAGGTCATGCGCTTCTGCCAGGCCTTCGTGAGCGAGCTGTTCCGTCACGTCGGCGCCGACCGGGATGTTCCGGCCGGTGACATCGGCGTCGGCGCGCGCGAAATCGGCTTCATGGCCGGCATGATGAAAAAGCTCGGCAACAGCGCCGACTGCGTCTTCACCGGCAAGGGACTGAGCTATGGCGGTTCGTTGATGCGGCCCGAAGCCACGGGCTATGGCACCGTTTACTTCACCGAAGAGATGCTCAGGCAAAAGGGCCAGACCCTCGAAGGGCTGCGCGTCAGCGTCTCGGGCTCGGGCAACGTGGCGCAGTTCGCGGTCGAGAAGGCCATGGCGCTCGGCGCCCGGGTGGTGACGGTGTCCGACTCGAGCGGCACGGTCTACGACGAAGCGGGTTTCACGCAGGACAAGCTGGCGCAATTGATGGAAGTGAAGAACCATCTGTACGGGCGCGTCGACGACTATGCCCGTCGCGTCGGCGCCGAGTTCCATGCCGGCGAGCGTCCGTGGCACATACCGGTCGACGTCGCCCTGCCCTGCGCCACGCAGAACGAACTCGACGGCAAGGATGCCGCCACGCTGGTCCGCAACGGCGTGCGCTGCGTCGCGGAGGGCGCGAACATGCCGTCCACCATGGACGCGATCCGCACCTTCGAAGGCAGCGGCGTCCTGTTCGCGCCCGGCAAGGCCAGCAACGCCGGCGGCGTCGCGACCTCGGGCCTCGAAATGAGCCAGAACGCCATGCGGATTTCGTGGCCGCGCGAGGAAGTGGACACGCGGCTGCACGGCATCATGCGCAGCATCCACGAGGCCTGCCTCCAGCATGGCCGGCGCGAGGACGGCACGGTCAGCTACGTGAATGGGGCCAACGTCGCCGGATTCGTGAAGGTGGCCGACGCGATGCTCGCGCAAGGGGTCATCTGATCGCTGGCCCCGGGGGCCGGTCGTGGATGCTCAGATGGTGACCAGGTCCACGATGCCGTACCCGATGATCGCCAGCAGACCCAGAATGCCGGCCATCATGAGCGGCGTGCCCCAACGCGTCGCTCGCGCGGCAAAGCCCACCGTCATGACGCCTGCCGCGATGCACGTTGTGATTGCGGCAGTCTGGAGCGTGAATTCAGGCATCCGTCGATGCTACCCGGAAGGCCCGCTGCGCGAAAAGAACGTCGCGCGGCACTCCGCCACCCCACAATGCGAGGTCCGTCGCTGCAGCTCCTGCCGTGCGCATCCTCCTCATTTCCGACCTGCACTACACGCTGCCCCAGCTCGATTGGGTGGTCCGGGTCGCGCCATCCTTCGATCTGGTGGTGCTGGCGGGCGATCACCTGGACGTGAGTTCGCCGGTTTCGCTCGACGCGCAGTCGGTCGTCCTGCTGCGCTACTTTTCGCTGATGAACCCGGGTCATTCGCTCGTGCTGGCCTCGGGCAATCACGACCTGACTGGACCGGACCGGCATGGTGAACGGGCGGCGCTATGGCTGCCGGAAAGCCGCCGCGACGGCGTCTTCACGGACGGCGATTCGTTGGCGATCGGCGACACTCTGATCACGATCTGCCCCTGGTGGGACGGGCCGGCGGGCCGGGCCGCCCTCGAAGAGCAACTGGCCGTGGAGGCACAGAAGCGACCGGCCCGCTGGGTCTGGATCTATCACTGGCCTCCGCTGGGCTCGCCCACCTGCTGGACCGGCAAGCGCCACTATGGCGACGCCGATGTGGCCGAGTGGATTGCACGCTACCAACCCGAACTCGTGCTGACCGGCCATGTCCACGAGCCGCCATTCAAGCGGGCGGGTGCCTGGGCCGACCGCATCGGTCCCACCTGGGTGTTCAATGCCGGCAGGCAGATCGGGCCGGTGCCCGCGCACATCGTGATCGACCTGGCAGCGGACACCGCGTCATGGCGCTCGATGATGGGCGAGGAAGCGCTGGAACTCGGCGCCGAACAGGCGCCCGCGCGATCGGTTTTCTGAGGCGCTCAGTAGTCGGGGTTTGGCTCTCGCACCGAGCCGGGGCGCGCAGCCGGGCCCTGACGGTGCGTCAGTTGATCAAGCACTTCGGAGACCATCGCCAGGCCGGGCGCATCGCCGTACTGGTGCTTCAGGTCGACGAGATAGGTCGTGGCGAAATCCAGGCGCTCTGCCAAACCTGCGGCGATCAACCGGGTGATGGCCGGCTCGCTGACCAGCAAGGCGCGACCATCGGCGGCATGGCGGAGGATGCTCGGTGCACCCGCGACGACCGTGGCCGTGTACGGCGAATTCAACAGCAGCGAGATCTCGCCGATCGCCGCGCCCGGCCGGCTGATCGACGTGATCGCCATGCCTGCCTTGCTGATGTGCAGCGTTCCCGACACGAGAATCCACAGACCGTCGCCGGACTCGCCCTCGCGCACGAGCGTGTCCCCGACTGCCAATGTGATTTCAGGCAGGCCTGCAGTGCGTTGCAGCAGTTCGTCCATATCGACCTCAAGGCCAGAGCGACGATAGCCGATCGAGCACCGCCCTGTCCCATCGCCCCAGATCCGCAGCCGCGTCGTAAGTCGATTGAAGGAACGCCAGGAGCGCGGCGTCCGGGTCCGCAGCCAGACGGACGGCCTCGTAGGGCAGGATGAACTCGCGCATCTGCGTGTCGTAGCGCGCACCCGCGGGAAGGACCGCATGGCTGGCATAGCCCGGCGGCTCCGGATACGCATAGGCATAGAACGAAGCTTCCGCAACAGGACCTCCGCCGGGCCAGAACCCGCAACTCGCGCACTCATGCGAATAGGCCTCGACCATGACGTGGTCCGGACAGTTCGGAACGCCACCCGGATGACGCGGCGCCGGCCGGCCGGAGAAGCGCGTGGCCGCCAGGTCGAAGGCGCCCCAGAAGAAGTGCGCCGGACTCTGCTTGCCGCCGAAGCGCCCCCGGAAGCGCTTCAGCACGCGATCGGCCTGCGCGACGATGCGCCACCACCGGTGCGCCGCATCCGGGTCGTAGGATGCGTGGGTCCGGTCGTCGGCGAAGGGAACGGCGGTCTCGACCTCCACCGGCGAGGCCATGAGCTTCGGCTCGACGCCGAGCGCCCGCAGTGCCGACTGGTATTGGGCAAACCAGTCGGCGACGGACATGGGCGCCAGGGCAAAGCCGCGCTCCGCGCCGTCGCTGCATTTCAACGCCAATGCATGCGAGATGAAATCGAACTCGACCGAGAGGGTTCGATCGCCGCACGGCATGGCCGAGGTCGTCAGCCCGCGCGGCGTGACATAGAAAGCGACCTGCCACCAGTGGTTCTCCATCGGCGCGAGCGCCAGGCGCGTCTTGCCGACGATCTGCGTCCACATGTGCAGCGTGGCGTAGGTATCGCGCCACTCGGAGAGCGATAGCGCGGGCCAGGCCGGGGATGTCTGCGCTGCGTTCATGGCATCGGGCCTTTCAGCGTCTACTTCTTGTCGCGGTTCTGCGGCAGTTCCTTCACCGCTGCGAGCATCTTCTCGACATGCTTGTCCGGGTTGAGGTTCTGGTAGTGGGCGGCGACCGTTCCATTGGGCGCGATCACATAGGAGATGCGGTTGGCGTAGTCCGGGCGCGTCTGCATCAGCGCGTCGAAAGACTGGCTGATGGACTTGGTGGCGTCGGAGGCGACCGGGAACT
This sequence comes from Variovorax sp. J22R115, assembly GCF_030317005.1. Lineage (NCBI taxonomy): Bacteria > Pseudomonadati > Pseudomonadota > Betaproteobacteria > Burkholderiales > Comamonadaceae > Variovorax > Variovorax sp. J22R115. The sequence goes on along the minus strand of NZ_JASZYM010000005.1, from coordinate 114,899 downwards.
TGCCCTGGCAGGCCTGATTGGAGAACTTGGTCAGCGTCTCGATGTCATCGGTCGACACGCCGATCACCGTGGTGCCCAGCGCGGCGAACTTGTCGATCGCCTCGGCGAAAGCATGCGCCTCGAGGGAGCAGCCCACAGTGAAGGCCGCGGGGAAGAAATAGACGACGACCGGCCCTTTGGCCAACGCCGCCGACAGCGAGTAAGTGAAGGGCTTGCCGCCAAGCGCGGCGGGTGCGCTGAATGCCGGGGCAGGCTGGCCGACATCGAGTGCAGCCTTGGCGGGGGCGACGACGCCGAAAGCAAGCACCATGAACGCCGAAGCAACTGCTCTTCCTGCCAATGACTTCATGTCTTCGTTCCCGGTGGGTGGACAGGTCGCATGTTATTCCGAGGAGATCGAAAGGGAGTATCTGCTCCCGTCTGCTATCAATAGCGACGAAGGAAGCCGTTGGCGGGCGCCAGCCACTCGAACTCATCGGCATCGAGTCCGGAGGACGGATCACCACTGCCGGTGAAAAGCGTCCTTTCTTCCTCCAGCAGGAAGCACGCAAGCCACTCCCCCTGGCCCGGCTGGCGCAGCACACGCAAGGTGCAGCCACCGAGATCGATGCGGTGTCCATGCGGCAGCGGCGCACCGTGCAGCGCCAAATTCCATCGCACCGGCCCAGGGGCGGATGCCCGCAACGTGGCCTCGTGGGCCACATCGCCCTGCCCGCCATCGATCAATGCCCACTCGTTGCGGTCCCCGCCAACAAAGTAACTGTTGACCAGCGCATCTCCGCACAAGGCCGTCACCCGCAGCACGCGCGGCGACAACTGCATCGCCAGCCCCGCGGCGAGCTCATACCGGCCATGCCCCAGACCTTCGGGATCGATGCGAGACAACTCGTCATAGGCGGGCTCGCCCGGATTCACCGGCCTGCGACCACCCGGCCCGTCCGCAATGCGCGGCATGATCAGCGGGATGTCCCGCGCGCCGCGCGCGTATTCCATGCACGCTTCGGCGGTGTCGAAATTCGCGAGTTGCAGAAGAATCCGCCGCTGGACATTCATCAGTTTGAGCCCGCGCGCGGGATCGACCGCGTCGGCAGGACGCAGCCACATGTGCTCGACCGTTTCGCGCCCGTCCGGTCGGGCGCTCTGCCGCCGCGGTGCCAGCGCCACGAAGAAACGGGTGTCGAATCGACGCGGCATGCCGAGCGGCGTGAGCCAGTGGCTGAAATAGGCCAGCCGGTCGACCGCAAGCCGCCAACCGCGCTCGGCGCACAGTTTGCGCAGCGCATCGGCACCCTCTTCCACCGCCAGGCGCAGTGCGATGAGTTCCTGAGGCGCCATCTCATCGAGTTCCACCAGCCGGCCATCCGCATCGCCGGCGAAGAGCAATCCGGCCTCTTCAAAGCACTCGCGCACGGCTGCGGCGTAGTAGTCCAGGCCGTTCTCGGGGATGCCCAGCCGCAAGGAGGCCGCCGTATCGTCCATGCCATTGCAAAGCGCGTGTAGCGCGCGGTCCTGCGCATCGAGCGTGCCGCCGGGGAAGACGCTGGCGCCGCTGTTCTGGTCGGCCTCTTTCTCGGCCCGCCGCAGCATCAGCACCTCCATGCCGGAGGCGCCATCGCGCAGGACGATCAGGGTGGCGGCGACGCGCACAGGGCGCGTCGGGGCGGTCGGTGGGGATGGGGTAGGCGTTGTCATGAGCGCCGCATGTTTTACCAGCAAGCGCCCGTGCAACCCGTCGCGGTCACGACGCCATCGCCTCGTCAGTTTTGGGGAGGCCAGCGAATGTCGGTTGCCTCACACTCTTCTCGTCGACGGAGGTGTCGTGGTCAAGAAGATTCAGCTCAACGAAGAACAGTGGAAAACGCTCGAGGCCCTGCGTGAGGCCCATGCCCGGGGCTGCCCGACCGATTCGATCAAGATCTCCGAGCGGCTGAGGTCGAACGGGCTGGTCGCGTCGGACCGACATGGCTACAAGTTCCTGACCGAACAAGGACTCCAGCGCCTGAACCAGGGCCGCTGAGCGCGCGCCCCGCTGGCCCGGCCCTCAGTCCGCGAGACGCAAGCCCTTCTGGTTGACGCTCTCGACGATCTCCCGCAGCGAGTTGCGGCCCAGCCGCGAGAGTGCGAAGAGCTTCCTGGCGGGAACGCGGGTCACGTCCCGCACCGTGTGCAGCTGATTCACGCGCAGGACGTTGGTGGTGCGAAGCGACAGCTTCAGGACGGCGATGTCAGCGTCCAGGACCGGGTCGGCGGCAGATCGGGCGATGACGGTGGCGGGACGATGATCCATGGTGTGACTCCTGAAAACGATGGCTGGAACTTGCACAGTTCGTGCCATCGCGCGAGAGGCATGAAACATGGGCGTTTCATTGGAGAATTCGCCAAATTCGCCTGAAATCGAAACAGTGCGCTTGCCCAAGTTTTCTACATCTGCATAAGTTTTATGCAGGGTTTTCCAGACCGAGCCTTGCCCCGATGAAATCCAGGAAGCATGTGATCCGCGCCGATAGTTGCGTGTTGCGGTAGTAGACCGCGCTGATCGGCTGGCGCACTTCCACCGTGTCACGCGCCAGCACCTGCACGAGGTCGCCACGCACCGTGTCGGCGGCCGTCATGTAGCCGGCGAGGCAGACGATACCGACGCCCTCCAAAGCCAGTTGCCGCAGCGTCTCGCCGCTCGACGCCGTGAGCGCCGGCGTGATGGGCCACTCGTCGCCGTGCCCACCACGCAACGGCCAGCGATTGAGCGACTCCGGCTGCGTAAACCCGAGCAAGGTGTGGCGGGCCAGGCTCGCCACGCTCTTAGGACGCCCCTGCGCCGCCAGATAGCCCGGGCTCGCCAGCACGCGCAGCCGGCTGGTCGCGATCGGGCGCGCATGCAGCGTCGAATCCCGCAGCTCGCCGATGCGGATCGCGATATCGGTCCGACGCTCGAGCAGGTCGATGTTGAGGTCGTCGGTATCGAGTTCCAGGTCGATCTGTGGAAACGCCTGCCTGAACTCCGCCACCAGCGGCACGATGGCATGCAGCATGAAAGGCGACGCCGCATTCACGCGCAGCCGCCCCGCCGGCTTCTGCCGGCGCGCAGCCATCTGCTCTTCGGCCTCGTCGATCGAGGCGAGGATGGCGCGGGCGTGCGCCAGGAAGGCGCGTCCCTCCTCGGTCAGTTCTAGCCGGCGCGTGGTCCGGCGCAGGAGGGTGGTGTCGAGCTTGCGTTCGAGGCGTCCGAGCGCACGGCTGATGCCCGAGACGGTCTGACCCAAATGCTCGGCGGCGGCGGTGATCGAGCCGCCGTCGACCACGGCAGTGAACGCCTGCAACTCATCGACGGTGGTCTTCATGAACTTCCTTACTCAGGTCGGATTGTTGATTTCAAGTCAAATATATTCTGATCAGAAGACCGTTTTTCTGCAAAGGACGCAGCCTCACACTCCTGCCTCTCACAAGGAGTGCCTTCATGCCCATTGCCCTGCTTGCGCTGACGATCAGCGCATTCGCCATCGGAACGACGGAGTTCGTCATCGTTGGCCTGATTCCCACCATCGCGGCGGACCTGCAGATCGGTCTTCCGTCGGCCGGCCTGCTGGTCAGCCTCTATGCGCTTGGCGTCGCGGTCGGCGCGCCCGTGCTCACCGCCCTCACCGGTCGGCTGCCGCGCAAGGCATTGCTGCTGGGCCTGATGGCGCTGTTCACACTCGGCAACCTGCTTGCATGGAAGTCGCCGGGCTACGAATCACTGATCGCCGCGCGCGTCCTGACCGGCCTGGCACACGGTGTGTTCTTCTCGATCGGCTCGACCATCGCCACCGGCCTGGTGCCCAAGGAGAAGGCCGCGAGCGCCATCGCGATCATGTTCACCGGCTTGACGGTGGCGCTGGTCACCGGCGTGCCGCTGGGCACATTCATCGGCCAGCACTTCGGCTGGCGTGAGACTTTCCTCGCCGTGTCGGGCCTGGGGCTGGTCGCCTTCGTGGGAAGTGCCTTCTTCGTGCCGAACAACATCCGTCACACGCCACCGGCTTCGCTGGCGCAGCAGTTCAGGGTACTGGCCGAGCCGCGCCTCCTGATGGTCTACGCCAAGACGGCCATCGGCTATGGCGGCTCGTTCATTCCGTTCACGTTCCTCGCACCAATCCTCCAGGAGGTCTCGGGTTTCAGCGCCGGCGCGGTCGGCGGGGTCATGCTGGTCTACGGGCTCTCGGTTGCGGCCGGCAACATCTGGGGTGGCAAGCTGGCCGACAAGCTCGGACCCATCCCCGCGCTGAAGATCATCTTCGCGCTGCTGGCGGCGGTGCTGCTGATGCTCAGCATCGCCGCACCGCACAAGTGGCTCGCGCTGGCCACCGTGCTGCTCTGGGGCGCCGTCGCCTTCGGCAACGTGCCCGGCCTGCAGGTCTACGTGGTGCAACAGGCCGAGCGGTACACGCCGGATGCGATCGACGTCGCCTCGGGCCTCAACATCGCGGCCTTCAACCTCGGCATCGCCGGCGCGGCCTGGGCCGGCGGCCTCGTGGTCACGCACCTTGGCCTGATCCATACCGCCTGGATCGGCGCGCTGGTAGTGCTGGCAGCACTCGCACTCACGGCATGGAGCGGCCGTCTGGACCGCATCTCCTCGCCTTCCATCGATTTCAACCAACCAAGGACTTCCTCATGAGCAGCATTCCTCCATTCGGCCTCGGCACCTTCCGTCTCCAGGGCCAGACTGTCATCGACTCCGTCAAGAACGCACTCGATCTCGGCTACCGCCTGGTCGATACCGCGCAGATCTACGACAACGAGGCGGACGTGGGCCAAGCCATTTCCGAAAGCGGCGTGGCGCGCGATGCGCTGTTTCTCACGACCAAGATCTGGACGGCCAACTACGCCAAGGACCGGCTCATCCTCAGCCTGAAGGACAGCTTGGCCAAGCTGCGCACCGACCATGCGGACCTGACGCTGATCCACTGGCCTTCGCCCGGCAACGCCGTGCCGGTCGCCGAGTTCATGGGCGCGCTGGCGGAAGCCAAAACGCAAGGACTCACGAAGCAGATCGGGGTCTCGAACTTCACCGTCGACCTGATGCGCCAGGCAATCGCTGCCGTCGGTGCAGCGGAGATCGCGACCAATCAGGTCGAATTGCACCCCTATTTGCAGAACCGCAAGGTCGCCGACTTCGCGCACAGTCATGGGATCTCGATCACCTCTTACATGACGCTGGGCTACGGTTCGGTGCTGAAGGACCCGGTGATCCAGGCCATCGCAGAGGCGCACCAGGCGACACCCGCTCAAGTCACCCTGGCGTGGGCGATGCAGCTCGGTTATGCGGTGATCCCGTCATCGACCCGGCGGGCCCACCTGGAAAGCAACATGAAAGCGCGGCAACTCCGCCTTTCCGACGACGAAATGGCGCGGATGGCCGCTCTGGACCGTAACAGCCGCCTCACCAGCCCCGAAGGCCTGGCTCCCACCTGGGACTGACGGCGCCGCTCAGCCGGGACTTACGACCAGTTGGTTGTCGACCGTGGCCACGCCGTTCACGGCCTTGGCGATGTCGCCGGCTCGCGCCTTGGCGGCCGCATTGGGGGCAGGCCCGGCCAGCCGCACCGTGCCAGCCTTCGTCTCGACATCGATGCGCGTGGCACTCAATTCCGGGTCCTTGGCGAGGGCGGACGATACCGACAGCGTGATCGCCGCATCGTCCGTCGTGGATACCGCCGCCGTGCCCAAGTTCTTCAGGGCGTTCTTGACGGCCGCCGCATCCTCCTTCACTTCGGGCGAAGTGACGTAGGCCTTGGTCTTGTCTCGCGCGACTTCCGCCAGTTCGGCGGCCTTTCGCGCGGCGGCAACGGTCGCCTGCTCGGTCTTGTCGGCCGCAGAGTCCAGTTGCCCGCTTGCGGATTCATTGCCAGCGCGATCGGTGCATGCGGCCAAGGCCAAGGCGCAGGTCGCCAGCAGCAGAGCGGATCGACCGCGCATCCCTTCGAACGTCCGGTTCGGATTCGTCATTCGGCATCTCCTTTCGCCGAAGACCTTAGGCCGTTGCACCGCTTCCAGGGTGCTGGCTGCGCCGCAAACCCATGTAGGCGAATGGCACTGCGCGCCCCCAGTCGGGCGCGCCATGCAGGGGCGCAGACCGAACCTTCAGCCGCATCTCGCGTGATGGAAGCAATTGGAATTATGTTGCCGACTGTTACATGCAAATCTTTCAATTAGGAAAGAAGTACGCCAAATAGTCGTCACCGTCTACAACCGATGTAACAGCCCCCTTGAGAACTAATACACATTAAGAAAGGATTTGAAAGAACGCTTGCTGCGTAGGAACCATCCCACGTACAAACCCTCATCTTTTAAAAACTTGAGGTTTTTTGTTTGAAATCCATAGATAAAAGCTCTCTACTGCTTCTTATTGCAGCAGGGACGTTGGCGGGTTGTGGGGGTGGGAGCGGCAATGACAGCGGCTTGGGCGCCGCTGGGATGAGCGCGAGCGCTGCGACCGTCGCTGATTCCAGTTCCGCCGTGAATGGCACCCTGGTTGCCGATTCCGGCGGAGCTGCCGCCGCCACGACAAAATCCGCGGGCAAGTCCGAGAAGGTGACCCAGCTTGCCAAGGAAGGCGAGATCTTCACCGTGCCGGTGTACACGGATGTGCGCTTCGGCAGTGGCAACAATTGGACAAGCAGTGGCATCCCGCCCAACATGGCGGTCATGTGTCACGTCGACATCTTCGGCAACCCGGGCGTGCCTGCCCCCCGGGTCTGCGTGACAGGGACTGCCGACGCTCCGGCCCCGGCACCTGCGCCCGCCCCGGCCCCGGCCCCGGCCCCGGCGCCGGCACCTGCGCCCGCTCCGGCCCCGGCTCCGACCGGCTGGGTCCGCGTGGCGGTCGAGGGTCAGATTTTCACCGTGCCCAAGTACACGAACGTGCGTTTCGGCAGCGGCAACAACTGGAAAAGCAGTGGCATCCCGGCCAACAGCCAGGTCATGTGCCACGTCGACATCTTCGGCAACCCGGGCGTGCCCGCCCCCCGAGTTTGCGAAGCGGCAACGACGGCACCGGCACCGGCACCTGCACCTGCACCTGCACCTGCTCCTGCTCCTGCTCCGGCACCGGCACCTGCACCTGCTCCTGCTCCTGCTCCGGCACCGGCACCTGCTCCGGCCCCGGCTCCCGCACCGGCACCGATCGTCGGAGACGTCGTCGACTCTTCCTTCAACGTGATCGCCAGCTCGTACCGCAACACGGCTGCCCAGTTGAGCAAGGAAGCCGGTATCGAGTACCGCTATGGCCCCAACGCCGCCGCCTATGGCGTCGGCAACAGCGGCCGCCCGACCTTGTATGCGCGGGATGCCCGCACGCAGCTCGGTTCGCCGGCGCCGAGCCATCCCTTCTACTGGCAGGTCGGCGGTCCGCCGTCCTCGAGCGCGGGCGCCTACTCGACCAACCAGGCCAACATGGTCTTCGTGGCTGACAACCCCGCGCAACGCATCGGGGTGGCCGACTTCCAGGTGTCGGGCTACATGTTCAACACCTTCGCGCAACTGCCTCAGCTGGGTTGGACGCGCGCGGCCGTCTCCGGTGGCGGCATCGACGGCATCAACGCGATGGCCTTCAAGGCGTCGGGCGTGGCGACCGGCGAGCCGATCGCCGTGGGCCGCTGCACGGGCCGCTCCGGTTTCTGCAATGAGAGCCTGGTGGCCTACCAGAACGGCGTGATCGCCACCGCGGGCAGCAACACCTCCGCCAACCAGGCCTCGGTGAAACTGCCGGCCAACAAGGTGCCGACCGCGATCGCGATGACGACTCAGAGCGAATTCGCGCTGGTCACGGTCTGGGACACGACGGCGCTGAAGGGCCAGGTCGCGGTGATCGCGCTGGCTGGCCTGTGCGACGGCTGCAACCCGTACAGCAACGGCAGCCCGCGCTCCTACTACAAGTGGTGGAACGAGTGGATGGCCACCTACCCCGGCCTGCCGAACATGGGCAACATCGCGTTCATGAAGATCCTCGGCTACATCGATCTTCCGGGCATGAATGCGCCGACCGAAATCGCCGCTACCACCGGCCTGGACCAATTCCAGACCTTCGTTGGCGCCGACTTCATCGGCTACGACAACACGCCGCTGTCGAGCAACTGGAGCAAGTTCACCGGCTCGGGCGTGAACGCCAACCGCTACGCCAAGGGCGGCATGGCGGTGGTGATCTCCAAGTCGGAGCAGAAGGCCGCGTTCATCGACCTCAAGCCGCTCTTCAACCACGTCAACGGCGTCTACTTCAGCGCCAACGTGACGCAGACGAGCAACCTGGGACAGGGTGACAGCCAATGGCCGTATACCTTCGCGAACACGCCGTCGCAAACGCCGACGGTGGTCAAGACGGTGTCGCTGTCGGCCAAGCCCACGGCGGTGAAGACCACCGTGTTCGGCAGCCCGCAACGCGCCTGGATCGCGACGCAGGACGGCACGCTGCACATCTACAGCATCGACGGCTACGCGCCGGGCGGCACGGCGGCTTCGCCGTCGGCGAGCGCCATTGCCGAGGTGGGCACCGTGACGGGCATTGGCCGCAATCCGACCTCGCTGGGCACCTCCAAGGGTGAGCCGACCAACAGCAGCATCGAGCCGCTGAACCAGCAGATCCTGGTGGCCTCGCGCGGTGACCGCAAGGTCTCGTGGGTTCGCTTCGCGAGCAACGGCAACAGCGGCACGATCGTGCGGACCCTGCAGGACACGCGCCTGGTCGACCCGATCGCCGTGGAAGATGCGGACAACTTCGCCAACGCCGGCTACGTGACGAGCGTGATCGACTACGCCGGCAAGGCGGTGCGCAACTACCGCTACGGACCGGTGATCTTCTCGGACGGCGGCGCGTGCCCGAGGCCCAATGGCTGCGCGGTCACGCCGACCACAGCGGGCGGTGTCACGTACAACATCGAGTACGCCGGCGCGATGGACGTTCCAGGAGAACCGTTCCAGATGACGACGACCAACGTGCCCTGACACGCGCACTGCAAGCGCCCATCCAAACGGCCCGCCTCGAGCGGGCCGTTTTTTTGCACGCGCAGAATCTCGCCATGAAAAGCAGACGTCTTGTTCTCGCGGCGGCCCTGGCCGTCCTCGCAGGCCTTGCGGCCTACTGGTACTGGTCACCATTTCTGGCTGTGCGTCAGTTGCAGACGGCAGCACAGGAAGGTGATGCCGAGACCTTCAACGCGCATGTGGACTACCCCAAGGTGCGCGAGAGCCTGAAGGGCCAGTTCTCCGCCCTCGTCACACGGAAGCTGGGCACTCAGGACTCCGGCAATCCTTTTGCCGCGCTGGGCAGCCTGATTGGACTGGGCTTGGTGAACCAGCTGGTGGATGCGATGGTGCGCCCCGAGACAGTGATGGCGGCCATGAAGAACGGGCACTTGGCCAAGCCCGCTCCCGCTCCAGCGCCTGCACCTCAGCCTGGGGGCGAAGCGCCCTTGGCCAGCACAGTCACCCCGCCATCGAGCCCCCAGGCACCTGAGAAGAAGGCCCGTTGGGCCATCGACCGCCAGGGCGCCAACAGGATGACCGCCTATGCCGTGGATCCGGCAAAGCCAGACGAGCCCAATTCAGAGCGCCTTGGACTGGTCTTCGAGCGAAGCGGATTCGTCGACTGGAAGCTCACCGAACTCCGCATGCCCGCATCGACCTTTGGAAAGTAGGAGGTGCTGCTCAGTACTTGATCGTCACGCCGGCCTTGACGCCCGCATTGTTCTTTCCGTCCGAGAAGGCGCCCGCGGAGTAGGAGCGCTTGCCGCCCGTGCTGGCGCCCAGCGAATACGTGGGGCGCTCCTTGGATGTGTCCACGCCGCCGGACACCCCACCCCCGTCGGGCCGCTCCATGCCAACGGTGGCGCCCTTGGTGTTGACCGCGCTCTCGGTCGGTGACAGGTTGGGATTGATGTAGACCGTTCCCTTGTCGTCGCTGTCGATGGGCAGCTTCAACTCCTCCGCGCAAACGCCGATGCAGCACGCGGTCGCGCCAATGAAAGCAATGATGGATCTGCTCATGGCCAGCGAGCCTAGCAGCGGGCCTTCACCGCACGGTGGGCACTGTCCGTCAGGCGCTGTAGGCGCTTTTCCCACGCTGAATTGGCATTCCGGGAAACGAAAACTAAGATGCTCGATTCAGCGAGCGCCTGATGGGAAAGGATGTGGACTCATGGACGGACCTGCTTCGGACACCCTCTTCGCCGGCTCCATCCCCGAGCTCTACGACACCTGCCTCGTTCCGCTGATCTTCGAGCCCTATGCCGAGGATCTCGCGAAACGCGCGGTTGCGCTCGAACCCTCACGCGTGCTGGAGACAGCGGCCGGCACCGGCGTTGTCACGCGCGCGCTGGCCAGTGCCTTGCCCGCCCAAGTGGAACTGGTGGCGACCGACCTGAACCAGCCCATGCTCGATCGCGCCGCAGCCGTTGGTACACAGCGCCCGGTGAGCTGGCAGCAGGCCGACGCCTTGCAATTGCCCTTTGCGGACGCGAGCTTCGACCTCGTGGTCTGCCAGTTCGGCGTGATGTTCTTCCCGGACAAGGTGCGTGCCTTTTCGGAGGCCCGTCGCGTGCTCCGGCCCGGCGGCACGCTGTTGTTCAACGTCTGGGATTGCATCGAGGAGAACCAGTTTGCCGATGTAGTCACGCAGGCGCTCGCGACGCTGTTTCCCGACGACCCGCCTCTTTTCATGGCGCGCACGCCTCACGGCTATTTCGACCGGATCGCGATCTCGCGCGACCTCGCGGGCGCAGGGTTCGGCGCCCTGCCCGGCTTCGAAACGAGAGCGGCGCGAAGCCGCGCACCGTCGGCGCAGGACGTCGCCATCGCCTATTGCCAGGGAACACCCCTGCGCAACGAGATCAAGGCTCGCGCCGGCACGGATCTGGCCACCGCCACATCGGCATGCGCAGCGGCCATCGCCGATCGTTTCGGCGCCGGACCGGTCGACGGAAAAATCCAGGCGCACATCATCACGGTCGCGTACTGACAGGCGCCTTCGCGAGAAGTTGCTCCAGCATGCGGCGTGCATTCAACGGCAGCGCTTCGACTTCCCGCACACACGCCAGCAGGTAGCGTGCGGCCCACGCCTCCGCGATGGGAATGCGGCGGAGGTGCATCAAGGAAGGCGACCGGTCTGCCGCCGCCTGCGGCACGATGCCGACACCGATGCCCTGCTCGACCATGCGACACACGGCTTCGAAGCTGCGCACGCGCACACGATAGTTGAGCCTCTTTCCCAGCCGCCTCGCATGGAGCGCGACATGCTCCTGCAGCGGGCTTCCCTCCGCCAGCCCGACGAACCGGCAATCGACCACTTCCGCCAGTGCGACCCTTCGCCTGCGTGCCAGCGCATGGCCGCGCGGCACGATGAACACCAGATCGTCGCGACGAAAGACAAAGTTCTGAAGGCCCTCGACGTCGACCGCATCCGAAACGATGCCGATGTCGCACAGCCCCGCGCGGACCGCATCGACGATGTCCGTGCTGCCCTGCTCCTCCAAGTCCACCGACACGCGCGGATGCTGTGCAAGAAAAGCACCGAGCGCCTCGGGCAGATGTTCCGTCATCGCCGAGGTGTTGCACAGAAGCCGGACGTGGCCCTGCAGGCCGCCACCGTACTCGCCCAGTTCGCCACGCAAGCGCTCCATCTGCTGCAGCACGAGCCGCGCGTGGTGGACCAGCGTGTGCCCGGCCTCGGTCGGCTGCACGCCCTGCCTGGAGCGCAGCAACAGCGGCGTGCCGAGGTCACGCTCCATGGCGAGCACGCGCTGGCTGGCCGATGCCAGGGTCATGTGCGTCTGCGCGGCGCCGCCGGTGATGGTGCCGGCATCGACGATGTTCACGAACAGCCGCAGGTCGGTGAGGTCGAATCGCATGGCGACGAAGGTAGCACGCCATCCTCAGGCTGGGGCTGAGGCAAGGTGCGTGAGTTCCGCATTTTCGGAAGCGGAGCTTTTCGCGAAACTGTCGCATGTCGAATACGGATCTCATCGCTTTCTCCGACCAAGGCATGGCAGTCTGGGCCTTGGTCGCCGCAGTGTTCACGCTCGCGGGCACCGTCAAGGGTGTCATCGGCCTGGGGCTTCCCACGCTGTCGATGGCGCTGCTGGCCGTGTGGATGCCGCCTGCCGCTGCGGCGGCACTGCTGATCGTGCCTTCCCTCGTGACGAACGTCTGGCAATTGCAGCCCTGGGCCACGCTGCGGCGAATCACGCGCCGCCTCGGCGGCATGCAAGCCGGCATCGTCGCCGGCACGCTCATGGGGGCATGGTGCTTTGGCGCGCCCGCAGGCGCCGGCGCGACGGTCGCGTTGGGCGCTTCCCTGATCTGCTATGCGGCCTGGGGGCTGCTGGCGCGGCCCCTGACGCTCCCGACGCAACATGAACGGTGGCTCGGCCCGCTCGCAGGGATCCTGACCGGTGTCATCACCGCAGTGACCGGCGTCTTCGTACTGCCCGCGGTCGTGTACCTGCAGTCGCTGGTGCTGTCGCGCGATGAACTGATCCAGGCGATGGGACTTTCATTCACCACCTCTACCGTCGCCTTGGGCATCGCCCTGGCCGGACAGGACAGCTACTCGACACCCCTGCTCGGCGCTTCGCTCGTCATGCTGGTCCCCGCGATCGCGGGCATGGCGCTCGGCCAGTGGGTGCGCTTGCGGCTTCCGGTGCCCGTCTTCAAGCGCTGTTTCTTTGCCGGCCTGGCGCTGCTGGGCGTCTACATGGTCCTGCGCGAACTCCTTCGCTGAAGCGAAAGCGCCCTCACTGCTCGTTGCGTTGATCCCGCTCCGGGCTCGCCGCCGAGGCGTCGGCTGATTCAAGGTAGAGCACCGGATCGACTGCGTTGCCATTCTTTCGCAACTCGAAATGCAGCTTGACGCGGCTGGCCTCCGTGTCGCCCATGCGGGCAATCATCTGGCCTCGCTTGACGGACTGCCCTTCCTTCACCAGCAGTTGGCTGTTGTGTGCGTAGGCGGTGACATAGGCCGCGTCGTGCTTGATCATGATCAGTTGTCCATAGCCGCGAGGCCCGATGGCCGAGTAGACAACCTTGCCGTCCCGGGCAGCGTGTACGGGATCGCCCTTCGATCCTGCGAAGTCCACGCCCTTGTTGCCGCGTCCGTCGAAGCGCGCAACGACCGCGCCGCTCACGGGCCGCAGGAAGTTCCGGTCCGCCTTTGCCACCGCTGCCGGCTGGGGGTCTGCGGGCTTGGCACGGGAGGCGCTCTTCGCGGCTTTTTTCGATGTCGAAGGCTTGGTGTTCATCTTCGGTTCAGCCGGCGAGTCCATCTTCGATGAAGTCGGCGACGACGCCTTGGAGGAGGTGGACGACGCCGGAGCTGGCTTGGTGGCGCAACCGACAAGCGCGATGGTCCATGCGCAGCAAGCGAGGCCGAGTGCGAGGCGGCGGAAAAAGTGCGAACCGGATGGCTGTCGATAAAAAGACATGCCCCCGACTGTAGGCGGTCGCGCGGCCGGTCGGCCTCAAGTCAGCAAGTCATTCGTAAGCTTCTTCACGTTGCCGTCGGCCATTTCTGACGAGATTGGTCGTGGCTCGACGACGGCGGTCAACGAAAGCGCATTGCCAGAATGGTTGTTGGATCTGGCGAGTCACGTCGGCGCGCTTGCGTACCAGGGGTCACCGAATCCGTCACTTGAAGGTTGAAGGCTGCATAGATGGCACACAGCGCGCCCACCCAGATTGCGATCGAGCCCTCGACGATGACCGAGCTTCCAAGGAAGCCCAGGGTGAGCGTGGCCATCATCTGCTTCAACTACGGCCGCTTTCTTGGCGAATGCCTGGACAGTTGCCTCGCGCAGACAGTCTGCGCCGACGAGATCGTCGTCGTGAACGACGGCTCGACGGACGACTCGGCCGACGTGCTCGAGGACTACGCATCTCGCTTTCCGACCATTCGGGCGATCCATCAGCCCAACGGCGGTATCTGCGCAGCCACGAATACCGCCCTGGCTGCATGCTCCGGCGACGTGGTGGTCCTGCTCGACGCGGACGACGTCATGGCGCGCCAGCGTATCGAAATGGTGCTGGCCGCACTCCGCAGGCCCTTGGATGGGCATCACCCGGGCTGGGTTCACCATCTGATGATGCGGTTCTCGGACACGCACCCCAATCTGGGACTGGCGCCCTACTATCCCGGCGGCAAGGGTCCCGAAGGCTGGCTTGCGACCGAGGCGCTGAATGCGGCGTCGAGTCCGGTACTGTCGCTGACTTCCGCGCTGGCATTCCGCAGGGAAGTGCTGGACGCCATCGGCCCCCTGGACAGCGACCGGATGATGTACCAGGACTTGCAGCTCTGCACCGCCGCGACCTTCCTCAGCGCAGCCGCGTGGATCCCCGAACCGCTGACGCGCTACCGCGTGCACGGCGGCTCGGCCACAGCGGATGCCATGGTGTCGCTCGATCAGATCAAGGCCACGCGAAGCCGGGCCGGCCGCTTCGATCGGTGGCTGCGCGCGGAGCTCGAGAAGATCAGCCCCGGTGCGGCGTCGCTGTGGCGGCCGCTCGACGACCAGGGCGGCTATCTCTGGCTGACTTTTCTCGAACGCTGGCTGTCGGGGGCGGGAAAGGATCTCCAGTTGCTGATGAAGGTCCTGAAGCACCCGGACACCCGCAATGCGCCACGGCAACACCGCGTCTACTACTACGGCAGCGTGGTCCTTCCGCGCGCGTGGTTCGTCTCGTATTCGCGGCTGATCTTCGGCAGCAACCCCCTGAAGACCAGGCTGAGACGACTGCTGGGACGGGGTTGACTGGCCCTCGATCCGGTTCCGCCCTACTCGTACTTCCGGCCCGTCCGCATCAGCTCCGGCGTGCCGATGACTTCATTCAGCGCGTCGAAGTCGAGCATCTGCGAGCGCCACGGTTGCGTGGTGCGGTGTCGGTGCAGACTCTCGTAGTAGCCCTTGAGCGTGTGCACCACTGCGCGCGCCGTGCCGCCGGGGAAGATGGCGATGCGAAACCCGTGGCCTTGCAGGGCATCCGCATCCTGGATCGGCGTCTTGCCGCCTTCGACCATGTTGGCCAGCAACGGTACGCGGTGTGCGAAGCGGCGGCACGCCGCATCCATCTGCTCGGGGGACCGGAGGGCTTCGATGAAGAGCGCGTCCACGCCACAGTTCAGGTAGGCCTCGGCACGGTCCAACGCGGCATCCAGCCCTTCGACCGCGACGGCGTCGGTGCGCGCGAGGATCAATGTCTGGCTCGACACGCGCGCGTCCAGCGCGGCCTTGAGCTTGCCGACCATCTCGCGCTCAGGCACCACTGCCTTGCCGTCGAGATGGCCGCAGCGCTTGGGAAAGGTCTGGTCCTCGATCTGCACCATGGCCGCGCCCGCGCGCTCGAAGCCGCGCACCGTGCGCTGGGTGTTCAGCGCGTTGCCGAAGCCGGTATCGGCGTCGACGATCACCGGCAGGCTCACGCGTTCAGTGATGCGCGCGAGGGTGTCGGCCACTTCGGTGAAGGTGGTGAGGCCGATGTCCGACCGGCCCAGTCGCGTGTACGCGATCGACGCGCCCGAGAGATACAACGCCTCGAACCCGGCCTGTTCCGCCACCAGCGCACTAAGCGCGTCGTATACGCCCGGCGCCAGCACGATGTTGGTCGACGACAGGCGCGTCTTGAAGGTCTCATTTGGCATGCGGTGCTTTCATCGGATGGATCAGTGCGGCCGCCGTGCGCGCCGCGATGTAGCCGCCGGCCACCGCGCTCAAAAGGCCGTTGCCTGAGAGGTAGCCCCACACGGCATCGCCCGAGACGCCGCCCGCCGCTCCACCGGCTGCGAGCAGGTTGGCGAAGGGTTTGCCGTCCTCGCGCAGGACGCGCATGTCGGAGGTCGTGTCGAGCCCGCCCTGCGTATGGAACAGCGCGCCTGTGACTTTGACGGCGAAGTACGGTGCGTCCAGTCCGCGAGCGAACGCGCGGCCGTCCGGCTGCGGAGCACGGTCGCGCAACCCGTCGAGCGTTCGGCGCAACTCGACCTCCTCGCAACCGATGCACGCGGCGAGTTCAGGCACCGTTTCGCACCGCCGAAGCGCGCCGGCCGCCTCCGCCTCGCAGAAATCAGGAAAGCCGCGGGCGAGCGCGAGCAGCGGCGCATCGAACACGTTCCACGCGATGCCGCCGGGTTGCGCCAGCACTTGCACTGCCGCTTCGGAATAGCCCTGGGTCTCATCGTGAAAGCGCCGCCCATCGCGGTTGATCTGCACGCCGCCTTCCATCATCACGGCCCAGGACATCAACGCCCCCTGCGGCGTCACCCACGAGCCGTGCCCCTGATAGCCGCCCAGGTCGCGCAGGCGCGCGCCCAGCGCCTCGCCCCACAGGATGGCGCTGCCGTCGTTGCCGACGTGGCCGCCGAAGGCGGCGTGCGCCATGTCGGGCAACAGCGCTCGCACCATCGCGGCGTTGCCGCCGAAGCCGTTGCAGGCCAGCAGCAGCGCATCGCACTCCAGCGTCTCGCGGTGGCCGTCGGGTCGCTGGTAGTCGATGCCGATCACGCGGTCTTCGTTGTCGAGCACCAGCGTGTCGACCACCGCCTGGGTCAGCACCGGGATGCCGGCGGCCTCCACGGCCGCCTGAAGGCTTGCCATCAGCGCGGCACCTGTCTTCGGCGCCAGCGTGTGCATGCGATGAACGCTGTGACCCGGGTAGAGAAAGCCGTCGAGAAGAATCCATTCCAGCCCGTGCCGCGCCTGCAGCGCATCGAGGGCGGGACCGATCGATGCGGCATACGCCGCTGCCAATGCCGGCGGCGCCCGCCCGTGCGCCTTGGTCTGGATGTCGGCCGCGAAGCGCGCTGGACTGTCGTCGGTCACGCCATGGGCATGCTGCGCGCGGGTGCCCGGCGCGGGAATGAAGCCTGACGACAGCGCGGTCGAACCGCTCGGCACGGCATCGCGCTCGAGCACCACGCACTCGACGCCGGCGTCGGTCAGCATCAATGCGGCCGTGAGTCCGCACGCGCCGCCGCCAACGATCGCGACTCCAACGTGCACTTCGGCGTCGACGTGCGATGCACGACGAATGCCGCGCTGCAGTCCATTCGCCTTGAGGGCCATGGTTTTCGTCATGCCAGCGTCTCGATGAATGCCGCGCAATCCGTGACCTCGGCCACGCTGCGCATATCGGCCAGCGAGGTCCGATGCCGCTCCTCGCCGAAGGCCGCACAGCCGTCGGCCAGCACCAGCGTGCGGTAGTCGCGCATGTGCGCATCGCGCACGGTGCTGGCGACGCCGCCATTGGTGACGATGCCGCACACGGCCACCGTGTCGATGCCGGCGCGCCGCAGCACCCAGTCCAGCTGCGTGTTGAAGAAGGCCGAATACGCAACCTTGCTGACCGTCATGTCGATCAGGCCCGCCAGTTCATCGACGTTCGCCTGGCCCCAGCTGCCGGGCGCAAAGTCGCCCTTTGCCAGGTAAGGCCGCAGCGCCTTGAGATGCGGCGAGACCATCGGCTCGCCCGCCGCGTCCGGCCATAGCGTGAACTGGCTCGCGACGACCATGCCGCCGGCGCGCTTCAGTGCCCGCGCCACCGTGGCGACGCGGGGCGGCAACAGAAGCGCGGGCGGATTGCTGTCGCCGCCGCGGGCATAGGCGCCGTCGGGATGGAGAAAGTCGTTCTGCAGGTCGATGATGACCAGCGCCGTCCTGGGGCCCGCAGTCTGTGCGTTGTCGCTCATGACAGCCTCACCAGCAAGTTGCCGTGGCCATCGACTTCGGCGCGAAAGCCGGGCTCCAGCCACACGGTGGTATCGGCCTGTTCGAGGATGGCGGGACCGTCGATGCGCGCCGCCACGGGAAGATCGAGACGCGCGTAGCGCACCGCTTCGTGCCACTGTCCATCGTGAAACACGCGTTGCGTGCCGAGCGGCTCGATGCTGCCGGCGCCTGCCGGCGCAAGCACGGCCAGGTCGAACTTCGGCCGCACGCCGATGCGCGCATAGCGCAGGTTCATCACCCGGATGGGGATGCCGTCGAGCACCCTTCCGAAAGCGGCTGTGTAGCTGGCCTCGAACGCGCCGCGGATGGAACCGCCGGTCAGCGGGGCGTTGCGCGCATCGGGCAGCAACACGGGCAAGGTGTGTGTCTGGCCCGCATAGAGCATGTCGAGCGCGACGACTTCTCGCACCTCGTCGAAGCGCACGCCCGACGAATCCAGGCGCTGCTGGCAACTCGCGGCGAGGTCGTCGATGCGCCGTTGCAGGTCGCGCACGTAGAGATCGGCCAGCGGCCGGTTGATGGTCTGCACCGCGTCGTGGCGCATGTCGGCGATCACGCAGCCCAGCGCCGAAGTCACGCCCGGATAGCGCGGGACGATGCCCGTGGCCACGCCGACCTCCCGCATCATCGCGCAGACATGCAGCGCCCCGCCGCCGCCGAAGGGCATGTAGGCGAAGCGGCGCGGATCGTGGCCGCGTTCGATCGACACGAGGCGGATGGCACCCGCCATGCGTGCGTTGGCCACCGTCAGGATGGCCTCCGCGGCGGCATGCACGTCCAGGCCGAGCGGCCGCGCTACGTGTTCCTCGATGGCCTGGCGCGATTTCTCGGCATCCAGCGCTGCCAGCAGCCCACCGCCCAGGGGTCGGTCGGCGGCGATGCGACCGAGCAGCACGTTCGCATCCGTGACCGTGGGCCGCATGTTGCCGTGCCCGTAACAGGCTGGCCCCGGCACGCTGCCGGCCGATTCGGGCCCGACCTGCAGCATGCCGCTCGCATCCACCGAGGCAATCGAGCCACCGCCGGCGCCGATGGTCTCGATCTGGATCATCGGCGAGCGGATCACCATGCCGAACTCGA
Organism: Variovorax sp. J22R115; assembly: GCF_030317005.1. Lineage (NCBI taxonomy): Bacteria > Pseudomonadati > Pseudomonadota > Betaproteobacteria > Burkholderiales > Comamonadaceae > Variovorax > Variovorax sp. J22R115. Next base: position 96,078 of record NZ_JASZYM010000005.1, on the reverse strand, counting down.
TCGCGGTCTGCGCGGCCAGCGCGGCATCGCCGTTCGCGACCAGCGACACGTCGAAGGAGGTGCCGCCCATGTCGCCCGTGATCGCGTTGGGAAAGCCCGCCGCACGCGCAATGGCTGCGCAGGCGATCACGCCCGCCGCCGGGCCGGAGAGCGCCGTGCGCACCGGCAGGTCGCTGGCGGTCTGGCGCGACATCACGCCGCCGTTGCTCTGCACCACCAGCAGTTCGCCAGCGAAGCCCTGCCCGCGCAGATCCGATTCCAGGCGATGGAGATAGCCGCCCACCACCGGCTGGAGCGCCGCGTTGAGCGTGGCCGTCGAGCAGCGCTCGAACTCGCGGATCTCGGGCAGCACCTCGCTCGCGGAGGTGACGTGCGGGTTGGGCCAGATCTCGCGCACGGCGGCGACGGCGAGCCGCTCGTTCTCGTCATTGGCGTAGGTGTTGATGAAGAACACACACACCGCCTCGCAGCCCTCGGCCAGCAGAGCGCGCGTTTCGGCGCGCACCTGGTCGAGATCCACCGGCGTGTGCAGCGTGCCATCGGCCAGCACGCGCTCGTCCACCTCGCGGCGCAGATCGCGCGACACGACCGGAACGAAGCTGCCGCGCAGGCCCCAGGTCTGCGGGCGGTCGCGGCGGCGCATCTCCAGCACGTCGCGGAAACCGCGCGTGGTGATGATGCCGGTGCGCGCCACCTTGCGCTCCAGCAGCGCGTTGGTGCCGACCGTGGTGCCGTGCACGATGGTCGCGATCGCCGCAGCCGAGTCCGCCACGCGCGCCACGCCGTTCATGAAGCCGCGCGCTTCCTCGCCGCGCGTGGAAGGGACCTTGACGATGCGCGCCGTACCGCTCGCCTCGTCGAGCACGAAGAGGTCGGTGAAGGTGCCGCCGACGTCGACGCCAACGACCAGGGATTTGCCGATGGATGTCATGCGGACGCTTTCTTCTTTGGGTCGATGCCGGCCGTCACGTAGCCCATGGCACGGTCCTGCTCCCGCTGTCGGGGCTGGCGCTCGGCGGCGCTGCCCCAGCCGCCCCCGCCGGGGGTTTCGAGACGCACACGCTCGCCGCGCACAAGCTGGATGCCACGCATCTTCGAGACCATCGGCGGCATATGCCAGGCGCCTTCGTTCTCGTAGCGGAAGACGTTGACAGCGCCCGGCCCGCCACCGGCAATGCCCTTGGGCGGCGAGGTGCCGCGCTCGCCGAAGACGAACACTTCAGCATCCTTCTCCAGCAGTTCGATTTCATAGACCGCGCCGAGGCCGCCACGAAACTGCCCGTCGCCGCCCGAGTCGGCGCGCAGCGACCATTCGGTGAAGCGGACCGGGTACGCGGCCTCCAGGATTTCGAGCGGCGGGATCGTGGCGGTGGAAATCGGTGCATTGCCGTGCGAAAGCCCGTCCCCGCCCGAATGGCCGCCGTGGCCGCCGCCGAAGAAGCTGAACATCACCCACCGCTGGCCCTCACGGCCCTTGTCGCTGCGGTGGCCGGCGATCGACAGCGCATTGATGGTGCCGTAGGCCTGCGCGACGGCGCGCGTCGGGTCGGCCTTGGCAGCAGCGCTGAAGATCACGTCGATCATGCGCAGGATGGTCTCGGTGTAGCCGCCGACGGGGCGCGGGCGTTCGGCGCTGATCACGAGCCGGTCGGGGATCTCGAAGTCGACCGCGTCGAGTACGCCGGCATTGGCGGGCACATCGGGGAACAGGTGCTTGAGCGCGACGTAGCAGGCGGCGACGGCCGTGGCGCGCGAGATGTTCACCGGGCCCGCGCACTGCGGCGAGGTGCGCGAGAAATCCAGCAGCAAGCGGTCGCCCTCGACGGTCATGTCGAGCGCGATGGTCAACGGCTCGTTGGTGATGCCGTCGTTGTCGAGCACATCCTCGAAACTGTAGCGCCCATCCGGCAGGGACGCGATGTGCGATCGCATCAGCCGCAGCGCCCGGCTGCGCAGTTCGCCCAGCGCCTGCAGCACCAGGTCGTCGCCGTATTCGTCGAGCAAGCCGTGCAAGCGGCGGGCGCCGAGTTCGAGCGCGGCCAACTGGCCGTTGAGATCGCCCCAGAGGCTGTCCGGCAGTCGCGTGTTGGCCTGCAGGATCGCGAGCACGTCGGCGTCGAGCACGCCGTCGCGCACGATACGCACCGGCGGAATCTGTACGGCCTCTTGCCAGCATTCGGTGGCAGCGGGGTTGTAGTTGCCCGGCACCGCACCGCCGACGTCGTGCCAGTGCGCGGCCGACGCCATGTGGCAGTAAAGCTTGCCTTTGCGGAAGAAGGGCCGCACCAGCTTGAAGTCGTTGGCGTGCGTACCGCCGTCGTAGGCGTCGTTGCTGATCCAGATGTCGCCATCGCGCATGCCGCCGCGCGGCTCGGCGGCCTTCGCGGTCGCGCGCACCGCAAAGGCCATCGCGCCGACGAACACGGGCAGGCCGGACTTGCCCTGCACCAGGGTGTCGCCGCTCGCGGCGTCGTACAGGCCGTGGCAGGCATCGTGCGCCTCGGCAATGATGGGATTGAACGCGCTGCGGTAGAGCGTCGCGTCCATCTCGTCGGCCACCTGTTCGAGCCGGCCGCGCAGCACGGCCAGCGTGACGGGGTCGATCGCGGTCACGGGAGAAGGGTCAGACATCGGTGGGTTCCCTGCCAGCACGCTGGCGTAGCTGGTTCATCAGGCCGCCGGCGCGGACCATGTCCATGAGGAAGGCGGGCACCGGCTCGCAAGCCAGGCGCGTGCCATCGGGCGCGATCACCTCGGGCGAGGCTCGTTCGATGGCGATGCGATCGCCTTCGCGGAGCGTTTCGGCTTCCGGGCAGGTCAATAGCAGCAGGCCCAGATTGAACGCATTGCGGAAGTACAGCCCGCCAAAGGCCGGCGCGATGACGGCGGCGACGCCCAGCTTCACCAGCACAGCCGCCGCCTGCTCGCGCGAGGAACCGATGCCGAAGTTCGGCCCGGCCACGATCACATCGCCCGGACGCACCTCGCGCGCGAACTCGGGTCGGACCGCTTCGAGGCAGTGCTGCGCGATGCGATCGATGCCGTGCTTCATGGCATGGCCGGGCGCGAGCGCGTCGGTATCGATGTCCGGGCCGAGGCGCCAGACGCGGTGCATGGTCGTGGGCGTCATGCGAGCACCTCGCGCGGGTCGGTCACGCGGCCACGCAATGCCGCCGCGGCGACCGTGTAGGGCGATCCCAGATACACCTGCGCCGTCGCCGAGCCCATGCGGCCCTTGAAGTTGCGCGCGGTCGTCGAAATGACTGTGATGTCGTCGCCCATCGGGTCGCCATAGCCCGAGCAGGCGCCGCACGCCGTTGGAAAGAGTTCGGCCCCGGCGTCCACCAGCGCCTGGAGCACGCCCTCCTCGCGCGCCTGCTCCTGGTCGCGCAGGCTGGCCGGTGCGACGATCAGCCGCACGCCAGTGGCGACCTTGTGGCCGCGCAACACCTGGGCCGCGGCGCGCAGGTCCTCGAGCTTGGCGCCGGTGCACGCGCCGATGTAGGCGACGTCGACCCGCGTGCCGAGGTAGCGGCTCACGCCATGCGCGTTGGCCGGGCTGTGCGGTGCGGCGACGTGGGGCTCCAGCGTGGCCGCATCGAAAAGGTGATGGGTGAAGTCGGCATCGGCATCGGTGAACCAGGGCGCCGTGTCAACCTCGGGGACGCCGGCTTCCGCCAGGAACGCGGCCGTGGTGGCGTCGGGTGCGATCAGCCCGGCCTGCGCGCCCAGTTCGGCGCTCATGTTCGACAGCGTCATGCGCTCCTGCATCGACAGCGCCATCACGCCCGGACCGCAGAACTCCACCGCCTGGTAGCGACCGCCGTTCATGCCGAAGCGGCCGATCATGTGCAGCATCATGTCCTTGGCGGTCACTCCGGCGGGCAGCGCGCCGTCCCACCACATCCGGATCGTCTCGGGCACGCGCAGCCAGATCTCGCCGGTGACCATCACGCCCAGCATTTCGGTGCTGCCGATGCCGAACATGTAGGCGCCGAAAGCGCCGCCGGTCGGCGAATGCGAATCACCGCCCACGCACAGCATGCCCGGCCGGATATGGCCGTGCTGCGGCACCACCACGTGGCAGATGCCCTGGCTGTCGTAGACGTGCGGCAATTGCTGGTCGCGCGCCCAGTCGCGGGCGATGCGAACGATGCGGCGAGAGTCGTCGTCGCGCTCGGGCACGTAGTGGTCCATCACGAGTACCACGCGAGAGCGGTCCCAGATCTGCGCGCCCAGTTCCTCCAGCATCGGCTTCAGGCGCCGCGGACCCGACGAGTCATGGAACATCGCCATGTCGACCTCGCAGGTCACGATCTCCCCCACCGACACGCTGTCGCGCCCGCTCGCACGTGCGATCAGCTTCTGCGCCAGCGTCTGGGCCGAGGTGCGGACGGGGGCCATCGCGGTCATTCCGGCTTGGCTCCCGAGAACTTCACGACCTGCGCCCAGCGCTTGATCTCGCCCTGCACGAAGGCCGAGAACTCCTTCGGTGAATTGCCGACCGGGATGGCGCCCTCGGTTTCCAGCCGCCGCTGCATCTCTGGCTGCTTGATCGCCTGGCGCGCCGCATCGCTGATCTGGCGCGTCAGCTCCGGCGACATGCGGGCCGGACCGAACAGGCCGAACCACGCGCTCGACTCGTAGCCCGGCAACACCTCCGCGATGGCCTGCACGTCCGGGAACGCGGGCAGGCGCTTGGCCGTCGTCACGCCCAGCGCCTTCAACTTGCCGGCCTGGATATGGGCCTGCACGTTGCCGACGGCAGCGAACATGAGCTGCACCTGCCCTGCGAGCACGTCCTGCACCGCCGGGGCGGTGCCGCGATAGGGAATGTTCACGATGTTGACCCCCGACTGCATCTTGAACGCTTCGCCCGCCATGTGCAGCGACGAGCCCACGGACCCGATCGCGAAGTTGAGTTCTCCCGGCCTGGCCTTGGCGAGCGCGATCAGTTCGCGCAAGTTGCTGGCCGGCAGGGATGGATGCGCGACGAGGATCGACGGAGATGTCGCCACCGCGGTCAGTGCAGTGAAGTCCTTGACCGGATCGAAGGGCAGCGACGGGTAGAGCGTCGCATTGATGGCGTGGCTGGTGAAGCTCATCAGCAGCGTATTGCCATCGGGTGCGGCCTTGGCGACCGCATCGGCGGCAATGTTGCCACCCGCGCCGGGACGATTCTCGACGATGACCGTCCTGCCGAGGGTCGGCCCCATGCTGGCCGCGAGCGTGCGCGCCAGCGTGTCGGTGGAGCCGCCCGCCGGTGCGCCGACCAGGATGCGCACGGGCGCGTTGCCCATCTGCGCATGGGCCGCGCTGCCAAGCGCGGCGGCAATGGATGAAATGAGGATGTCTCTGCGTTTCACGATGTCCCTGTCTCCTGTGTGTGGTCTATGGGTTGCGGCTCAGAGCCCCAGGTAGGCACGGCGCAGTTCGTCGCTGCCCAACAGGTCCTGCGGCAGGCCCGAGAAGCGCACGCTGCCGTTCTCGAGCACGTAGGCGCGATCCGCGATTTCCAGCGACTGGCCGACGTTCTGCTCCACCAGCAGCACCGCGAGGCCGCCGTCGCGCAATTGGCGGATCAGCGTGAACATCTCCTCGACCAGCAGCGGCGACAGGCCCAGCGAAGGCTCGTCGAGGATCAGCAGCGCAGGCTCGGCCATCAGGCCGCGGCCGATGGCGAGCATCTGCTGCTCGCCGCCGCTCATGGTGCCGGCGTGCTGGCGGAAGCGCTCCTTCAGCCGCGGGAAGATGCCGAACACCTTGTCGAGATTGGCCGCGCGGCGCTCCCGGGCACGCGTGAAGGAGCCAAGTTCGAGGTTCTCCAGCACGCTGAGGTTCGGGAACACCTTGCGGCCTTCGGGCACCTGGATCAGGCCGGCCTTGACGACGTCGCGGTAGTGCGCGCCGCTCAGGTCGTGCCCGTCGAAGCGCACCGTGCCGCTCCAGGAGGGGCACAAGCCGCAGACCATCTTGTTCAGGGTCGACTTGCCTGCACCGTTGCTGCCGAGCAGCGCGACCATCTCGCCCGCGTTCACCTGCAGGTCGACGCCGCGCAGGACCTCGACACGGCCGTAGCCGCCGCGCAGCGCGCGAATATCGAGCAACGAAGTCATGCGGGAACTCCCTGGCTCGCGCTGCCAGCCGCCTTGCGCAGCCGCGCGGCCGTGCCGTGGCCGAGATAGGCCTCGACCACCTTGTCGTTCGAGGTGACCTGCGCCGGATTGCCCTCGGCGATGAGTTGTCCCTGCGCCAGCACCCAGACGTGCTCGGCCAGGTTCATCACGGCCTGCATCACATGCTCGATCATCAGCACGGTCACGCCGCCGTCGGCGATGGCGCGCACCACCGGCATCATCTCGGCGATCTCCTGCGGATTGAGACCGGCGAGCACCTCGTCGAGCAAGAGGAGGCGCGGCTGCGTCGCGAGCGCACGGGCCAGTTCCAGCCGCTTGCGGCCGGCCACGGTGAGGTCGGATGCCGGCTTGTCGAGTTGGGCCGCGAGGCCGACCCGTGCCGCGACTTCTTCCGCGCGCTGCAACGCGGCGCCGCGGCCCCGCACATGCAGATGCGCGCCGACCGCGATGTTCTCGCGCACCGTCTGTGCGGCGAAGGGCTTGACGATCTGGAAGGTGCGCGTCATGCCCAGCAGCGCGTTGCGATGCGGTTCCCGGCCGGTGATGTCCTGCCCGGCGAAGCGCACGATGCCGGTGTCGGGTTTGAGAAAGCCGGACATCAGCGCGAACAGCGTTGTCTTGCCTGCACCATTGGGGCCGATCAGCGCGCTCAGGCTGCCTTCGCTGACGGCAAGGCTCACGTTCTGCACCGCCTTCAGTCCGCCGAAGGAGCGCGAGATGCCGTTCAGCGCAAGGAGTGGCTCAGCCATGGCGGCTTCCCTTCCCCGCCCAGAGCTGGCGGACCGACAGGCCGATTCCCGCGATCCCGCGCGGCAGGAAGATCACGATCAGCACCAGCACCACCCCGTAGATCACCATGTTGATGCCCGGCAGTTCGCCGAACAGGTTGCGCGTGAGATCGGACAGCACGTGCAGCACTGTCGCGCCCAGCAGCGGCCCCCACAGCGTGCCCATGCCGCCGACGATGGCCGCCACCAGCGCCTCGACGGAGGTGCCCGCGCCATAGGCGATGCCCGGATCGATGTACTGGAACACCTGCACGTAGAACGCGCCGGCCGAGCCCATGAAGGCGCCCGAAATGCCGATCGCCGCAAGCTTGACGCGAAACGGGTTCACGCCGACGGCGCGTGCCGCATCCTCGTTGTCGCGCACCGCCTGCAGGTACGCGCCGAAGCGGCCATTGCGCAGCCACCACGTCACGAGCAAGGCGGCCGTGACAAAGGCCAGCACGACCCACAGGTAACCGGCGCGCGAAGGAAACTGCAGGTTGCCGGCGGATTCGCGCAACGGCACCATCAGCCCGACGCCGCCGCCGGTGAAAGGCACCGACAGCGCGACGATGCGGAACACCTCTGCAAAGGCCAGCGTCACGAGCGCGAAATACGAGCCCTTGAGCCCATAGCGAAAGGTGAGCGCGCCCACGAACAGCCCGACCACCGCACTCCCCGCTACTGCCATCGGCAATGCCGCCCATGCATTGATGCCGCCCTGCAGTTGCGCGATGGCCTGGATGTACGCGCCCGTTCCGAAGAAGAGCGCATGCCCGAAGGAGAACTGGCCACCGAAACCGCCGAGGATGTTCCAGGCCTGCGCGATCAGCGTCGCGTACAAGGCCATCATCACGAAGTTGAGCGCCACGCCCGACGAAGTCACGAGCGGCAGGCATGCCACAAGCACCGTGAAGACTGCGATGCCGCCCAGGTGCCGCAGGCCACTGCTTGAAATGCCGACAACGTCGCTCATGCTTTGGCTCCGAACATGCCTTCAGGCCGGAACAGCACGACGCCGATGAAGATCGCGAAGATGCCGATCTGCCCCAGCGACTCGCCCAGATAAAGCCCGCCGAGCGACTCGACCACGCCCACCAGGAACCCCCCGATCAGCGCGCCCACGAAGCTGCCCATGCCACCCAGCACCACGATGGTGAAGGCCACCAGCACGAAGCCGCCACCCACCTGCGGGTTCACGTAGTACGCCGGCAGCAGAAAGCACGCCGCCGCACCGAGGCAGGCCAGGCCGATGCCGAAGCTCATCGCGTAGACGTGGTCGACATCGATGCCCATGAGCTTGGCCCCCTCCTTCTCCTTGGCCACCGCGCGGATGGCGCGGCCGAGGTCGGTGCGGCCCATGATCCAGAACAGCGCCGCGGACACCACCAGCGCACCCGCGAAGGCCACCAGCTTGGGAACCGCGATCATCGCGGGGCCGATGGCGACCGTGCTCAGCGAATAGGCCGTGTCGATACTGCGCGTGTCCGACTTGAAGAACAGAAGCGCGAGGTTCTCCATCACGATCGCGATGCCGAGCGTCGCAAGCAGGATGTTCTCGTCCTTGCCGTGGCCCGCACGGTTGATGACGATGCGCTGCAAGCCGTAGCCCAGCACGAACATGCCAGGGATCACGATCGGCAGCGCCAGGTACGGGTCGATGCCCCAGCGTTCCTTCAGGAAATACACCGCGTACAGCGCCAGCATCAGGCTGGCGCCGTGCGCGAAGTTGATGATGTGCAGGACGCCGTAGATCAGCGTGAGCCCCAGCGCGATCAATGCATAGACCGCGCCGGTCGTCAGGCCGTTGAGGACCGACGGGAAAAGAATGCTGAAGTCGAACATCCTGCGGATCGCTCAGGCCGCCCGCCAGGCCGCCCCAAGGGCGGACTGCGCCCCCTCGGGGGGCAGCGAATACACGAAGTGATGAGCGTGGGGGTTCATGACTTCAGGCGGACCGCAGCGGGAAGACTGGCTCGACCTCGCGGAAGTCGCGCGGAATGATCACCTTGATGTCGTTCTTCACCACCTGCGTCATCAGCGGCTGGGCACCCTCGTTCTGGCCGTTGACGAACTTCGTCGGGCCGTACGGCATGATGTGATTCGAGAAGGTGCTCTTCTCCAGCGCATCGATGATCGCGGCGCGATCGCTCGATTTCGCGCGCTCCAGCGCATCCGCCAGCAGCGCCATCGCCGTGTAGGTCATGAAGACCTCGTAGCTGAAGAACTGGCCCTTGGCCTCTACCCGCTTGCGCAGTTCCTGCGAGCGCTTGTCCTTCGGATTGAACCAGTGGTTGCAGTCGATGATGCCGTTGGCCGCGTCCGGGAACTCCTTCACGAACTTGTAGCTCGACGCCGCGCCGCCCAGCACCGAGAAGATGGCCTTCGGCTGCACCTTCTGCTGCTGCATCGTGCGCACCAGCAGTGCGTATTCGTTGTAGTAGTTGGCCGGGATCACGATGTCCGGGTTGATGGACTTCATGCGCAGCACGATGTTGTTGAAGTCGCGCGTGGGGTTGGCGTGCTTCACCACCTCCTTCACCTCGAAGCCGTAGCCCGGCAGCTCGCGCGACAGCAGTTGCGCCGTGCCGGAGCCGAACAGCGACTCCTCGTGAATGATCATCACCGTCTTGGCCGGGCTGCCTGCGGCCTTGTTGAGCACGAGCAGGTTGGCCATCGCGACTTCGGTCGACTTCTTGTAGCCCGGCCCGAAGCGGAAGGTGTTCTTCAGACCGCGTTCCACGATCTGGTCGGCCACGCCGACGTCGACCACGTGCGGCAGGTTGTACTTGGCCGCAGCCTGCGTGGTCGCAAGACAGATCGCCGAAGCGAAAGCGCCGACGATGGCCGAGACACCGGCCTCATTCATCTTCTCGACCTCGGCCGCGCCGGCCTGCGGCTGCGACTGTGCATCGCCCAGCAGGGCTTCGAGCTTGGCCCCGCCCATGGACTTGATGCCACCGGCCTGGTTGATGTCGTCGATCGCCATCTGCGCGCCGAGCCGGCACTGCTGCCCCGAATACGCGAGCGCACCGGTGACGGGATGCAGCACGCCGACCCGTACGGGCTTGGGCTGCGCACCCCCGACCAGCGGGAAGGCGATCGACGTGCCGATGGCGGCGGTCTGCGACAGGAAGCGGCGGCGATTCTCCATGGGGACTCCTCGGGGGTTGTTGATCAGATGAACTGGGCGGAAAGCTCTTTGTTGACCCAGACCTTGGCGTCGATACCGCCCACGCGGGACAAGTGCATCTCGTAGGCATAGCGGTCGGGCCGGTACAGACCGTGCAGCCACTGCACCGGTCGCTCGTGGGCGTCGTAGACCAGGCGCCGCACGGCCAGCAGCGCGGAGCCGACCGAGACGTCGAGATGCTGCGCCAGCGTGGCATCGGCCAGCCGCGCGGTGATGGTCTGGTGCGCGCGCCCGACCTGCACGCCGGACTCCTCGAGCAGCACGAGGATCGGCTTGCGGGCCAGTTCACGCCGGCCGAACTTGCGCGCGACGTCGGCTGGAACGTAGGTGGTGATGTGGGAGAGCGGGCCTTCTCGCGTCGAACGCACGCGCACGGCCTTCTGCACCGCGTCGCCCGGCTGCAGTTGCAGCGCGCTGGCGACGCTGGCCGATGCGGTGACGGTCTGCACGTCGATCACCTTGACCGAGGTGCGCAGGCCCATGCTCACGAGGTTTTCGAGCAGGCCGCCGAGATTGGCGCGCTGCACGTCGCGGGCCCCCTGGCCGATGGAGGCCACAGGCGCACCGATGGGCCGTGTACCGCGGCCCGGCTCCCGCGAGATCAAGCCATCGGCGGCCATCTTCTCGAGCGCACGCCGCACGGTGACGCGGGCCACGCCGAACTCCTCCATCAGTGCGAACTCGCCGGGCAACCCGTCGGCAAAGCGCCCTTCAGCCAGTTGCTCGCACAGAAGCAGATAGATCTGGTGGTACTTCGGCAGCGGCATCTGGGACATGGGCCCCGATGGTCACGGCGTTCGGTTGTCCCGTCAATAGGACATTTACGGCTGCATCCCGCGCCCCGGAATGTCGCGGAAGCGCCCCGTTCAGGGGCGTCCCTATCGAAGGGGGAATCGCCGGAGCATGCTGTGTCCGAGCGAGGTGATCTCGGTGACCGTGGCCGGCGGCTGCTCGTAGCCGTCCAGGGTCCGCACGGGCCTGGGGATCACGGCCTTCACATGGCCGGCCATGTTCAGCACGCGCACGGCGTCGACTTGCGCACCGCCGGTGACGGCAACGGGCAGCACCTGCGCTGCCAAGCGATGGAGTAGGGTCATAGGCACCCCGGGAGTATGGCCCTTGGCGCCTTACAGCCTGCTTAAACTTGCCCCACCCACTTCGAGCCGTCTCATGCACATCCAGGAAGCCGTTGCCAGCCGCCATTCCATCCGCGCCTTCCTGCCGGCGCCGGTCGATGGCGAGGCGATCCGCAAGGTGTTGACGATGGCCGCGCGCGCTCCGTCAGGGGGCAACCTGCAGCCGTGGCACATCGACGTGCTGGCGGGCGACGCCCTTGCCGGCCTGAAGGCCACCATGCGCCAGCGCGTTGCCGACGGTGAACCGGAGCCCACCGAGTACGACATCTACCCGCCCAACCTGCGCGCACCCTGGCGCGACCGCCGCTTCCAGGTCGGCGAGGCGATGTATGCCCGCCTGGGCATCCCGCGCGACGACAAGGCCGCGCGCCGCCGTTGGTTCGCGAACAACTACAGCTTCTTCGGCGCGCCGATGGCGCTGTTCTGCTCGGTCGACCGCACGATGGGGCCGCCGCAGTGGTCGGACCTGGGCATGTACCTGCAGACGGTGATGCTGCTGTTGCGCGGCGAAGGGCTGGACAGTTGCCCACAGGAATGCTGGGCGGTCTACCCTGCCACCGTCGGCAGGGCCATCGAGATGCCGCCAGAACGCATGCTGTTTTGCGGCATGTCGATCGGTTATCGCGATCCCGAGCATCCGGTGAACGGACTCGTCAGCGACCGCGCGCCCACGCAAGAGTGGCTGAACTTTCGCGGCGCCTAGTGAAAGCGCTCAGCGCGCCAGCTGAGGATCACTGAACCGCGGCGCACGCTTTTCGATGTTGGCGCGCACGGCCTCGGTCTGATTGGCGCTCCCGATCAATGCCTTCTGTTCGATCGATTCCGCCAGCAGCAAGTCCGCCGCGCTGTGCCCCATGGCCGCGTTCAACAGTCGCTTGCCCGCACGGATCGCGTCGGGGCTCTTCTGCGCGATTTCGCGCGCCATCTCCAGCGCCTCGGCCAGCGGGTCGGTCGCCACGCGTGTGGCGAAGCCGATCGCCACCGCCTCCTCGCCCGAGAAGATGCGGCCGGTGAAAGTGAGTTCGCGCACCACGTCGTTTCGCGCCAGTTCGCGCATCAGGACCATGCCGCCCATGTCGGGCACCAGTCCCCACTTGATTTCCATCACGGACATCTTCGTGCCGGGCGCGACCAGCCGCACGTCGGCGCCCAGCGCCACCTGCAGTCCGCCGCCGAAGGCGACACCGTGGACCGCGGCAATCACCGGCACGGGCACTTCGCGCCAGACCATCACCACCTGCTGTGCGGCATTGGAGATGCCATGGGTACGCTCGAGGAGGTCACTGCCGGCGGAGCCGGACCCGATGACGCCGCTGCCGCTGCCCTGCCCCATGCGCTGGAAGGATTGCATGTCGAGCCCCGCGCAGAAGGCCTTGCCACGCCCGGCAAGCACCACGGCGCGCACACTGGCGTCGTTGCAGAGCCGGGTGCCGGCGTCGATGAGGGCATCGAACATGGCAGGGTCCAGCGCATTCATCTTGTCGGCGCGTGCAAGGTGCAGTTCGACCACGCCGTCGGCGTGGCGGATCGATTCGATGCGTTCGTTCATTGAGTGTCTCCAGGGCTTTCGGGCAAGTATCGATGCTCGGCGATGATCGCGCTGTCGCCCACCCAACAACGCACGATGCCATTCGCCCGCCGCCAGTTTCTCCAGTCCGGTGCCGCTGCCGCGGTCGTTGCGTTCCTGGGCGAAGGCTGTGCCCTGCCCCGTGCTGCCGACGGTCGACTCGGCTTCACCCCTGTGCCCGCCACACTGCACGACGGCGTCACGGTACCGCCCGAATACGAGGCGCAGGTGCTCTACCCCTGGGGCGCGCCGACGGGCATCGCCTCGTCCATGCCGACCTTCTCGCCCGATGCATCGAACAGCGCGGCCGACCAGGCGGTTCAGGCCGGCATGCACCACGACGGGATGCACTTCTTCGCGCTGGACGGGCGCACCGATCGCGGGCTGCTCGTGATGAACCACGAGTACACCGACGAGCGCTTGCTCCATGCGCAAGGCATGACGCCGTGGACCGAGGAGAAGACCCGCAAGTCGCTGCATGCAATGGGCGTGTCGGTGATCGAAGTCGAGTTGACGAACGGCGGATGGCGTCAGGTGCTCCCTTCGCGCTACGCCCGCCGCGTGCACGGCGCCACCGCGATGCGCATCGCCGGTCCGGCAGCTGGCACGCCGTTGATGCGAACGGCGGCCAACCCTGGCGGCGACCGCGTGTTCGGCACCTTCGGCAATTGCGCGATGGGCGTCACGCCCTGGGGCACCTACCTGAGTTGCGAGGAGAACTTCCACGGCTATTTCGGCGGTCCCAAGGAGGCCGCGCCCCGCGCCACGCCCGCACAGCGCCGCTACGGCACGGTGAGCGGATCGCAATGGCTGGACTACTGGCGCTTCGACGAACGCTTCGACCTCTCGAAGCATCCCAACGAAGCCCATCGTTTCGGCTGGGTGATCGAGATCGATCCCTTCGACCCCGGCTCCATGCCCGTCAAGCGCACCGCCCTCGGCCGAAAGCGCCAGGAGAGCGCCACCTGCACGCAGACCCGCGACGGCCGGCTCGCGGTGTACATGGGCGACGACTCCGCTTTCGAATACATCTACAAGTTCGTGAGCCGCGACAAGGTCCACCCGGGCAATGGCGCGGCGGCCCGCGCGGCCAATCGCAACCTGCTCGACGAGGGCACGCTGTACGTTGCGCGCTACGACGCGGACGGCCGCGGCCAATGGCTCGAACTCAGGCACGGGCGCAATGGCGTCGATGCGGCCAGCGGCTTCGCGGACCAGGCCGAGGTGCTGATCCACGCGCGCCTGGCCGGCGACGTCGTGGGCGCCACGAAGATGGACCGGCCCGAATGGATCGCCGTGCATCCCGAAAGCGGCGAGGTGTACGTCACGCTTACCCACAACACCCAGCGCGGCGCGCCCGGCAAGCCCGCGGCCGATGCGGCGAATCCGCGAGCGAACAACCTCTTCGGCGGCATCCTCCGCTGGAGCGAAAGCGGACAGGACGCCGCCAGTACCACCTTCACGTGGGACCACTTCGCGCTCGCGGGCGATCCCCAATGGCCCGGCGCAGACACGCGCTACCCCAGCGCCGACGCCGACACCTTCGGCCACCCCGACGGCCTGCGTTTCGACAGCGGCGGCTTGCTGTGGATCCAGACCGACATGGCCGGCCCGGCCATCGGCAAGGGACCGATGGCTGCGCTCGGCAACAACCAGATGCTCTGCGCCGATCCGGCCAGCGGTCGCATCAAGCGCTTTCTCGTCGGCCCCAATGGTTGCGAGATCACGGGATGCACCGTCACACCGGACCGCCGCAGCCTGTTCGTCAACATCCAGCATCCCGGCGAGACGCGCGAAGACGGCAGCGGCACGGCCAACAGCGCGTGGCCTGACGGCACCGTGGCCGGCAGCGCGCGCCCGAGGTCGGCCACCGTGGCCGTGCGTCGACGCGATGGCGGTATCGTCGGAAGCTGACCAGCCCATCGAGGAGGAAACAACAATGGCCATCCGTATCGTCCGGCTCGGCAGCGACCGCGCACCCGGCGAAGGCTTGCGCATCGGCACCGTGCGGCGACCGCCGCGCGGCGTGCCCAAGACCGAATTCGCCTCGCAGAACTGGTACGACGTCTGGTACCCGAACCTCGCCCCCTCGGTCGAGACGATGAAGATGGCCCAGGCAGCCCAGGCCTCCGGCGTGCCTGCCCAGTGGACAGCTTTCGGCCGCAAGTACCGAAGCGAAATGGCCGAGGCCGACGCCAGTCGCAGCCTGGATCTGCTGGCGGCGCTGTCGCACCAGAGCGCGCTGTCGGTCGGCTGCTATTGCGAGGACGAGTCGCGCTGCCACCGGTCCTTCCTGCGCGCGCTGCTGGCAGAGCGCGGCGCGGACATTGCCGACTGAATCAGCGCATCGCCCGGGCGATGCCCTGCGCGGCGCTGCGCAACTTGTCGAGTTGCTGCAACGCATCCGGCAACGGCATGCGCACGGCAGGCGCCTGCAGCGCGACAGCGCATCGCACCGGGCCGTGCGGCTCGTCGCGAACCGGCACCGCGACACACACGAGGCCTTCGATGAACTCCTCGGCATCGACCGAATGGCCGTCGTGGTGGATGCGCTCGATCTCGGCCTCGAGCGCTTCGCGTGAGCACAGCGTGTGGGGCGTGTGGCGCTCGTACCGGAGCCCGTCGAGCAGCCGCTCTCGCTGGGCCCGCGGCAGATGGGCCAGGAACAGCTTGCCGCTGGCCGAGCAATGCAGCGGCACGCGCGAGCCAGGACCCAGTTCCAGCCGCAGCGGAAACGCTGTCTCCACACGGTCGAGGTAGATCACCTCGGCGCCCGACAGCGCCGTGAGATTGCAGGTCTCGCCCACGTCCGCCACCAGTTGGCGCAACACCGCGTGGCGCACGCCAGTCGCGGTGCTGCCGCGCAGCACCGTTTCCGCGAACTGCATGAGACGCGGCGTGGTCGCGTAGCGACGCCCGTCGCCGCCGCGCGCCAGAAGACCGCCGGCCTCCAGTTGCTGGAGCATGCGGTGCACCGACGGCTTGGGCTGGCCGCTGGTTCGCACGATTTCGACGAGTGTCTGAGGCTCGGGCGCAGCGACGACGTGCTCCAGCAACTGGAAGAGGCGCAAGCCGGGCGTCAGGGCCGGATCAACATCTTCTTGCAGATCTGAGGAGCGATAATTCATAAGAAAATCTCTGAAATCGAGACTAATAAGAGAATATTTTCGAGATTTTGCCGCGATTTCGCTAAGCTGCACACCCCAAACAAACGATTCCATGACTTTTCGTCTCGACAACCTCGTCATCACCGGCGCCTGCGGCGGCCTCGGCCGCGCCTTGGCTGCCGAGGCGCTGGCGCGGGGTTCGAAGGTCGCGCTTGTCGGGTTGGACACTGCGGCACTCCGCGCCATGGCGGCATCGGCGCCGGGTCGCACGTCGGTCTACACGCCGGACGTGAGCGACGCCGCCGCGATGCAATCGATGGCCCAGGACTGGATGTCGCGCCACGGCGTGCCCGACGCGGTGATCGCCAACGCGGGCGTCGCGGGCGGGTATGACACGGCCCAGGCCGCGGACCTGACGGTGTTCCGCCGCATCCTCGAAATCAACTTGCTTGGGGTCGCCACCACCTTCCAGCCGTTCGTCGCGCCGATGCGCGATCGCGGCCAAGGAACGCTCGCGGGCATCGCGAGCCTGGCCGGCCGGCGCGGACTGCCCGGCAATGGCGCCTACTGCGCCAGCAAGGCCGGCTTGATCCGCTACCTCGAAAGCCTGCGCGCCGAGCTGCGCCCGAGCGGCGTGCATGTGTGCACCGTCAGCCCGGGCTACCTGCGCACGCCACTGACGGCCGGCAACCGCTTCGCCATGCCGGGCCTGATGGCACCACAAGACGCTGCCATCGCCATCCTGCACGCGCTGTCCCATGGCCGCGAGCAACTCGTGCTGCCGCGCCGCCTCGGCTGGCTGTCGAATGCACTCGGCCTGCTGCCTGCCGCCTGGCATGACGCCCTGCTGCTGCGGCAACCACGCAAGCCGCGCGCCGGCGAACCGGGCGCTACGCCCATTCCCGGGCTGCCGGTGACGGAGGCCGCCGGCCCCGCCGCCGACGCCCCTGCGCCCATCCCCGAAGCCGCCACGCGCTGAGCGGCGGTTCCCCTGTGAGTCGGAGTTTCCTTTCGTGAGCCAACCTGTGCCCGCCCCCGTGCCTACCCACCAGCAAATCGCCCTGATCGGCGCCGGCCCGTCGGGGCTTGCCGGCGCACGCAATCTGCAGAAGCTCGGCATCCCTTTCCAGGGCTTCGAGGCCTACGAAGACGTCGGGGGGCTGTGGAACATCGGCAATCCGCGCAGCACGGTGTACCAATCGGCCCACCTGATCTCGTCCAAGCGGACGACGGAGTTCGCCGAGTTTCCGATGGCAGACGAGGTGGCCGACTATCCGAGCCACGCCGAGCTGCGCCGCTATTTCAGCGACTTCGCGGACCACTTCGATCTGCGCCGGCACTTCCGCTTCGCAACGCGAGTGCTGCGCGTGGAGCCCGTGACGGAGAACGCCGCGACCCTGTGGCGCGTGAGCGTCGACGCTGGCGGCGGCCGCATCGAGACGGCCGACTACAAGGGCGTGATCATCGCCAACGGCACCTTGTCCGAACCGAGCATGCCGCGCTTCGAAGGCCGCTTCAACGGCGAACTGCGGCACACCTCCGCCTACAAGCATGCGAGCCTTTTCCAGGACAAGCGCGTGCTCGTGGTCGGCGCCGGCAACAGCGGCTGCGACATCGCGGTCGATGCCGTGCACTACGCGAAGAGCGTCGATATCTCGGTGCGCCGCGGCTACTACTTCGTGCCCAAGTACATCTTCGGCAAGCCGGCCGACACGCTCGGCGGCAAGCGGCCGCTGCCCGCGTGGATCAAGCAGCGGCTCGATGCCAAGGTGCTGCAATGGTTCACCGGCGACCCCGTGCGCTTCGGCTTCCCCAAGCCGGACTACCGCATGTACGAATCGCATCCGGTCGTGAATTCACTGGTGCTGCATCACATCGGCCACGGCGACATCGGCGTGCGCGCCGACATCGCGCGGCTGGACGGCGACACCGTGCATTTCAAGGACGCTACCTCCCGCGACTACGACCTCATCCTCTGTGCAACGGGCTACAAGCTGCACTACCCCTTCATCGACCGCACCTGGCTCAACTGGCAGGGCATGGCGCCGAAGCTCTACCTGAACATCTTCGCGCCGGGCTTCGACAACCTGGCCGTGCTGGGGATGATCGAGGCCAGCGGCATCGGCTGGCAGGGCCGCTACGAGCAGGCCGAACTGGTCGCACGCTACTTCAAGGCGCAGTCACAGGGCCGGCCGCAGGCGGCGGCGCTCAGGGAAGCCAAGGCGGGCCCGACGCCCGATCTCTCCGGCGGCTACAAGTACCTGAAGCTGGAGCGGATGGCCTACTACGTCAACAAGGACAGCTACCGTCGCGCCGTGCGCGAAGCGTCCGCCGCGCTGGCCTGAACAACGCAGCCACAAAGAAACGTCTCATGCTCCCGCTTCCCGTCGACGAGATTCGCCTCAACTTCAATCCAGCATCGCTGGTCCTGCTCAATGCGGTACTCGGCTTCCTGATGTTCGGCATTGCGCTGGACACGCGCATCGAGGACTTCAAGCGCGTGATGCGCATGCCGGTGGCAATGGCGGTCGGCATCGCCGCGCAGTTCATCGTGCTGCCTGCCGTCACCTTCGGGCTCACCCTGCTGCTGCAGCCGGCGCCGAGCATCGCGCTGGGGATGATCCTCGTCGCGTGCTGCCCGCCGGGCAACGTGTCGAACATCCTCACGCACCGTGCGGGAGGCAACGTGGCACTGTCGGTGTCGATGACGGCGATTTCGAACCTCATCTCGATCGTCGTGATGCCGCTCAACTTCGCCTTCTGGGGCGGCATCCATCCGACGGCCGCACCGCTGCTCAAGACCATCGCGCTCAATCCGGGCGAAATGGTGATGCACATCGTGGCGATCATCGGTGCGCCCTTCGTCATCGGGCTTGCTTTCTCGCACTACCTGCCTGCGCTCACGAATCGCATCAAGAGGCCGGCGCGCATCCTGAGCTTCGTCTGCCTGATCGGATTCATCCTGGCGGCGATCGCAGGCAACTGGCGCTACTTCCTCGACTACGTGAGCCTCGTGCTGCTCGCCGTGGTGCTGCACGACGCGCTGGCCTTTGCCACCGGCTACGCCTGCGCGACCGCGACGGGGCTGGCGGAATACGACCGGCGCGCAGTCAGCTTCGAGGTCGGCATCCGCAACGCGGGGCTCGGCCTGGTGCTGATTTTCAGTTTCTTCGGCGGCCTCGGCGGCATGGCGGTGGTCGCCGGCGTCTGGGGCTTCTGGGACATCGTCGCGGGCCTCGGGCTCGCCGCCTGGTGGGCGCGCCGCCCCCTTCCCTCAACGGCCGCGCGTTCGGCCTGAATCATGGATGTTTCCCTGCCCTTCGCGGCGCGCCGGGTGCTCGTCACCGGCGCCGACGGTTTTCTCGGCCGCACGGTGGTGGCTGCTCTGGCCCAGTTGCCCGATCTCGATTGCGTGGTGGCGCTGGACGTCCGTGACGTACCCGCCTCCCGCCGCGTGCACGGCGTAACTTATGCCGTGCAGGACGTGCGCGCACCGGAGCTGCGCACGACACTGGCCGAACACGCCATCGACTCGGTCGTCCACCTCGCCTCGATCGTGACGCCGGGGCCCGGCAGCACGCGCGAGTTCGAATACTCGGTGGACGTGCTCGGCACGCGCAACGTGCTCGAGGCCTGCGTGGCGCAAGGCGTGCAGCACATCGTGGTGTCGTCGAGCGGCGCGGCCTATGGTTACCACGCCGACAACCCGCCATGGATCGACGAGAGCGACGCTCTGCGCGGCAACCAGGCCTTTGCCTACGCGCATCACAAACGGCTCGTCGAGGAAATGCTCGCCGACTACCGCGCCTCGCACCCCACCCTGCGCCAGACGGTGTTGCGCATCGGCACCATCCTCGGCAGCAACGTGCACAACCAGATCACGGCGCTCTTCGACAAGCCTCGCATCCTGGCGATCCGCGGCAGCGACAGCCCTTTCGTCTTCATCTGGGACGAGGATGTGACAGGCTGCGTCGTCCACGCGATCACCACCGGGCGCGACGGCTGCTTCAACGTCGCAGGCGACGGCGCACTCACGCTGTCGCAGATCGCCGCGATCCTTCGCAAGCCGATGCTGGTGCTGCCGGCATCGCTTCTGAGATTGGCCCTCGCGATCGGATCGCGACTCGGAATCAGCCGCTATGGGCCCGAGCAGCTCGATTTCCTGCGTTATCGGCCGGTACTGTCCAACGCCCGGCTGAAGTCGGAGTTCGGCTACGTGCCGCGCAAGACCAGCCTGGAAGCCTTCCTCGCTTTCAAGGCCTCGCGCTGTGGCCGGGATTCGCGACCCGGCCAGGTCCTCGCATGACGGCGCCGGCCAGCCTCAGCCGGGCCGACTTCGGCCGCGCCATGAGCGTCGTGCTGATCTGGGGCCTGAACTTCGTCGTCATGAAGCTGGGCCTGCGCGACCTGAGCCCGATGCTGCTCGGCGCCCTGCGATTCGCCGCAGCCGCCCTGCCGCTGATCCTGTTCGTGCGCCGCCCGGCGCTCCCCTGGCGCTTTCTCGCGGCCTACGGGCTCGCCCAGGGCCTGGGTCAGTTCGGGCTGCTCTTCCTCGGCTTGCAACTCGGCATGACGGCGGGCATGGCATCGGTCGTGATGCAGACGCAGGCCTTCTTCACCCTGCTGTTGGCGGCGCCGCTCCTGGGCGAACGGGCGCGCCCAACCCAGTGGCTCGGCCTCTCCGTGGCGCTCGCCGGCCTGGTCGTGATCGCCATGGCGCACGGCGACGGGCCAGGGCAGATGACGCTGATCGGCTTCGTGCTCACGCTGTCGGCCGCCTTCATGTGGGCCTCATCCAACATCGTGGTGCGCTTCGCGGTGCGCACGGCGCCGGCCTACGACCCCTTCGGCTTCATCGTGTGGAGCAGCCTGTTTCCGATCGTTCCCTTCACCCTGATCGCGCTGGCGGCCGATGGACCTGCAAAGGTGATGCATCAGCTCGCCGGGCTCGACCTGGGCGCTGTGCTGGCGGTGCTCTTCCTCGCGTGGTTCGCGACACTGCTCGCCTACACGCTGTGGACTCGCCTGCTGCAGCGCCACCCGGCGGGCCGCGTGGTGCCCTTCTCGCTGCTCGTGCCGGTCGTCGGGCTGGCCGCGGCGGCCGTGTGCTTCGGCGAACGGCCGAGCCCCGCGCAGTGGGTCGGCACCGCCGCGGTGTTGCTCGGGCTGGTGATCAACCAGGGTCTCGCCTTGCGCGCCATGGCGTGGCTGCGGGCGCCGCAGCGCGCCTGAGGCTCTCGCGAGGCGCTAGCGCTGCGCCTTGTCCTTCTGGTTCTGCGCCTCGATGCGCTCGCGCGCGGCCAGCCAGTCGGCATCGCTCCACTGCCGCAGCTCGTAGAAGTTGCCACCGGTCGCGAGCGCGCCGGCACCATCCATCATGATGCTCTGGCCCGTAAGCCAATCGCACTGGCCGCGCGCCATCAGGAAGGCGGCCAGGTTCTGCAGCTCGCTCATCATTCCGGTGCGCGCCATCGGGTTCAGCGCCTTGCTGCGTGCGCCGGGCTCCTCGCCGGGGTTCAGGCGCTTGCTCATGCCTTCGGTCGGAATCTCGCCAGGGCCGACCGCGTTGAGCCGGATGCCGAAACGAGCCCACTCGACCGCGAGCGACTTGGTCATCACCTCGATGCCCGCCTTGCTCATGGCCGATGGCACCACATAGGGACTGCCGTTGTCGACCCAGGTCACGATGATGCTCATCACGCTGCGGTAGGGGTCGCCGGCCTTCCACTTGCCTTCCTTGGCCTCGGCCACCCAGCGCTTTCCGACCGCCTGCGTGACGTAGAAGCTGCCGTGAAACACGATGTTGGCAACCGCATCGAAGGCGCGCGGCGACAGGGCCTCCGTCGGCGAGACGAAGTTGCCCGCCGCGTTGTTGATGAGCCCCGTCAGCCCGCCCGACTGCCAGAGGCTCTCG
This sequence comes from Variovorax sp. J22R115, assembly GCF_030317005.1. NCBI lineage: Bacteria > Pseudomonadati > Pseudomonadota > Betaproteobacteria > Burkholderiales > Comamonadaceae > Variovorax > Variovorax sp. J22R115. The sequence continues at coordinate 74,257 of NZ_JASZYM010000005.1, read as the reverse complement.
ACCATTTCATCCACCGCCTGCGCGTTTCGGATGTCGACGCCGAAGGTGTCGATGCGCCGCTCCGGAAACTGCTTGCGCCATTCGGCGGCGGTGTCCTCGCAGACGCTCTGCCGGCGGCCGCAGATCGCGACGTCCGCGCCCAGGCCGAGGAAGCGTTCGGACATTGCGCGGCCGAGGCCGGTGCCGCCGCCCGTCACGAGGATGCGCTGGCCGGCCATGAGATCGGTTTGGAACATGAGGGTCTCCTTGTCTTGGTGTGGAACAGGCTTTGCAAGCCGCATCGTAGAGCGCCAGACGCAAGCCGGTAAGCTCCCAAGGTGACACGACAAGGATCCGACCCATGCCGACCACCACTTCAGCCCCTGCTTCCGACACCGCATTCGCACCGCTCGCCGGCGTCCGCGTGCTGAGTCTGGCGCTCAATCTGCCCGGGCCTGCCGCACTGATGCGCTGTCGCGCCATGGGCGCCACGTGCACCAAGCTCGAGCCGCCGTCGGGCGACCCGATGGGCCACTACAACCGGACCGCCTACGCCGCGCTGCACGAGGGCGTGAAGGTCGAGGTCGCCGACCTCAAGACCGAGGCCGGGCAGCAGCATCTGCATCGCGTGCTCGAAGAGACCGACGTGCTACTGACCTCCTTCAGGCCGTCGGCGCTCGCCAAGCTGGGCCTGGGTTGGGAGGCGCTGCGTGCGCGGCATCCAAGGCTTTCGCAGGTCGCCATCGTCGGCGCGCCTGCCGAGCGCGCCGAGGAGCCTGGCCACGACCTGACCTATCTCGCCGAGAGCGGGCTGATCACCGGCACGGAACTGCCACCCACGCTGTACGCCGACATGGGCGGCGCGCTGCTCGCGAGCGAAGCGGTGTTGACAGCGGCGCTGCGCAACACCGCGGCCAACGCAACGGGCATCTACCTGGAGATCGCGCTCAATGCCGCCGCCGACTGGCTGGCGCTGCCGCGCACCTGGGGCCTGACGACGCCCACGGGCGCGGTCGGCGGCGCCCATGCGGGCTACCGCGTCTACCCCTGCGTCGATGGACGCGTGGCGGTCGCCGCGCTGGAGCCGCACTTCGCGACCCGCCTGTGCGAGATGGCGGGCCTTGCATCGACGGACATGGCCGCCGCCGAAACCCATGAGGCGATCGCGCGCTGGATCGGCACCCGCACGCGCGCTCAGCTCGACACGATGGCCCGCGAACGGGATGTGCCGCTGCTCACCCTCGAAACGTGATGAGCGGCTCCTCCTGCGCGGGCACGGTTGACCTGGACGTGGGAAGGGTATGGGCCGCTAGCCCCACGTTGGAAGGCTCCTCAAGGCATCGTTCGGTCGGCCGACAATATCGACGCCGGTGATGCCGCTGCCGCCGGGCAAGAGTTCAACGTCGCAGACGATTTCCCAGTCATGGCTTTCGGTGCGCCGGGCAAGGCAGACCTCCTCGCCGGCAGCAAGGAGACCGACGCAATCCCCGATGCTGATCCGTTGGACCGCGCCAAGCGCGAATTCGGTCGAGCCGAACTCCTTTTCCACGACCGCATGAATGGCCACGAGATCGATCTTGTCGCCGCTGCAGTGAACAGCAGTAATTGCATGCTGGGCCATTACGCTACCTCCGTTCGTGGAACGCCTAGTATGGCTGCGGCGGCCGTCCGTGTCAGTCTGCCTACTGAAGACGTGGATACGACACTCCGCCATCCCTCATGGAGAGGTAGAGTCGGGCGAGAAGGGAAGCTGATCGTGAAAACACTGTTCCTGGTACGGCATGCCAAATCGAGTCGCGACGATCCGTCCTTGTCCGATCGGGAGCGATCCCTGGACGATCGAGGCCGGCAGGATGCGCCCACGATGGGCAAGCGCCTCGGCAAGCGTGGAGTGAAGCCCGATCTGCTCGTGTCGAGCCCGGCGCGGCGAGCGCTGACGACGGCGCAGCTCATCGCGGACGAGATCGGCTGCCAACGCAAGGACATCGTCGTCAATGAACGGCTCTACGCAAGCAGCCCTGACGACCTGCTTGCCGTCGTCCGCGCGCTGGATGACAGGCTCGACGGCGTGATGCTCTTCGGTCACAACCCCGAGTTCACCCACCTCGCGCACCGGCTGTCGAGCAAGATCGTCGACATGCCCACATGCGCCGTCGCCGAGTTCCACTTCGACACCAGGGCGTGGGCGGCTGTCGGCGAGACGGACCCGGTGAAGGTCAAGCTGGATGCGCCGAAGAAGTAGATCGGCTTCAACCAAAGTCGCTGCGGCCCAGCACCCTGCCCTCCGGCCCGACGATCACGGCTTCGCCCATCGCAACCGATTCGCCGGTGAAAGCACCGATGTTCACCTGATGGGTGACCCAGACCTCGAAAGCGCCTGCCGGAATGCGCGTCAGCGCATCCAGCAACACCTGCCGTCGCCCTCCCGCGTCGGCCGAACGGCCAAAGGTCGAGTCGAGCGGGGCCCAATGCACGTGAGTGCCGAATGCGAGGTCCGCCGTATCCCTGCATCGACACCATGCGCTCGATCGCACCGCCGTCGGCTTGAGTGCGCGGGCCTTGAACCATTCGCCTGCTGCGCTGGCCTGCGTGCGCCCCTCCATGCTCAGGTTGCGCTGACTGCTGCACACGCCGAGCCTGAACCCCGGCGGGTCTCCGACGCCGGGCGTGGTCTGGGCATGTCGCCAGAGCACCACGCAGCCCCCGGCACGAATCTGCGCAGCCACCGCATCGTCCGCTGACAGTGCGCGGGCGCTGGCGAGCGCGAATGCCAGCACGGAAAAGCTTCGCCGGGTGATGTATGTCACGTCGGTTCTCCTTGCACGGTGGGGGCATCGTCCAGAGCGGCACGTCGCTCCTGCATGCGCCCCAGCGTCGCCGACAGGATGAGCCACGCGAGCACCACCGGCACCGCGCACAACGCGATCGCGCCAATCTTGAGTCCGGCAGCGTGCAGCACGTCGTAGACCCACCCGTAGAGCGCATCGGAGCCCCGGTAGACGACGACGTCGATCAGGTTCTTGGCCTTGTATTTCTCCTCGCGCCCGACGACGGTGAAGAACACCTGCCGCGCCGGATTGGCAATGGCGAAGTTCATCCATCGCTGAGCGACCTGGAAGACGACGATCACCGCGAGGGTTGGCGTCATCGCCAGCGCGAAAAAGCCGATGACATAGACCGCCGGCAGCGCACCCGCCGCCACGCCGGTGCCGAAGCGTTGGAGAAACCGGCCGGTGGCAAACACCTGCGTCGCCAGCGTGAGCAGCCCCACGGCCAGGTCGATGCTCGCGAACACCCGCGTTTGCGCCCCGGCGCCCTGCACGGTGGCGGATACCACGTTCGCCTGCGCGAAGTAGAGCATCGTGGCGCCGAAGGACAGCAGGCTCACCCACGCGGCAACGCCGATCAGGTAGGGCGAGCGGAACAGGCCCCACAACCCGGCAAGGGCGCTGCCGCCCACACGAGACGCGTCGTGCCGGTGGCCCGGGTTCACGCCCGCGCTGCGTTCCAGCCGATGCGCGCAGAACACCGCGATCTCTAGAAACACGATGGCCGCGATCAGCAGGTTGTGCGGCCCCAGCGGCACCGATAGCACGATGGTGATGGCAGGCCCCAGCAGCGCGCCCGCCGTTCCACCCGCACCGATGAAGCCGAACAGGCGCTTGCCCTGCTCGCTCGTGAAGAGATCGGCCATGAAGGACCAGAACACCGCGACCGCGAACAGGTTGAAGACGCTGACCCACACGAAGAACACGCGCGCCACGATCACCGGCTCGACATCGAGCGCCAGCAGCACCCAGAACACCGCGAGGTTGGCGACGAAGAAGTGATAGACGATGGGGATGAACCTGGCGCGCGGCAGCCGCGCCACCAGCATGCCGTAGAGCGGCTGCGCGACCAGCAGCGTCACGAAAGTGGCAGTGAAGAGCCAGGGCAGCGCCCGCGTGCCGCCGGCGATGCCCATCTGGTCACGCAGTGGCCGCAGCACGTAGTAACCCGCCAGTAGTGCGAAGAAGTAGCCGAAGGACCAAAGCGCCGCCGCCGACTCCTGCGGCGTGGCCGGAACTGCACGTCGCAGCCAGCGCTCGGCCGCCGTCATGGCGCCAGCGACAGCTTCTGTCTGAGCTCCGCCGCGCTCACCGACTGGCCGTAGCCCGGCCCGCCGCGCTGGAATCGCCGTGCGTCGGCCAGCTTGCCGACGACCACGGGATCGAACCCGGCATCGCGCACGAGCCCTGCCGCCACCTTGACGGCTTCCGGATCGTCGCCGGCGATGGGGATGGCCAATCTCGGCTCGGGCCGGTTGGCCTCGCGCGCGAAGATCGTGTACGACATGGTGTTGAAGGCCCGCACCAGCCGCGCACCCGCCAGGTACTTCTGCGAGACGACACCGATGCCCTCCTGCTCCACCTCGTCGGCCACGCTGCCGTCGCGCGAGGCGACGGCGTTGCAGGCGTCGAGCAGGACCTTGCCCTTGAGCGCGCTGCCGTAGTCCTTGCCGATCTGCGGCAGCGCACCATAGGGCACGGCGATAAAGAGCGCGTCGCCGAAAGCAATGGCCTGCGCCACCGTGCCGGCGCTGGCAAGCGGACCCAGCCCCGAGACCAGGTCCTTGAGTTCTTCGGGGTGGCGCGACGAGAACATCACCGGATGGCCGGCCTTGACCCAGAGCCCGCCGATGGTGCCGCCGATGCGGCCGGCGCCGATCACGCCGATGCGCGAACCGGTGCCTGCCTGCGCCTGCGCGCGCTCCGGCTTCAGCGCCGCGATGACGGCCCATGCGCCACTCGCCGCGAGGAGGCTGCGGCGGGTGCGATCGAGGGATGGATGTTGCGGCATCGAAACCTCCTGCGTTCGGCGAACCGGGCGATCATCTTCCCGCGCCCTTCGCCACGCAAGCGCCGCCCGGCAGCGCTCAAAGCTTGATGCCGGCGCCTTTCACCGTGGGGGCGAGCACGCCCACCTGTTCCTTCACGATGCTCTCGAAGCGCGCCGTGCTTTCCGGCTTGGCGACGATGCCCAGCTCGATCAGCTTTTTCTGCACCTCCGGCATGACGAGCACTTCATTGCATGCCGTGTTGAGCTTCGTCACGATGTCCGGCGGCAGCTTGGCCGGCCCGCTGAGGCCGAAGAAGTTCTCCAGCACCAGCTTGGGCTGGCCCACCTCGACAATGCTCGACACCTCGGGCATGAGCGGCGAGCGCGTGGAGCCCGTCACGGCAAGCGGCACCAGTTGGCCGCTCTTGAAGAATGGCACGTAAGCGGTGATGACGTCGATGCCCACGGGGATCACGTTGGCGATCAGGTCGGTCGTCATCGGAGCGCCGCCGCGGTACGGCACGTGCACGAGGTTGGCTCCTGTGACCTTGCGGATCAGCTCGCCGTGGATGTGGCCGATCGATCCGGGGCCGCCCGACCCGAAGTCCAGCCGTCCTTCCTTGCGGGCCCGCGCGTCGAGCTCGGCATAGGTGGTGATGCCCGAGGGCTTGCTCGCCATGATCACCAGCGGCGCCGAACCCAGGAAGGCAATGTGCGTGAAGGCAGTCAGCGGATCGTATGGCTGCTTCTCCAGCGTGAACGGGCCCAGCGCGATCGGCGTGGTGTTCGACAGCATGAAGGTATAGCCGTCCGGCGGGGCCGCGGCCACCAGGGCGCCGCCAATGGTGCCGCCAGCGCCGGGCTTGTTGTCGACCACGACCGCCTGGCCGAGCTTGCGGGTCAGCTGCTCGCCCATCACGCGGGCGAGGATGTCACTCGACCCGCCTGCGGGAAAGGTCACGATGATCTTGATCGGCTTGTCCGGCCACTGGGCAAAAGCCGGCAACGCGATCGAGGCGGCGCCTGCAGCCAGCAACTGGAGCGCGCCGCGGCGCGTGGGGTGGGTGGTGGTGGTCATGGTGTCCTGCAGCAAAAGGGATGCCCGAACTTTAGGAACGCCAACATGGCACGCCAATCGCTTGTCCGCAATCAGCGGCATAGCAAAGCTCTGCCCCGGAGCCCGCCGGCGACTGTCGCCGGTGCGCCGAGGCACCAAAGCTGTGCAGCAACCGCCCATGTCACGCTCCAACGACCCATTCGACACCTATTTGCTGCGCGTGTTCAGCACGCTGATGAGCGAGCGCAGCGTCTCGCGGGCGGCCACGCGGCTGAACCAGTCGCAGCCCACGATCAGCACCGCGCTCAAGCGCCTGCGGGACATCTTCGACGACCCCTTGCTCATCAAGGACAAGCAGCGCATGGTGCCGACCGAGCGCGCGTTGCAGCTGGAAGCGTCGGTGCGCACCGTGCTCGGCGAGATCGACGGACTGCTGTCGCCAGGCGACGTCTTCGACCCCGCGACCACGCGGGAGACCTTCCGCATCGGCACGCCCGACTACCTCGCGCCGCCGCTGATGGCCGCCGTCGTCCACTACATGCGCACGACGGCGCCCGGCGCGCGGATGCTGATGCAGGCACTCGGCCCGGACTACGACTTCGACGCCGCCCTTGCCGAAGGCGAACTCGGCGTGGTGATCGGCAACTGGCCGCAGCCGCCGGAGCACCTGCGCACCACCTTGCTGCTGGAAGACGAGGTGGTCTGCCTGGTCGATCGCGACCATCCGGGCGCCAACGGACTGATGGTCACCGACTACCTGGAAGGCAACCACGTCGTGCCGCAGCTCTACAGCACGCTGCAGCGCGGCGTGGTCGAGACCCATCTGGCTGCCCAGCGACTGGCGCGCACGCCGACGGTGACCGTGCCCTATTTCTCCATGGCACCGCACCTGTTGCCCGGCACCGACCTCATCTTCACGACCAGCCGGCATTTCGCGCAGCACTTCGCGGCGATGCTGCCGCTGGCGGTCGTGCCGTCGCCGATCGACTTCCCGCCGATGCGCTTCTACCAGCTCTGGCATGGGCGCAACCAGCAGGCGCCGGGGCACATCTGGTTCCGATCGCTGCTGTCGGCCGTGATGCGCACGGCGGGGGCGACCCGGCATCTGCGGGTGACGGCGCCGGCAGCGCAGGACTTGCGGCAGTTCGCCTGACGCCGGGGCGCGGCAGGATTGCGCCGCCACGGCCGCCGACTGGCGCACGTTCCGCCAAAGCCGTGCATTGCCAAGGGCTTTTGAATCACAATGCCGGACCCCCACGCCCGGCCTTTTCCATGCCCGAGGTCCCACCCCGCCCGCTGTTGAAACCCGAGCACATCGCGATGATCGACAAAGGCGTGTCGACCATCGTCTCGTCGCGCAATTCCGCACTGCGGCCCAGCCTGATGCGCGCGATGGCCGCGAGCATCTCACCGGACGGCACGGAGGTCACGGTCTTCCTCGCGCGCGGCCAGGCACGCCAGCTGCTGCAGGACATCGCCGCGACCGGTCTTCTCGCAGTGGTGTTCAGCGAGCCGCTGAGCCACCGCACCGTGCAGGTGAAGGCGCGAAAGGCAGAACTCCGAGCAGCCGACGAGGGGGATCTGCCGGTCCTGCACCGCTACCTCGCGTCGATGGAATACGAGCTCGGTCTCGTCGGCTGCGATGTGCCCTTCGTACGGACGATCTTCTCGTTCCGGCTTGCCGAGCTGGTGGCGGTGCGCTTCAACCCGAGCGAGGCCTTCGACCAAACGCCCGGACCCAAGGCCGGCAGCGCGCTACCCCCGACGCCCACCTCGGCACCCGCATGACACCGGCCTCCCCGCCTCTCTCGCTCCACGCGATCCGTGCCTGCTTCGAAGGCGCGATCCCGGCCATCATGTCGACCTGCGCGGAAGACGGAACGCCCAACGTCGCCTACATCTCGCAGGTCAACTACGTGGACGAACGCCACGTCGCGCTGTCGTTCCAGTTCTTCAACAAGACCCGGCAGAACATCCTCGCCAACCCCTACAGCAGCGTGCTGCTGATCGACCCGAGCAGCGCCGGCTACTACCGGCTGCACCTGCGCTACCTGCGCACGGAGACCAGCGGCCCGCTGTTCGAGAGCATGAAGGCGCAGCTGGCCGGCATCGCCTCGTACTCGGGCATGGCCGGCGTATTCCGGTTGCTGGGCTCCGACGTGTACGAGGTCGAGGCCATCGAGAGCGTGGAGGGTGATCGCCTTCCACCGCAGACTCCCCGTTTCGGCCTGCTGGCCGGCGTACGGCGTTCGGCCGAGCGCCTCGCCGCCTGTGGGGCGACGGACGAGTTGTTGCAGACCGTGCTCGCGGTGCTGAACGACCATCTGGACGTGCGCCATGCCATGGTCCTGATGCTGGACACCGCCACGCAGCGCCTCTATACGGTGGCCAGTTGCGGGTATGCGACATCCGGTGTCGGCTCGGAGATCGAAATCGGACACGGCGTGATCGGCGTGGCCGCGCGCGAGCGCACGCCGGTGCGCATCAGCCACATGACGAACGCGGCGAGCTACAGCCACGCGGTGCGCAGCAGCATGCGCGAGACCGAGCCCGGACTCGTGCTCGATACCGAAATCTGCTTTCCGGGCCTGCCGGAGCCGCACAGCCAGCTGGCGGTGCCCATCGTCTCCAGCGGCCGCCTGCTGGGCGCGCTCTTCGTCGAAAGCCCGCAGGACATGCGCTTTGGCTTCGAGGATGAAGACGCGCTGGTCGCCATCGCCGGACACCTGGGCGCGGCGCTGGAACTGCTGCGCACCGCCGACGAGCCGGCGGCGCCTGCAGAGGAGCCCCGCGCGGCCAGTGCGCGGTCGACCACCGGCGCGCCGGTGCCGGTGCGCCACTACCTCGCGAACCACAGCGTCTTCATCGGAGACAGCTACCTGATCAAGGGCGTGGCGGGCGCCATCCTCGGCAAGCTGCTGCGCGAGTACTCTGAGCAAAGCCGCAGCGAATTCACCAATCGCGAGCTGCGGCTCGACCCCGCCATCGGACTGCCTGATCTATCAGACAACCTCGAGGCCCGGCTGGTGTTGTTGCAGCGCCGCCTGGTGGAGAACTGCCCGCACATCCGCATCGAGAAGACCGGCCGCGGCCGGTTTCGCCTGCGCATGGAACGGCCGGTCGCGCTCACCGAAATCCCCGGCTGAGCGCCGCCAAGGCCTCACCCCTGAACCAGACCCGTCGCGGCCGGCAGGTGGAGACTCGCGCTGAGCTTGGCCCACTCACGCTCGCTCAGGTGCGGGCGCACCACGTCGAGCGCCGCCGCGAGGGCCGGCGCAGGCGCATGGGCCTGCATGTCGCCCAGCATCGCGGTGCGCTCGGCAGGGTTCATGAAGGGCACCATCCAGCGCACGATGAACATCATCTCGTGTGGTGGGATCGAGGCGACCAGCGCGTTGTGGATCTCGATGAGTTCGGCGTCGGTGTAGCGCGCCCAGAGCACCGCGTTGTGCGCCGTCTCCTCGACATGCATGTGCTCGAAGTTGTGCGCGATGAAGAGCGAGAGCGCCCGGTACAGCGCGAGCGCGCCGGCGGCACGCGCCTCGGCATCGCATTGCAACAGCGCCGTGGTCTGGTTCGCCAGCACCGTGATCGCTTCCGTGTGCTCCGCGTGCTCGTGGGCGATCTGACCGCTGGCGCCCGGCGCGCGGGCCTCCATGGCGGTGTGCACGAATTCGTTCTCGTGCTGCAGATGCGAGCGGCAGAAATCCAGCAACTCCAGCACGCGTTGCGTGACCTGAGCGAGTTCCAGCGCATCGTCCACGTCCATGCGTCCGAGCGCGAGCAGGCTGTCGGCCATGAGTGCGCGCAGCGCCTTGTGGATACCGGCATACATGTCGATGCGGGGTGCCGCGGCCTCCGCAACCTGGCGCATTTCGCGCTGATCGATGTTCATTGGGGTGTCCTTCTTGGGGTCCAGCGGAAAGCGCACCGTGCACCTCCTGCTGGGAAAGAAGTCTAGAAATCCGCCGCTTCGCGCGCCGCTAAGAATTGCTTAAGCAATCCCTCACGGAACCTTAAAAACGCGTGCGGTCAGGCCCGGATGCCCGCCGCGCTACGATATCGCCTCAATTTCTTGGGGCGATATCCATGTTTGGCTTGTTCAAGTCAAAGCAGCCGACGCCGGGACGCGGCTTGTATCTGGTCAATGTGAAGGTGGCACGCGGCTCGAACCCCCGCATGCCGAAATCCCTGGCGGGGGCGTACGTGTCGGCCTATGTCACGGCAAACAACCATGAGTCGGCGACAACGCTCGCAGTGACCCGGTTGACGGCACAGGGCTACGAGTTCCTGGACACCCAGGGCCCCATCACTCGGCTCGACCATCGCCAGTGGTCCGCGCACGTCGCGCAATCGTGGCCCGAGTTCATCGACGAACTGCCCAAGCAGAACGAGATCGCCGAGGGCTTGCAAGGCGAGATGGTGTTCTTCGGTCCGTTCGTGGGCTACGAGCGGGCGGAACGGGTTGATCGCTGACCGGGTGCCGGTCGGCCTCCTCTTCAGCCTTTCGCGCCTCGGTAGCGCCAGAATCTGTAGCCGTGGAGGTCGCGCTCCTGCACGTACTCTTTTTGCAGGAAGTCCCTGAGCTTCGCAAACAGCTCCGGCTGTCCTTCGCACTTCGACTTGGCCAGCCCGCATGAATCGGGCGCCTCGACGATGTACAGCGGCTTGTTGCCCAGGGTGTCTGCCTGGTATTTCTCGTGCGTGTCCTTGAATCCGGAGAGCGCCGGATAGTAGTAGGTGATGCTCGTCGCCGAACGCCTGCCGGAAGCGGCCAGCAGCCAGGTCTCGGCACCGTGGACCAGCACGAAGTCGGAGGGCTTTGTGTTGCGCTGGAGATAGTCGGCCAGTTCGTTTTCCGGCGAGCCCGCGACGCCGGTGCCATGCTTCAACGAGCCCAGCATGGCGAAGGCCGGCGGCGCCAACGCGACCACGAAGGCCGGAACCACGAGCACCGCCCATTTGGCGTTCTTCCTCACGCCGGACAGGAAGCCGCCAGGGCCGCTCCCCAGGTTCAGCAAGGCGACGAACACCAGGGCGAGCGCCGGGGCGGCAAGCGAAGCGTAGTGCAAGTACCCTCTTCCCGAGGCCAACTGCGACAGCAACTCGACGCCGAAGATCGTGAACATCAACCAGTAGAACGAGTTCTTCTTTCCCTTGGGAACCTGCGTGTTCGACAGCAAGACGGCGGCGCCCATGAGGAGGCAGCCAAGGCCCAGGGGCGAAAGAAAGATGGCCTGCGACAGCGAGTACATGGCCACGACCCGTGCCACGAGGCTCGCTCCGCGCGAGTACGCGAAGTTGAACGACCAGTACTGCTCCACAAAGGCGCTCATCGCGCCCTTCTGGTAGAGCCAGAAAAGAATGGGCAGCACGACGACAGCGTATGAAACACCCATCAGGACGATCGACCTGAAGCGATGCCGGGTGCCGAAGACGACCAGGTAGAGGGCCAGGAAGCCCAGGCCCATCCCGTTGTTGAGACGCGTCAGCATCGCGACGGCCATCGCGATGCCGAGCGAGATGCACAGCCAGTCCAGCAGGCCCACCTTGTTCGATACCGACTCATCGCAAAAGTAGACGAAGGCCAGCGAATAGGTCACCAGGATGAACGGGATCAGCCAGGATTCCGTCAGGTTCCCCAACTCGAAGGTCGCGCAGTAAGTCAGCACGAACAGGGTCGCCGCCAGCACGACTGCGAAGGTCGGGAGCAGCCTTCTCCAGAGAGACATCGATATCGCCAGGCCAGCGAAGAGAAGGAGCCCTTCGAGAAGAATGATGCCCTTGGCGCTGTCCGTGAGAAGGTATCCCAGCGCATTGAAGATGTAGAGCAGCGGGCCTTTGTGATCCCACGAATCAACGTAGGGCATGCCCCCGCTGTTCATGATCATCCCGGTGTAGACGAAGACGCCCGAATCCCGGCCGATCGGCAAGGTGCGCAGCAGCAGGCCATAGGGCACCAGGACAAGGACAGCCGCGCCCAGGAGGGTGGCGATGCTCCAGGTCCCTGCAACTCTCTCCGAACTCTGGGGACGGCTGCTCATGGCGGTTCAAGCGTTCTTCACGGCGAGCGTCAAGCGCTCGCCGATGCTCTTGCCCGCCCTGATGGCGTAATTGGTGCCCCTGTCTTCCGGGTAGATCTGGGCCATCGAGCAGACGTGAAAGCCGCTCTTCGGGCCGTCTTCGCCCGGAATCAGACTGCTGTAGTTCTTCTCGACCACCGGCTGCGACCAACGGGCTCGCCACAGGTGATGCGCCTGAATCCACTTGCGTTCCATGGCAGGAAACATGGTCTTGAGGAATGGCAGCGCGAAATCCAGGAAATCGTCGGCGCCCATCGCATACAAGGGTTCCGTGTGTGGAAGGTACTTCGAGAGGTAGACGATGTGCTTGCCGCCGTAGGTCTCGGCTCGCTCGAAATTGGTGTGCTCGATCACGCCGACGAAGGGAAAGCTCGGGTCGTTGACGTTCAGCCAGTAGGTCTTGGACAGAGGCCGGTCCAGTTCGAGCACCAGGCACACGTTGCCGATGTACTGGATGCGCTCCAGGCTGTCGATGTAGTCAGCAGACGCCCAGCCGCGCACCATGTCCGCGACCAGCGGCAACGCCGGCGTTGCAATAACCCGATCCGAGGTGACTTCGCCGCTGGGCGTGGTCGCGATCCAGCGCTCACCGAGCGGTTCGATCTTCGAAACGGGCGTGTTGAGTTCGATGCGACCGCCCAGTTCCCTCACCCGGTTGGCCAAGGCCTCGGCCAGCGCGACGAACCCTCCCTTGAAGTAGGCAAGGCGTTCTTCACCGCCCTTGCCTCGGCTCCCGCCGCGCAGCTTGAGCTTGTTCCAGAACCAGACCGCCGACACCTGCTCCGCGTAGGGACCGAACTTCCCCTTGAGCAGCGGCTGCCAGACCACGCGGTAGACGTTTTCTCCACCCAGTTCGCGCAACCAGTCCTGCGCAGTCTTGTTCTCCAGGGCCTTCCAGTCCTTTACCTGGCGGGCGCGCAATGCGAGCAGGCCGAGGCGGATCCGGTCGACCAGACTCAAGGGCTTGAAGTTCAGCAGATCCCAGGGCGTGGACAGCTTGAAGAAATTGTTCGCGTAGTAGACGCCCGTGTTGGTCGGATTGACCTCGACGCGCTCGTCCAAGCCCAGTTCTTTGATCAATCCCATCACTTCAAGGTCGTTGGTGAACCAATGGTGATAGAAGCGGTCGAGGTTTTGGCCGCCTACTTCGAAGGCTGCGGCCAATCCGCCGACCTCCGATTCGGCTTCGAGAATCGTGACGTCGAAGCCCTTCTTGACCAGCTCATAGGCTGCAGTCAGCCCGGTAAAGCCCGCGCCAACAATCGTCACCTGCGTCGTGTGAGACAAACTCATGAGGAAACTGCCTTCAATTTCTCTTGCCGCTGATGGACCGGAAAGACCAACAAGTAAAGGCCACCCACGAGGGTGGGCGGAAGCCATAGCAATGCATGGACGAGCAGCGCATACGCGGTCGCCGCCACCGAGTCGTTGCCGAGCGTCGTCATCGCATGCACCGTGAAGAAATCGAAGGTGCCGATGTAGCCCGGCGTGCTGGGAATCAGCGTCGCCAGAGTGCCCACGGGCAATGCCAGCCAGCCAGCGAGCGGCGCTGAAAGTGTCGGCAATGCCAAGGCAGCGAACCAGAAGACGCAGCCCTCTGCCAACCAGGCCAGTACCGACCAGAGGACCAACCTGATCATGGTGCCCCCCTGCGCCAGGTGATGCAGCGTGCTCAGGCTCTTGTTGATTTCGTCGAAGAGCTTCTGACCGAAACCAGGCGCAACGCGAATAACCAGGCGCCCCATGGCGAGCACGAATGGCGTGAAGAAGCGCGGGAACAGAAGGACGAACAGGATGGCCAGTGCGGCAACGATCAAGGCCGCACTTCCGATTCCCGCAAAGTGCTTCGTGTCCAGACCGAACACTGCGACGGCCACGCCCAGGAGCACCAGCACCATCAGCAAGTCCAGCAAGCGCTCGACGAACAACGTTGCAACGACGACGCCGGAAGTCGTGCCCAGCTTCCTGTTGAATGCGAACGCACGAAGCGCGTCCCCGGCCCTGAAGGGCAGCACGTTGTTGGCCGCGAAGCTCGCCAACAAGGGCCCGGCGCAACGCTGCCATGTCAAACCAGGGCTGTCACGCTCCAGCATCGAGCGCCAGCGTTCGATCCTGCAGGAATAGCCCACCGCGAAAGCCAACAGGGCTGCGGTCACCCAGATGAAACTGGCGCCATCGAACGCCCTTCTGATTTCTTCGAAGCTGATCTGGCGAAGAATCAGCCAAAGAAACAGTGCCGCGAGACCAATGCCCAACAGCAATCGCAATGACTTCTTGGCGGTCATCGATTGACAACAACAGGGCTTCGAGACATGGCCGGGCCGGCTTTCTCGAAACCGAGGTATTCCTGGACCACGTACAGCGGCCTGTTCTTGATTTCGTTGTAGATGCGGCCGACGTATTCGCCAAGAACACCGACGCAGATCAATTGGACGCCGCCCATGAAGAGCACGGCGATCATCAAGGCGGTCCAGCCTTCCACCCACACACTGGTGAACAGGCGCAGCACGAGCGCGTACACGATGCCCAGCAGCGACACGGAGGCACAGGCCATGCCCAATGCCACCGACATCTGCAAAGGCTTGGTCGAGAAAGACAGGATCCCGTCCGTTGCGAAGCGGAGCATCTTGGTCAGGGGGTATTTGCTCTCCCCCGCAAATCGCTGGGCGCGTCGGTATGGCAGCGCGATCTGCTTGAATCCGACCCAGCTCACCATGCCGCGCACGAAACGGTCACGCTCCGGCATGGCACGCAGCGTATCCACGACATCCCGGCTCATGAGCCGAAAGTCGCCCGTATCCAGAGGGATCGCCACATCCGACAATTGGTTGAGCAGGCGGTAGAAGCCCCGAGCCGTCGCCAGCTTGAAGGCTGACTCGCCCGGGCGTTCCGTGCGGGTGCCGTAGACGACGTCGTAGCCTTCACGCCATTTGGCGATCATCTGGTGGACGACTTCGGGAGGATCCTGAAGGTCGGCGTCGATGAGCACGACCGCGTCGCCATTGGCGGCGTCAATTCCGGCCGTCACCGCAATCTGGTGACCGAAATTGCGCGCAAACCCTATGAGTTTGATCCGGGGATCTTCGGCGGCAAATTCCTTCAGGCGCTCTCGCGTGCGATCGCGGCTGCCGTCGTCGACGAAGATCAGTTCGACATCCAGATCCTGCAATTCGGCGCAGAAGGCCCTCATGCGCTTCATCGTCTCGCCAATCACCTCTTCCTCGTTGTAGCAAGGGATGACGACGGACAGCAGCTGCGTGTCCCTCGGCGATTCGGTCGCTGGCTCCGTCGACAAGCCCTCGGCGCGAAGTGAAGTGGAAGACCAGTGCGCACGGACTCTCTTCGTCCGGTCAACGGCTTCCCGAGCGACCGTCACGGGCACTGGGGTGATTCTCACGGCATCGCAGCTAACTTTTTCCATGGCATCCGCCCCAGAGGTCGTTGGAGAGCGCAGCAGTGCTGTTACCAGACACTACGAATGCCAAACTCTAACACTATGTTCTTACATGTGAAAACACTTCGTAAGGGTCAACCCGAACGGTATATGCCCAAGCTGTCGTTGGAAGAGCCGGGCCCGGCCGCGGGCCCCGAGATCGCCTTGGACGTCAAACGGTACGCATCCAATGAGATATGCCGAAGGGACAGCGTGTCACCGGGTCGGACCGGTGACACGCGACGCCCTCCGCTCACTCCCACTCGATCGTCGCCGGCGGCTTGCTGCTCACGTCGTAGGTGACGCGATTGATGCCTCGCACCTCGTTGATGATGCGCCCCGACACCTTCTTGAGCAGCGCATAGGGCAGCTCGGCCCAGTCAGCGGTCATGAAGTCGCTGGTCTGAACTGCACGCAGGGCCACAACGTAATCGTAGGTGCGGCCGTCGCCCATCACGCCGACGCTCTTGACTGGCAAAAACACGGTGAAGGCCTGGCTCGTGAGGTCGTACCAGCTCTTGCCGGTGGCGGGGTCGATGAAGTTGCGCAGTTCCTCGATGAAGATCGCATCGGCGCGGCGCAGCAGGTCGGCGTACTCCTTCTTGACCTCGCCGAGGATCCGAACGCCCAGGCCGGGGCCAGGAAACGGATGGCGATACACCATCTCGGGCGGCAGGCCGAGCGCGACACCGAGTTCGCGGACTTCATCCTTGAACAAGTCGCGTAGCGGCTCCAGCAGTTTGAGGCCCAGTTGCTCCGGCAGGCCGCCCACGTTGTGGTGGCTCTTGATGGTGACGGCCTTCTTGCTCTTGGCGCCGCCGGACTCGATCACGTCCGGATAGATGGTGCCCTGCGCCAGCCATTTGGCGCCCTTCGCGCCTGCGCTCGTGAGTTTGGCCGCCTCTTGCTTGAACACGGTGACGAACTCGCCGCCGATGATCTTGCGCTTGGCTTCGGGGTCGCTCACGCCGGCCAGCTTGCCGAGGAAAAGTTCGCTCGCATCGACGCGGATCACCTTGGCGTGCAGCTTGCCGACGAACATGTCCATCACCATGTCGCCTTCGTTCAGCCGCAGCAGACCGTGGTCGACGAAGACGCAGGTGAGTTGGTCGCCGATGGCGCGATGGATCAACGCAGCGGCCACCGACGAATCGACGCCGCCAGAGAGCCCGAGGATCACCTCCTCGTCGCCCACTTGCTTGCGGATGGCCTCCACCGCTTCGGCGATGTGGTCGCGCATGACCCAGTCGGGCTTGGCGCCGCAGATGCCGAGCACGAAGCGATCGAGGATCGCTTGGCCCTGCTGCGTGTGCGTGACTTCGGGGTGGAACTGCACGGCGTAGAAATGCCGATCCTCGTCGGCCATGCCGGCGATCGGGCAGCTCTCGGTCGAGGCCATCAGCTTGAAGCCGGGCGGCAGTGCGGTGACCTTGTCGCCGTGGCTCATCCAGACGTTGAGCATGCCGTGCCCGTCGTCGGTCGTGAAGTCCGCGATGTCCTTGAGCAGCTCGGTGTGGCCGCGTGCGCGGACCGCCGCAAAGCCGAACTCGCGCTTGTGGCCGCCTTCGACCTTGCCGCCCAGCTGGTGCGCCATGGTCTGCATGCCGTAGCAAATGCCCAGCACCGGCACGCCGAGCTCGAACACCGCTTGCGGCGCCTTGTCGGTCGTGTCTTCGTAGACGCTGGCGTGGCTGCCCGAAAGGATGACGCCCTTCAGGCTGCCGTCCTTCGCGTAGTCGCGAATCCACTCGTCCGTGACGTCGCAGGGATGCACCTCGCTGAGCACATGCGCCTCGCGCACGCGTCGCGCGATGAGCTGGGTGACTTGCGAGCCGAAATCGAGAATCAGGATCTTCTGGTGTTGCATGGGATTCAGTCGCCGCCGGGCCGCCCCAAGTCGACTGCAGCCCCCATGGGGGGCAGCGTAGTACACGAAGTGACAAGCGTGGGGGTCATTGCTTCACTCGGCGCGGTAGTTGGGCGCTTCCTTGGTGATCTGCACGTCGTGCACGTGGCTCTCGCGGATGCCGGCGGTGGTGATCTCGACGAACTCGGCCTTGTTCTTCATGTCCTCGATCGTGGCGCAACCGCAGTAGCCCATGCTGGCGCGCAAACCGCCGGACATCTGGTAGACGATCGACACCATCGAGCCCTTGTAGGGCACACGGCCTTCGATACCCTCGGGCACGAGCTTGTCGGCGTTGGGGTTGCCGGTCGTGGACTCCTGGAAGTAGCGGTCCGCACTGCCCTGCTGCATGGCGCCGATGGAGCCCATGCCGCGGTAGCTCTTGTAGCTGCGCCCCTGGAACAGCACGATCTCGCCTGGCGCCTCTTCGGTGCCAGCGAACATGCCGCCCATCATCACGGTGCTCGCGCCGGCGGCGATGGCCTTGGCAATGTCGCCCGAGTAGCGGATGCCGCCGTCGCCAATGAGCGGAATGCCGGTGCCCTGGAGTGCCGTCGCGACGTTGTCGATCGCCATGATCTGGGGCACGCCTACGCCCGCCACGATGCGCGTGGTACAGATGGAGCCCGGGCCGATGCCGACCTTGACCGCGTCGGCCCCTGCATCAGCGAGCGCGCGGGCCGCGTCGCCGGTGGCGATGTTGCCGCCGATCACGTCGACCTGCGGATAGTTCTTCTTGACCCAGCGCACGCGCTCGATCACCCCGGCGCTGTGGCCGTGGGCAGTATCGACGACGATGGCATCGACGCCGGCCTTCACGAGCGCTTCCACGCGCTCTTCCGTGCCCTCGCCCACGCCGACCGCGGCGCCGCACCGCAGGCGGCCGCTGGCGTCGCGGGCGGCATTCGGGAAGCTGGTCTGCTTGGTGATGTCCTTGACGGTGATCAGCCCCTTGAGTTCCCAGGCCTCGTTGATCACGAGCAGGCGTTCGAGCTTGTGCTTGTTGAGCAGTGCCTTCGCGTCCGCCAGCGTCGTGCCGTCAGGCACGGTGATGAGCTTGTCGCGCCGCGTCATGATCTCGCTGACCGGCACGTCGTAGCGGTTCTCGAAGCGCAGGTCGCGCCCCGTGACGATGCCGACCACCTTGCCCGCATCGCACACCGGGAAACCGGAGATTCCGAGCTGGTCGGACAGCGCCATGACCTGGCGTACGGTGTGCGTCGGCGTGATCACCACCGGATCGCGCAGCACGCCGGATTCGTAGCGCTTTACCTTGGCGACTTGCGCCGCCTGTTCGGCGGCGGTGAAGTTCTTGTGCACGATGCCGATGCCGCCTTCCTGCGCGATGGCGATCGCGAGGCGTGCTTCGGTCACGGTGTCCATCGCAGCCGACACGAGCGGCAGGTTCAGCGTGATATTTCGGGAGAGCCGGGTGGCGAGGGAGGTGTCCTTGGGGAGGACCTGGGAGAACGCTGGCACCAGCAACACATCGTCGAAGGTGAGCGCTTTGCCGAGAAGGCGCATGGGTGAAGCTCCAAAAGACGGATTGTAACGATGGCTCGGCATCCAATCAGGCGAAGGGAATTGCGCTTTCCCGCACGCATTCGGGTTCAAACATCCCGGAGTACCGAGAGAACGTTGCAAAAATGCCAGGGACAAAGTTGCAAAACGTAAGGCAGCGCTAAACTGCCGGCCATGAAATTCGCGCATCTGCTCGTCATCGGATCGGTCTTCCTGCTTCCGTTGGGCGCGCACGCCCAGTGGCAATGGGTCGACAAGGACAACAAGAAGGTGTTCAGTGACCAGGCGCCGCCGCCCGACATCCCCGAGAAAAACATCCTCCGCAAGCCCGGTGCGCCCAGCAAGCCACTGAGTTTCAGCACACCTGCTGCGCCGACGGAACCTGCGCCGGCAGCCGCGCCCGCCGCCAGCAGCAGCAAGACGGCGGGTGTCGACAAGCAACTCGAGGAAAAGACGAAGAAGACCGAGGAAGCCGAAAAGGCCAAGCAGGCCGCCGAAACGCAGAAGGTGGCGCAGGCGAAGGCCGAGAACTGCAATCGGGCTCGCCAGGGCAAGGCCACGATGGACAGTGGCATGCGCGTGGCCCGCATCAATGCGCAGGGCGAGCGCGAGATCATGGACGACAACGCACGTGCCGCGGAGCAACAACGCCTGCAATCGGTGATCGACGCCGACTGCAAGTAGAGCGAGCGAGCCTAGTACCCCGCCTTGCCGCCCTTGCGACGGCGTGCGAACAAGCCCGTTCCGCGAGCGCCCTGCTGCCGGAATCGTTCGCGCCGCGCGACTTTGGGATCGACGGTGAGCAGGCGGCACAGTTCGACCCTGTCGAGGTCTGCGAGAACCTGATCCCATTCGACCGCCCGGCCCCAGACGCCCGGGACAAGAGTCTGCCAATCGAGTTGCGGAAAGCTGGCGCCGAGACTGCTGGCTATCACCGCATCGCGCGCCGTCGCGCCCTCCGATAGCGACACGACCTGTTCGAACACCTCACGCGGCGCCGGCGAATAGGCCACCGTGACTTGCAGCATCAGGGCGTACCGTAGACGTGCTCGGCGCGCTTCACGAAAGCTTCGACCAGGTTCGAGGCGACCTTGTCGAACACGGGCCCCACCAGTGCCTGAAGCGCGAAGTTGCTGAACCCATAGCTGAGGTTGAGTTCGACGCGGCACGCTCGCTCGCCCTGCTCCCCCACGGGCGTGAACTTCCAGACACCGTCAAGATTGGAGAAGGGCCCATCGACCAGCTTCAGATGCACTTCGCGGCCGGGCACATGGGTGTTGCGGGTAGTGAAGCTCTGGTGAAAACCGCTGAAGGCGAGGCCGACTTCGGCGGTCATGCCGAGTTCGTCCTGCTCGATCACTTTCGAGCGGTCACACCACGGCAGAAATTCGGGATACTTCGCCACGTCGGTGACGAGGGCGTACATCTCTTCGGCGCTGTACCAGATCAGAACGGACTTGTGGACTGTTTTCATAGAATCGGCACCGCGTGCGCGACGGATTGTATTGAAGCCATGCAGCCCTCACCTGACACACCATGGCCACAAAAAAACAAGACACCTCCTCCCGGATCGCGGACAACAAGAAAGCCGCCTACAACTACTTCTTCGAGGAACGCTTCGAGGCGGGCATGGTGCTCGAAGGTTGGGAGGTCAAATCGCTGCGCGAAGGCAAGGTGCAGCTGACCGACGGCTACGTCGTGATCCGCGACGGCGAGCTGTTCGTGATCGGTTGTCAGATCAACCCCCTGCGCTCCGCGTCGACACACATCACTCCCGACTCCGTGCGCACCAAGAAGCTGCTGCTGCACAAGGAGCAGATCCGCCGCCTGATCGGCAAGGTGGAGCAAAAAGGCTATACGCTGGTGCCGCTCAATCTCCACTGGAAGGCGGGCAAGGTCAAATGCGAAATCGCACTGGCCAAGGGCAAGGCCGAGCACGACAAGCGCGACACCATCAAGGACCGCGAAGGCAAGCGTGAAGTCGAGCGGGCCATGAAGAGTCGCAGCCGCTGAAGGAACACATCGATGGCGCTTCAACCCCTCGACGCCGCGCGCGTCAACCCACTCGAGGGCGGTCCGAGCTTTTCGCTGGGCAATCGGATCCTGCGCGCCGTGTGGAACCTGAGCTGGGCGCTGCTCGCGTCGTGGACGCCGCCGCAGATGCGCTTCTGGCGCCGCTTTCTCCTGAAGCTGTTCGGCGCACAGATGGGCGAATCCAGCGACGTGCGCGGTAGCGCACGGGTCTGGTATCCGCCCCACCTGCATCTAGCCGATCGCGCGCTGCTGGCCGAACGGGTCACTTGCTACAACATGGCGCCGATTTCTCTTGGCCGCGCGGCGCTGGTGTCGCAAGGGGCGCATCTCTGCGCCGGCAGCCATGACATCTCGTCGGCCACCTTCCAACTGACCGCGCAACCGATCGTGATCGGCGCGCAGGCGTGGATTGCAGCCGAGGCTTTCGTCGGGCCCGGCGTCGAGGTGGGCGAAGGTGCGGTGCTGGGCGCGCGGAGCGTCGCGTTCCGGTCACTCGACCCATGGACCGTGTATGGCGGAAATCCGGCGAAGCCGCTCAAGCGGCGCGTGCTCCGCGGTGGTCCGGCCGGCGGAACCTGACCTTTTTTCGACGCGCATGGAATAAACGTCGGTGCGCCGGCGTTAGTGCAGCAGACAACCACGATCGATGATCTGCTCCACACCATGGATTCCCGCCTCCTCGTCGACCACATTCCCAGCCTGCGGCGCTATGCCCGCGCGCTGACGGGCGACCGCTGGGCTGCCGACGACCTGGTGCAGGACACGCTGGAGCGCGCCTGCAGCAAGTGGCGGCTGTGGATCGTCGGGAGCGACCTCCGTGCCTGGCTCTTCACCGTCATGCACAACGTGTTCGTGAGCCAAGCCCGGCGCGCACCGGCAACGCGCGCGGCTGCTGTCGACATCGACGATGTCGTGCTTGACCTACGCGGCGTGGATTCGACCCGTGACCAGGCCATCGACCTGCAACGCTGCCTGCTGCTTCTGCCCGAGGAACAGCGCGCCGTGCTGCTGTTGGTAGCGCTCGAAGACCTCTCCTACGCGCAAGTGGCCAAGGTGCTGGGCATTCCGGCTGGCACCGTGATGTCGCGCCTCTCGCGGGCTCGCGCCCGCCTGCAGGACCTGATGGACGGGACGCCTTCTCCCGTGGCGGCCCGCCCCGGCTTGCGTCGCCTCAAGTGAATCGGCTATCGCCATGAACACCCCTACTCCTCCCCCTGACGATGACCTGGCCGCATGGGAGGCCCAGCGCGACGCATTGCGGCGACTGCATCGCGAAGTGCTCGACGAACCCGTTCCGCCGGCCTTGCTGGCCGCGGCGGGCCTGGCTGATGAGCAACATGCCCGACAAGCCACATGGATGCGTTGGGGCGGCAGGGCGGCGGGCATTGCTCTCGCCTTCGGCGCGGGCTGGCTGGCGAACACGCAATGGGCTTCATCGCAGGCAGGCGCGGCCCTGTCGCGCGCGCCGGCCACACGGGAATTCGTGCATGCCGCTTCTGTGGCGCATGCGGTGTACGCGCCCGAGAAGCGGCATCCCGTCGAAGTGGCTGCGGCCGAGCAGCAGCATCTCGCCCAATGGCTCTCGAAGCGGCTCGACAAGCCACTCCAGGTGCCCGACCTGTCGGCCGAAGGTTACGCACTGGTCGGCGGTCGCCTGCTGCCCGGCAGCGAAGGCGCCCGCGCACAGTTCATGTTCGAACGGGCCAGCGGCGAGCGCATCACGCTGTACATCGGCAGCCTCGGTTCAGGCGCAGATCCGTCGCGGTCGGGAGAGACGGCCTTCCGCTACTCGGCGGACGGTCCGGTCCCCAGCTTCTATTGGGTCGATCGAGGCTTTGGCTATGCCCTGAGCGGAGCGCTCTCGCGTGACACGTTGCTCAGCCTCGCGACGGTGGTCTACCGTCAGCTTGAAAAAACAGCGGGATAGACTGTTCCGTCTGCATTCGTTTTTTAACCGAAGGAGAAAACTCGATGAAACTTCTCAGCGCCTCGATCCTTGCCGCCGCCCTGCTCGCAGGATGCGGAAGCATGTCACCTGCGCCGGACACGCCGACGCGCACGTCCGAAGGCGTACTGATCGGCCCGTCCGGCATGACCCTCTACACCTTCGATCGCGATGCAGCCGGTAGCGGCAAGTCGGCCTGCAACGGACCGTGCGCCACCAACTGGCCGCCGCTGAGCGTGGCCGACAGCGCCAAGCCCATAGGCGCCTACACCATCATCGTTCGCGACGACGGCAAGAAGCAATGGGCCTACAAGGGCTGGCCGCTCTACTACTGGGCGAAGGACACCAAGGCCGGCGACAAGACGGGCGACGGCTTCAACGGCGTGTGGAAGGTGGCGCGCCCTTGAGTCAAGAAACCCGTCGCGAGGCGGGTTGAATGAAAAAGGCCGGCTTGCATGCCGGCCTTTTCGCTGGAGGGCCACCGCCAATCAGCAACGTCCCTTCTTCGCCTGACCCGGAGGGCAGTGATGGCCGCCGTGGCCATGGTCATCATCGCGGTCGTAATGATCATCGTGCCCGTGGTGCTTGTCCTTCTTGCGCTTGGAAGCCTTCCAGTTCGGCTCGACCCAGCGCCAACCGCCGTCCGCGCGCACCCAGCGTCCCGGCGCGTAGATGTGATCGGGGCGCGCTGGCTCCCAGTAACCCTGCCGCCAGTCATAGGCGTTGTGTTGCCATTGCCAGTTCCCTGGCACCCAGACGTAGCCCGAGCGCTGCGGCGGCATCACCTCGTAGCGCGGCGGCGGCGGAGCCGCCATGACAACGCCGGGCACGTTGATGTTGATCGATACCTGGGCCGTCGAGCAAAGGGGCGCCGCAAGCAAGACGCAGGCAGCCAATGCAGTGGAAAGTCGCATCAATACATCCTCAAAAAACAAACAACGTCTTGCGGGTCAAGCAGGCATCAGTGAATGCCCTGAGCGCCCATTCAGTGGGGGTTGGTCAGCGCCGCTGCGGGAGAGCGCCTTTCGCGAAGGCCAAGGAGTTCATTGAACACCAGCGCCCCAATGACGACCGCACCACCGATCAAGACACTCGATTCCGGCTCCTCGCCCGCCCCGATCCAGGCCAGGGCAATGCCGAAGATCACTTCGAGCAACGCGAGCAGCGACACTTCAGGCGCCTTCAGCACGCGCGCGCACAACACCGAAAGCGCACAGGGAATCGCAAGCTGGAACAGACCAAGGAAGGCCAGCAGGCCCAGGTCGTGGGCATTCGCCTGGAAAGGCCACGCCAGCGGCAGTGTGACGAGCGTGGAGATGGCTGCACCGATCAGCACTGCAGGAACGAGGTCGACGTCATGGCCCTTGGCATGGGCATGCTGGACCACGGTCCAGTTGCACGCGCCGGCCAGCGGCACGCACAGCGCGACCAGCGTGCCGAGCAGTTGCCCCTCGCCCAGTTCCGTGCCGTACATCCAAGCGATGCCCAGCCCGGCCGCGACGATGGCCGCCCAAGTGCGTGGCGGCAGCTTGTGCCCGATGAAGATCCGCGCGGCCAATGCCGTCAACAACGGGCCTGCCGACATCGTCACCAGCACATTGGCGACGCTGGTCAGCGTGAGCGCGACCATGAAGGCGGTGAACATCACGCCCCAGCAGACGCCGGAGATCCACAGTTCGCGTCCACCCTGTCGGATCTTCGCGAACACTGCCCGGCCCTGCCACAACGGAAGGATCACCAGCAGCGATACCAGCGTAAAGAAGCTGCGCCAGAAGGTCACCTCGAAGCTGCGCGCGTGTTCGAGGTGGCGCGTGACGACACCCGCAGTGGCCCACATGAGCGTCACGACGATCATCAGCCAGACCGCACGGCCATGAGTGAGCCCATGGCCGCCCATGCGCAGCATCAGGCGGTCTCGCGCGACGCGCGCTTGCGCTCGTGTTCCTTCAGATAGCGCTTGCGCAGGCGCACGCTCTTGGGCGTGATCTCGACCAGTTCGTCGTCTTCGATGAACTCCACGCCGTACTCCAGCGTGAGCTCGATCGGCGGCGTGATCTTGATCGCGTCTTCCTTGCCGGACACACGGAAGTTGGTCAGCTGCTTGGTGCGCGTGGCATTGACCACCAGATCGTTATCACGGCTGTGGATGCCGACGATCATGCCTTCGTACACCGGGTCGTTCGCGCGCACGAACATGCGGCCGCGATCGTCCAGTTTGCCGAGTGCATAGGTGAAGATCTCGCCATCGTCCATCGAGATCAGCACGCCATTCTTGCGGCTGCCGATCTCGCCCTTGTGCGGCTCGTAGCTGTCGAAAATGTTGGAGATCAGGCCCGAGCCGCGCGTCAGGTTCAGGAACTCGTTGGTGAAGCCGATCAGGCCTCGCGCCGGGATGCGGTACTCGAGGCGCACGCGACCGCGACCATCCGGTTCCATGTTGACCAGTTCGCCCTTGCGCTCGCCCAGGGCCTGCATTACCCCGCCCTGATGCTGTTCTTCGATATCCGCCGTCACCAGTTCGATGGGCTCGTTCTTGACGCCGTCGATGTCGCGGAACACCACGCGCGGCTTCGACACGGCCAGCTCGTAGCCTTCACGGCGCATGTTTTCCAGCAGGATGGTCAGGTGCAGTTCGCCGCGGCCCATGACTTCGAAGATGCCTTCTTCGTCAGTTTCCTTGACGCGCAAGGCGACGTTGTGTTGCAGCTCTTTCTGCAGGCGGTCCCAGATCTGGCGGCTGGTGACGAACTTGCCTTCACGGCCGGCCAGCGGGCTGGTGTTGACGCAGAAGTTCATGGTCAGGGTCGGTTCGTCGACCTTGAGCATGGGCAGCGCCGTGGGAGTCGTCGGGTCGGTGATCGTCACGCCGATGCCGATGTCGCCAATGCCGTTGATCAGCACGATCTCGCCCGGGCCGGCTTCGGTCGCCTGCACGCGTTCGAGGCCCTGGAACGTCAGCACCTGGTTGATCCGGCCTTTGACAGCCTTTCCGTCTGGGCCTTCCATCACGACGACGTCCATCATGGGCTTGATGGTGCCGGCATGGATACGGCCGACGCCGATCCGGCCGACGAAGGTCGAGAAGTCGATCGCGGAAATCTGCAGTTGCAGCGGCGCTTCAGCATCTCCCGCATGCGCCGGCACGTGCTTGAGAATGGTGTCGAAGAGCGCCGACATGTCGGGACCCCACTGTTCGCCGTGCTCGCCCTCTTCCAGCGACGACCAGCCATTGATGCCCGAGGCGTAGACAACGGGGAAGTCCAGCTGTTCGTCTGTGGCGCCAAGCTTGTCGAACAGGTCGAAAGCGGCGTTGACCACGTAGTCGGGACGCGCGCCAGGCTTGTCTACCTTGTTCACCACCAGGATCGGCTTCAGGCCGAGGGCCAGCGCCTTCTTCGTCACGAAGCGGGTCTGCGGCATCGGGCCCTCCTGGGCGTCGATCAGCAGCACCACGCCGTCCACCATGCTGAGCGCGCGTTCGACTTCGCCGCCGAAGTCCGCGTGGCCGGGGGTGTCGACGATGTTGATGTGCATGCCCTTCCACGTCACGGCGCAGTTCTTGGCCAGGATCGTGATGCCGCGTTCCTTTTCGATGGCGTTGTTGTCCATCACGGTGTCGACCACTTTTTCGTGCTCGGCGAAGGTGCCCGACTGGCGCAGCAGCTGGTCGACCATCGTGGTCTTGCCATGGTCCACGTGGGCGATGATGGCGATATTGCGGATCTGGTTGGTGCTCATGGTGTCGCTTCGGTCAATAGTGTTTGCTGGATTTCGATGGGGCTCAGCAAGCGCCCCGGAATCAGTTCGCCGGCCTTGACGTGGGCCGTGCCGAGAAATGCAGGAGGGTCACGGCCGAAGACGGCCACGGCAGGCGCGTCCGGCCACTTGCCGCGTCGGCGCAGGCCGGAAAGGAAGCGCCCGGCATCTTCGGCGTCGAGCGTGACGGGCGTGTGATCGGCCACCAGCGCTTCGGTCGGCAGCAGTCGTGCGAGCCGCTCTTCCTCAGCCATGGCTTCGAGAGCGTCCAGCGTCACACATTGGGAGACGTCGAAGCCGCCGGTCTCGATCCGGCGCAGCGCCGTGAGATGGGCGCCGCAGCCCAGCGCTTCCCCAATGTCTTCGCCCAGCGTGCGGATGTAGGTACCCTTGCTCACGGTCGCGCGAATGTCAATTTCATTGCCGGAAGAGGCATCGATCGCCAGCTTGTAGATCACGACATCGCGTGGCGCCCGTTCCACCTCGACGCCTTCGCGTGCGTATTCGTACAGCGCCTTGCCGTCTTTCTTCAGCGCGCTGTGCATCGGCGGCACCTGGCGGATCGGCCCGGTGAATTGCGCTTCCACGCGCTTCAGATCAGCCGCTGTCACGGCGACAGGCCGTTTGGCGATGACTTCGCCTTCCGCGTCGCCGGTAGACGTCTTCACCCCGAGGCGCGCGGTGGCCTCATAAGTCTTGTCGGCGTCCAGGTGCAGTTGGCTGAATTTGGTGGCCGCCCCGAAGCACAAGGGCAGCACGCCGCTCGCGAGCGGGTCGAGCGTGCCGGTATGCCCGGCCTTCTCGGCGCGCAACAACCACTTGGCCTTCTGCAAGGCCTGATTGCTGGAGAGACCCAGCGGCTTGTCGAGTAGCAACACCCCATGCACAGGGCGCCGCTGCACCCGTGTGCGTGGCGCGTTCATCTTCAGTCGTCTTTGGAACGGGAAGCGACAGCCTGCGCGATCAGCGCATTCATGTCCGCGGCACGCTCGGTCGTGCGATCGAACTGGAAATGCAGCGTCGGGACCGTGTGGATGTGCAGACGCTTGAACAGGCCGTTGCGCAGGAAGCCCGCGGCCTGGTTCAGCGCTTCGGTGGTCTCGACCGGGTTGCCCACGAGCAGGCTGAAGAAGACCTTCGCATGCGCGTAGTCGGGCGTGACCTCGACCGCCTGGATCGTGACCATGCCCACGCGCGGGTCCTTCAACTCGCGCGCGATCAACTCCGTCAGATCGCGCTGGATCTGATCGGCCACCTTGAAGGCACGGTTGGGGGTAGCGGCTTTTCTTCTAGGCATTCAAACAATCACAAGCGTCGCGAGATCGGGCTCAGTGCAAGGCGCGCCGCCGCAGACAGTACTTTAGTACGGCAAGGCGGCTGCAACGCGGCAATGAGCTCGATATCGCGGCGCGCTTTACAACGTACGCGCAATCTCTTTGATCTCGAAGAACTCCAGTTGATCACCTTCCTTGATGTCGTTGTAGTTCTTGAGCTTGATACCGCACTCGAAGCCTTCGCGCACTTCGCGCACATCGTCCTTCATGCGCTTGACCGAGTCGATTTCGCCGGTGTAGATCACCACGTTGTCGCGCAGCAGGCGGAAGT
Source organism: Variovorax sp. J22R115 (assembly GCF_030317005.1). Lineage (NCBI taxonomy): Bacteria > Pseudomonadati > Pseudomonadota > Betaproteobacteria > Burkholderiales > Comamonadaceae > Variovorax > Variovorax sp. J22R115. Next base: position 46,120 of record NZ_JASZYM010000005.1, on the reverse strand, counting down.
GCGCGCTGCGGTTGACCGAACCCGAAGTGACCATACAACCGGCGACCGTGCCGATCTTGGATGCCACGAACACGGTGCGGATCTCGGCGGAGCCGATGATTTCTTCGCGCCGCTCGGGAGCCAGCATGCCGGACATGGCGACCTTGATGTCGTCCACCGCGTCGTAGATGATGCTGTAGTAGTGCAGTTGCACGCCGTTGCTCTCGGCCAGCTTGCGCGCACCGGCATCGGCGCGCACATTGAAGCCGATGACGATGGCCTTCGACGCGATCGCGAGGTTGATGTCGCTCTCGCTGATGCCACCGACGCCGGCGTACACCATCTGCACCTTGACTTCCTCGGTCGCCAGCTTGAGCAGCGACTGGGCCAGCGCTTCCTGCGAGCCCTGCACGTCGGCCTTGATGATGATCCGCAGCGTCTGCACCTCGCCCGCCGACAGGTCGGTGAACATGTTCTGCAGATTCGCAGCCTGGGCCTTCGCCAGCTTGGTGTTGCGGAACTTGCCAGCCCGGTAGGTGGCGATCTCGCGCGCACGGCGCTCGTCGCTCATCACCATGAACTCGTCGCCGGCCTGCGGCACTTCGGTCAGACCCTGGATCTCGACCGGGATCGACGGACCCGCGGACTTGATGGTCTTGCCGTCCTCGTCGATCATGGCGCGCACACGACCATACGTCGAGCCGGCCAGCACCACATCGCCCGTCTTGAGCGTGCCGGACTGAACCAGCACGGTCGCGACCGGGCCGCGACCCTTGTCGAGCTGGGCTTCGATGACCAGGCCCTTGGCAGCGGCATCCACCGGCGCCTTGAGTTCGAGCACTTCGGCCTGCAGCAGCACCTGCTCGAGCAGATCGTCGACACCCTGGCCCGTCTTGGCCGAAACCGGCACGAACGGCACATCACCGCCGTACTCTTCGGGCACGACTTCTTCGGCAACCAGTTCCTGCTTGACGCGGTCGAGGTTGGCATCGGCCTTGTCGATCTTGTTGATCGCAACCACGATCGGCACACCCGCCGCCTTCGCGTGCTTGATGGCTTCCTTGGTCTGCGGCATGACGCCGTCGTCCGCGGCCACCACCAGGATCACGATATCGGTGGCCTGCGCGCCACGGGCACGCATGGCGGTGAACGCCTCGTGACCCGGGGTGTCGAGAAAGGACACCATGCCGCGCTCGGTCTGGACGTGGTACGCCCCAATGTGCTGTGTGATGCCGCCGGCTTCGCCCGCGGCGACCTTGGCGCGACGGATGTAGTCCAGCAGGGAGGTCTTGCCGTGGTCGACGTGACCCATGACGGTCACGACCGGTGCGCGCGGCAGGGCTTCGGCCTGTTGCGCCGACACGTCTTCATCAGTGAAAGCTTCCGGATCATCCAGCGCGGCAACCACCGCGTTGTGGCCCATTTCTTCCACGATGATCATCGCGGTGTCCTGGTCCAGCGACTGGTTGATGGTCGCCATCTGGCCGAGCTTCATCAGTTGCTTGATGACTTCGGACGCCTTGACGGCCATCTTGTGCGCCAGTTCGGACACGGTGATGGTTTCGGGCACATGAACTTCGAGCACGCGGGCCTCGACCGGTGCAGCCTGCACGCGTTCTTCCTGGCCATTGCGGTCATTGCCGCGACGGCCGCGCGGGCCACCGCGCCAGTTGCCGCGACCGACACCGCCGCTGGCGTCGCCGCGGGTCTTGATTTCCTTCTTCTTGGCCGTGTCGCCAGCCCAGCTCGACGAGAGCTTGGCCGACTTGACTTCCTTGCCCGCGCCAGGCGCGGCAGCGGCGCCAGGAGCAGCCGGTGCACCCGGGCGGGCGGCCGGAGCCGTCGGCTTGTGCAAAGTCCCTTTCACCCCGGCCTTGGCTTCCGGCGCAGGCTTCTCGGGCGCCTTGTGCGGCACCAGCACGCGAGCAGGCGCGTTCATCATGGCGCGGATGGCTTCGGCCTCGGCCAGTGCCTTGCGGCGGCGTTCGTCGAGGTCCTTGGCGCGGGCAGCTTCCTCGTCGGCGCGAGCCTTCGATTCGGCGGCGGCCTTGGCCTTGGCGTCGTCCTTGGCCTGCACGGCAGCGGCTTCGGCGGCGGCCTTGCGGTCGGATACGGCGGGGGCCTCCTCGACGGGTTCGGGCGCACCTTCGGTTACGGTCGCAGCGGCTGCCGCTTCCGCGGCCTTCTTCTTGGCGGCCTTGGCTTCTTGCTCGGCCTGCTCGGCGCGTTCAGCCTTTTCGCGCTCACGCGCCTCGGCTTCTTCACGCAGGCGGCGCTTTTCGACCAGTTCTTCTTCCTGGCGACGGATCAGCTCGGCCTGGCGGCGCGCTTCTTCCTCGCGGCGGGTGAGTTCGGCTTCGTCGATCTGCGGCGCGGCTGGAGCGGCCGTGGCGGGCGCTTCCTGCGGTGCTGCTTCAGCGGCGACCGGGTGGCCTTCGTCACGCTGGATGAAGGTGCGCTTCTTGCGCACCTCGACCTGGATCGTGCGCGCGCGGCCGGTGGCGTCGGCCTGCTTGATCTCGCTGGTCGATTTCTTCGTCAGCGTGATCTTCTTACGCTCGGGGTCGACCGTGCCATGGCTGGCTTTCAGGAAGCCGAGCAAGCGTTGCTTGTCGGCCTCGGTGAGCGCGTCGGTCGGCGCCTGCTTGGGCACCCCGGCGCTCTTGAGCTGGTCAAGCAGGATTTCGGGAGTCTTCTTGAGCTCGTTCGCGAACTCGGCGACAGTGGTACTGGACATATTGGTTTCGTGCCTCCATGACCATCACTCTTGGCCGGCGAACCAATGTTCGCGGGCTTTCAAGATGAGGTTCTTGGCGTCATCGGCGCTCTGGCCGGTGATCTCGGTGAGTTCATCGACCGCAAGGTCGGCCAGGTCGTCACGGGTGTGAACACCCGCCTCGGCCAATTTGGGGATGAGGGCCGGGTCGAGCCCGCCGAGGTCGCGCAGATCCTGCGAAACGCTCTCGACGTTTTCTTCACGGGCGATTTCCATGGTCAGCAGCGCATCCTTGGCGCGCGAACGCAGCTCGTTGATCGTGTCTTCGTCGAAGCTCTCGATCTCGAGTAGTTCGGAAATCGGCACATAGGCCACTTCTTCCAGGCTGGTGAAGCCTTCGGAAATCAGGATGTCGGCGATTTCCTCGTCGACGTCGAGCTTTTCCATGAAGAGCTTGCGGCTGGCGTCCGTTTCGGTCGCCTGCTTCTGGGCCGATTCGTTGGCGTCCATGATGTTGATCTTCCAGCCGGTCAGGTCGGAGGCGAGCCTCACGTTCTGGCCGCCGCGGCCGATCGCGATCGCGAGGTTCTCCTCGTCGACCACCACGTCCATGGCATGCTTTTCCTCATCGACCACGATCGAGGAGACATTGGCCGGTGCGAGCGCACCGATCACGAACTGCGCCGGGTCTTCGCTCCACAACACGATGTCCACGCGCTCGCCGGCGAGCTCGTTGGTGACGGCATTGACGCGCGTACCGCGCACGCCGACACAAGTGCCAATGGGGTCGACACGCTTGTCATGCGAGAGCACGGCGATCTTGGCACGCGAGCCGGGGTCGCGGGCGCAGCTCTTGATTTCGAGCAGGCCTTGTTCGATCTCGGGCACTTCCTGGCGGAACAGCTCGATCATGAACTCGGGTGCGGCGCGCGACAGGATGATCGGCGCGCCGCGCAGCGTCAGGTCGACCTCCATGATCATGGCCCGCACGCGGTCGCCGTTGCGCAGGTTTTCCTTGGCGATCATCTCGCTGCGGCGCAGGCGACCTTCGACGCGGCCGGCCTCGACGATGATGTCGCCCTTGTCCAGGCGCTTGACCGTGCCGGTGAAGATCTTCTCGCCGCGCGACATGAAGTCGTTCAGCAGCATCTCGCGCTCCGCGTCACGGATCTTCTGCAGGATGACCTGCTTGGCCGCCATCGCGCCGATGCGGCCGATCGGCACCGAGTCCACCGATTCCTCGATGTACTCGTCGACCTCGATGTCGGGCATTTCTTCCTTGGCTTCGAACAGGAGGATTTCCTGGTCGGGCAGTTGCAGGCCAGCCTCGTCAGGCACCACGTGCCAGCGGCGGAAGGTCTCGTAGTCGCCGCTGTCGCGGTCGACGGCGACGCGAATGTCCACGTCGCCCTGATAGAGCTTCTTGGTGGCTTGCGCCAGGGCGGACTCGACTGCGCCGAAGACGACGTCACGTTCGACGTTCTTCTCGCGCGAGATCGCATCCACCAACATCAACATTTCGCGATTCATGCCACCACTCTCCTCGTTCAGTCCGACACCACCGTGCCAGGTTTGGGCCTGCGCCCCTTGAAATCCACTATCGGGGCGAGCCGCGCTTCGCGGAGCTCGTCCAAAGCAAAACCCAGCGCCTGCAGGGGTGCAGGCGCGCGCTTCTTGCTGATCTTCTGACCGGGCTTCGGCTCCGGCTCGTCGCTCCAGACGATCTGCCATCCGTGCGAGCCATCGGCCGCCGCGACACGCTCCAGCGTGCCGCGAAATTTCTTGCGATTGGCCGCCACCTGACCGCCCGCCGCCGCACCCATCGGGGCCTTGAGCGTGATGTCGATCACCTCGCCCGCAAAACGTTCGAAATCCTGCTCATTGCGCAACGGCCGGTCAATACCCGGCGACGACACTTCGAGCCGCTTGTAGTCGGCGCCATCCACTTCCAGCGCGAACTGCAGCTGGCGCGTCACCTTTTCGCAATCCTCGACGGTGATGAACGGCTCCGGCGCGCCCGGCGCAACTTCTGAATTGAGGCCTTTCCAGGGCAAATCAATCGTGACGCGCAGCAATCCCCCGGCCGAGCGTTCGATCTCGACCAGGTCGTAGCCGAGTCCGGCCACGGTTTGTTCCACTGTCTGCTGCAATGCCACGTGTCTGTTTTTGCCTTTGGTGTGCCCGATGCCGCCGCCCGCCTGCGACATCAAGAATGCTTCGACCAATAAAAAACGGGCGGTTGGTACCCGCCCGTTTGGTCGTGAGCCTTGAATTATATGCCAATTGCGTTACGAAAGTGGGGTTTCTACGCGCTTCAGATACCTTTGGTGACGCCTGAACGCCGCCAGACACCGACAAAAAGCGCCGCTCCTATTCCGAGCGCGCCCGCGGCCACCAGCAATGGCACGGCGAACGATCCGGTGCGCTGCGCCAGCGGCGCGGCAAACAGCGGCCCCAGAATCTGCCCTACCCCATAGGATGCCGTCGCATAGCCGATGAGGCCCGCCGCGGCGTTCCCCCGAAGACGACGAGCATCCCGCATGGCGAAAAGCGTGATGGCCGTGAAAGGCATTCCCAGAAGCAGGCTGCCCAGAGCAAACCCGGTGATCGTCGGCCATGCCACGGACAGCACGATGCCCAGAGCCTGCAAAGCGTAGGCCACCCCCAACAGAAGCCGATTGTCCCAATGGACGGGCGCCCTCGCTCCGATCAAGGCGCCCGGAACTATCGCCAGCCCGAACAAGGGCCAGAAATAGTCGGGCCAGGGCGAGCCCGGCAGCGCCTGGCGTGCGATCACGGGTAGAAAAGTCGCCGTGATGATGTACCCGAAGCCGGCCAAACCATAGAGGGCCACCAGCCAACGCGCGTCGCTGCGCACGGCGGCGGATTCGGCCGCCGTCGGCGCGGCGGCGCGTATGGTCTGGGGCGCCACGTGGGCGGCTTCCCCGTCGCTGAAGATGCGCCAGACCACCGCAATCAGGACCAGCGACAACAGCCCGAATCCGATCCACCCCGCATTCGATCCCCATCGGCCAACGGCACCGCCCAGAAGACCGGTGGCCGCAATGCCGATGCCCGGCCCCGTGTAGATCACCCCTGCCATGGCTGGCGCCCCGGTTTCGGCGAGGCGGCGCAGACCCCAGCCCGACGCGAACACGAAAGTCCAGGCGCTCATGACGCCCGCCGCCGTGCGAAGTGCGCCCCAGACGGTGAAGCCGTGCAACAGCCCCATTCCCAGCAGCAGCGCGGCGGTGGCAATCAGCCCGCCACGAACCATGCTGGCGGCCTTCACCCGAATCGCCGCGCAGCTCAGCGCGCCGAGGAAGTAACCGAGGTAGTTGAGCGAAGCCAGGACGCCGCCTGCTTGCAGATCGAGCTTGCCCTCGTGCAACATGATGGGGAGCATCGGCGTGAATGCGAAGCGCCCGAGCCCCATCGCCACCGCCAGTGCAGCCATGCAGGCCAGCGCAGCGCGCCAGGCGCCGCGCCTGTCGTAACCGATCAGCGACATTCCGCTCTCTCCGAGTTCTTCTAATCTGCCAGCGCTGCGGCCACCAGTTTCTGCGTGTAGGGATGTTCGGGCGCGTCAAGCACCCGGTCGACAGGGCCCGATTCGAGAATCGCGCCGTCTTTCATGACGATGACCTTGTGCGCCATGGCGCGGATCACCTCGACATCGTGCGTGATCAGCAGGTAGCTCAGACCACGTTCGCGCTGAAGGCGCTGCAGCAAGCCGAGCACCTGCTTCTGGATTGTCACGTCGAGCGCGCTGGTAGGCTCGTCGAGCACCAGCAGACCGGGGTCGACGATCAGCGCGCGGGCAATCGCCAGACGCTGCCGCTGCCCGCCCGAGAACTCATGCGGGTAGCGGTCGAGCAACGAAGGGAACTGCGCTTCCGTCAGGCCGACGTCTGCCAGCGCTTCGAGAGCCCGAGCCCGACGAGCGGCGGGATCCAGCCCTGGCGCATGCACCGTCAGGCCTTCGCTGACGATCTGCTCGACCGTCATGCGCGGCGACAGCGACGAGAACGGGTCCTGGAAAACGACCTGCATCACCCGCCGCAGTGCACGATCGCTGGCGCCGCCCGCAGCCCACTTTCGGCCGCCGACAGCCAGCTCGCCCTCATGTTTCAGCAGGCCCAGCGCCGCAAGGGCCAAGGTGGATTTGCCCGAACCCGACTCACCCACCACGCCCAGCGTCTCACCGGGCGCGATGCCGAAATCGGCGCCCTGCACTGCCACGAACTCGCCCTTGCGAAACCATCCCGTGAAGCCCGGCCGCGACACTGGATAGCTCACTCTCAGCGCAGTGGCGCTGAGCACCGGCGGCGCATTGGCGTCGACCGCGACCGGCGCCACGTCTCGCGTCGGGCGGCTGTCGATCAACTTGCGCGTGTAGGGGTGTTGGGGAGCGTCGAACACGGTCGACACGGTCCCATGCTCCACGATGTAGCCGTTCTCCATCACCGCCACGCGATCCGCGAAGCGGCGCACGAGATTCAGGTCGTGCGTGATGAGCAGCACCGCCATGCCGTGCCTGCGCTGCAGATCCGCCAATAGATCCAGGATTTGCGCCCGCACGGTCACGTCGAGCGCAGTGGTTGGCTCGTCGGCCAGCAGCAGGCGCGGCTTGCAGGCCAGGGCCATCGCGATCATGGCGCGCTGTCGCTGCCCGCCAGACAACTGATGCGGAAACGCCATCGCCCGGCGCGCCGGTTCCGGAATCCCCGTGTCTGCCAGCAGTCGCACCGCTTCCTCATGCGCCGCACGCGTCGACAGCGCCTGGTGCAATTCGAGTACTTCGGCAATCTGGTCGCCCACAGGGTAGAGCGCGTTGAGCGCCGTCATCGGCTCCTGGAAGATCATCGCGATCTCCTTGCCGCGAATGCCGCGCAGCCGGGCCTCGGGCAGCGCCAGCAGATCGCGCACGCCGGCGCCCTCCCCGCCGGCGAAGTTCGCGACGCCCGAGATCTCCGCGTTCTGGACCAGGCGCAGCAGGCTCAACGCCGTGACCGTCTTGCCCGAGCCCGATTCGCCGACCAGTGCCAGCTTTTCGCCCTGCGCGATCTCGAAGCGGATGTCGTGCACCACTTCCTTGTCGCCGAAAGCAACGCGCAGGCCCTCGACCTTCAGCAAGGACGAACTCATTGCAGCCTCCCGTACGTCATCGGTCGGCCTTTCGCGGATCGAGCGCGTCGCGCAAGGCGTCGCCCATGAAAGTCAGGAGCATCAGCGTCAACACGAGAACACCGAAGGTGGACAGCGAGATCCACCAGGCATCGATGTTGGCCTTGCCCTGGCTCAGCAGTTCGCCGAGCGACGGGGTTCCGGGCGGCACGCCCAGGCCCAGGAAGTCGAGTGAAGTCAGTGCGAGGATGGACGCACTCATGCGAAACGGCAGAAAGGTCACCACCGGCGTCATGCTGTTGGGCAGGATGTGCTTCCACATGATCTGCAGGTTGCCCACGCCGAGCGCCCGCGCGGCGCGAACGTAGTCCATCTGGCGGTTGCGAAGGAACTCGGCGCGCACGTAGTCGGAGAGACCCATCCAGCCGAACAGGCTGAGCAAGATCAGCAGCAGCGCGACGCTGGGTGCGAAGACGGCGCTGAAGATGATGAGCAGGTAGAGCTCGGGCATCGAACCCCAGATCTCGATGAAGCGCTGGAACGCGAGGTCGACCTTGCCCGCGAAATAGCCCTGCACGGCGCCAGCCGCCACACCGAGCACGGTGCCGATGGCCGTGAGCGCGAGACCGAACAACACGCTCACGCGGAAACCGTAGATCAATTGCGCCAGCAGGTCACGCCCGCGATCGTCGGTGCCGAGCCAGTTGTCTCGCGTCGGCGCCGCCGGACTCGGCGACTTGGCGAAATAGTTGAGCGTCTTCGGGCCGTACGGGTTGATCGCGTAGATGGCCCAGTTGCCGCCCTGCGTGATGCGCTCGCGGATGAAGGGGTCGAGGTAGTCAGTCGGCGTCTCGAAATCGCCGCCGAATGTCTTCTCGGAATAGTCACGAAGAACCGGGAAGTAGATCTTGCCCTCGTAGCGCATCACGAGCGGCCGGTCGGTCGAGATCACCTCGGCGAAGAGGCTCAGGACGACCATGGCGACGAACAGCACCAGGCTCCAGAAACCCAGGCGGTTGCGCTTGAAGCGCAGCCAGGCGCGGCGCCCCGGGCTGACCGACACCGTCCGGGCGGTCGGCGCGCTAGTCAAACTTCACCCTCGGATCGACCCATACGTAGCAAAGATCTGAAATGAGCTTGGTCAGCAAGCCGATCAGCGTGAAGAGATAGAGCGTGCCGAGCACCACCGGGTAGTCGCGGCGGATCACGCTCTCGTAGCCCAGCAAGCCGAGTCCGTCCAGCGAGAACAACGTCTCGATGAGCAGCGAGCCGGTGAAGAAGGCGCCGATGAAAGCCGCCGGGAGACCGGTGACGATCGGAATCAACGCATTGCGAAACACGTGCTTCCACAGCACTTGCCGCTCGCCCAGCCCCTTGGCGCGGGCCGTCAGGACGTATTGCTTTCGGATTTCCTCCAGGAAGGCGTTCTTGGTCAGCATCGACGTCACCGCGAAACTGCCCAGCACCATGGCAGTCACCGGCAGCGTGATGTGCCACAGGTAGTCGACGATCCGCGCACCCCAGCTCAGGTCGTCCCAGTTGGACGAAGTGAGGCCGCGCAACGGAAACCACTGCAGTTGCCCGCCGAAGACCACCAGCAGCGCCACGCCAAGCACGAACCCCGGAATCGCATAGCCCACGAGGATCAGCAGGGTGGTGACGAGGTCGAAGCGCGTGCCCGCCCGCACCGCCTTGGCGACGCCCAGGGGTACCGCGACGCCGTAGCTGATGAAGAAGGTCCAGAGCCCGAGGCTGATCGACACGGGCAGCTTTTCGAGGATCAGCGTCCACACGTCCTTGTTCTGGAAGAAGCTGCGGCCCAGATCGAAGCGAGCGAACTGGCCCAGCATCTGCATCAGCCGCTCGTGCGCCGGCTTGTCGAAGCCATAGAGTGCCTTGATTTCCGCCAGCCGCTTGGGGTCGACCCCCTGGTCGCCACGGTAGTTGGAGCCACCGGACTCGACCCCGCCGCGCACGCCGGCCTTCGCCTCGGCCAGGTACTGTTCAACAGGTCCGCCGGGCACAAACTGGATCACCAGGAACGTCACCAGCAACACGCCGATCAGGGTCGGGATGAAGAGCAGCAAGCGCTTGAGGACGTAGGACAGCATTGCGTGATCTCTTGTCGGCTATCGAGCCCACCAGGTCGTCATGACCCAGTCTTCACCCGACGCATAGGGCGGCATCGGCGCCTTGTAGGCAAGCCGCCAGGCGTTGTAGGCGATGCGGTGCACCATCAACGTCCACTGTGGAATCAGGTAATGGCTGTGCATGATCACACGGTCGAGCGCCCGGCAGGCCGGCAGAAGCTCCGCCTTGGTCTCCGCGCGCACGATGCCGGTCACCAGCGCGTCGACCGCCGGGCTGCTCACGCCCATGTAGTTGCCTGAACTTTCCGTCGTTGCCGCCTTGCTGCCGAAGATGTCGGCGAGTTGCTGTCCGGGATTGTGCGTGCCGGGGAAGTTGATGGTCGTGATGTCGAATTCGAACTTGTCCAGGCGCTGCTGGTACAGCGCAAAATCGGCCGACGCGAACTTCAGCGTGATGCCGAGCTTTTCGAGATTGCGCATCCAGGGCGATACGGTCCGCACCCCGCCCTCTTTGCTGTCCAGGTACTCAAGCTCCATCGGCCTGCCCTGCGCGTCGCGCAGTGCGCCGTCGCGGTATTCCCAACCGGCCTGCTTGAGCAAATCCTGCGCCCGGCGCAGGTTGTTGCGCAGAGAGTGCCCCGCGCCTTCGGTGGTGGGCGGCTCGTACATGGGTCCGAATACCTCGTCGGGTACCTTGCCGCGCCAAGGCTCCAGCAGCTTGAGTTCTTCCGGGGACGGCGTGCCTTCAGCCGCGCAATCGGTGTTGCCGAACAGGTCCCTCACGCGCGGATAGCCGCCGTAGAACATCTGGCGACTCATCCAGTCGTAATCGAACGCCAAGCCCAACGCTTCCCGGACCCGCCGGTCTTGCAGCAGCGGACGCCGGTTGTTGAGCACGTAGCTCTGGAACCCCGAAGGCAGCCGGTGCGCGAATTCGCGCTTGACCAGTTCGCCGGTATCAAAGCGCTTGCCCGTCACGCGGCGCGCCCAGTCGCCGGCCGAATAGAAGCTCATCATGTCGAACTCGCCAGCCTTGAAGGCCTCGAGGCGCGCCGTGTTGTCCTTGTAGATCTTGATGGTGATGCGATCGAAGTTGTTCTTGCCTCGCCGCACCGCCAGGTCGCGCGCCCAGTAGGCGGGATCACGCACGTAGGTGATGTCCTTGCCGAAGCGCACGGGGCCGATCTTGTAGGGTCCACTTCCGATCGGGATGTCCATGACCACCTGGTCGAAGGGCTTGGCCTTGCCGTTCTCCATGCCCCATCGGCGGCTGAAGACCGGCAGCCCACCGACGATCAGGGGCAATTCGCGGTTCGGCTTCCTGAACTTGTATCGGATGGTGCGAGCGTCGACCACTTCGGCGCTTTCGACGTCTTCGAGCATCGTCTTGTAGGCCGGAGACACATAGGGGCCGATCAGGGTGTCATAGCTGTGTTTGACGTCGGCCGCCTCGACCTGCGTGCCGTCATGGAAGCGCGCTTCCGGCCGCAGCCTGAACGTTGCGCTGAGCCGATCGGGCGAAACAACCACGTCTTCGGCCAAAAGACCGTAGCCGGACGCCGTCTCGTCCATCGAGCCTGCCAGCAGCGAATCGAACATCAGGCTGCCCAGGTAGGCCGGCGGCGCGCCCTTGATCGTGAAGGGGTTGTACTTGTCGAAGGTGGAATAGCGCTGGTTGCTGACCAGCCGCAGTTCCCCGCCCTTGGGCGCATCGACGTTGACGTAGTCGAAGGCCTTGAACCCGGGCGGGTACTTGAGGTCGTCCCACATCGCATAGCCATGCGCCGCCCATGCGGGAACCGCGCACACCATCAACCAGCAGAACCAGAGAACCCGCATGCGAGAATTCTGCCCAAGATTTTCACGAGGTCGACCCATGGGCTTTCTTTCCGGCAAAAAACTTCTGATCACCGGCGTGCTGAGCAACCGCTCCATCGCCTACGGCATCGCCAAGGCCTGCCACGCGCAGGGCGCCGAACTGGCGTTCAGCTACGTGGGCGAACGCTTCAAGGATCGCATCACCGAGTTTGCGGCCGACTTCGATTCGAAGCTCGTCTTCGATTGCGACGTGGGCGACGACGCGCAGATCGACAAGCTCTTTGCCGACCTGTCGCAAACTTGGCCGAAGTTCGACGGTTTTGTCCACAGCATCGGCTTCGCGCCGCGCGAAGCGATCGCCGGCGACTTCCTCGACGGCTTGTCGCGCGATGCGTTCAAGGTGGCGCACGACATCAGCGCCTACAGCTTTCCCGCGATGGCCAAGGCCGCCCTGCCCTACCTCAATGACAAGTCGGCACTCCTGACGCTGACCTACCTCGGCGCGATACGGGTCCTGCCCAACTACAACACGATGGGCCTCGCCAAGGCTTCGCTCGAAGCCTCCGTGCGCTATCTCGCGGAGTCGCTCGGCCCCAAGGGCATGCGCGTCAACTGCATCAGCGCCGGGCCCATCAAGACGCTGGCGGCCAGCGGCATCAAGGGCTTCGGAAAGATCCTGTCCGCGGTTGCAGAGATGGCGCCGATCCGTCGCAACATCACCATCGAAGAAGTGGGCAACGTCGCCGCCTTCCTCCTGAGCGACCTCGCCAGCGGCGTGACCGCAGAGATCACCTATGTCGATGGCGGCTTCAGCCAGGTCGTCGGCGGCATCGCGGAGCCTGTCGCCTGACAAAGCGCGTACCGAATCTGAACTCCATAATTCCGGCATACCTAGAAATGCCGGGGAGTTGATCTTGAGTTTCTCTGTTCCCATGGGCCGCGCCGCGCGCGTGCTCTTATCCCGCCGCGCGCTCTTGCTGGCGACATTCGGCGCCGCTTTCGCCTTGTCCCGCCCTGTCGACGCATGGGCGCGGGACGGTTCGAAGCCACCGCCACCACTCATGCTGGCCGAGGTCTACCGCCGAGGCATGCCGCTCGACGACTACTGGGTCAGCGAGAAATATGACGGCGTGCGCGGCTACTGGGACGGCATGCAACTCTGGACGCGTGGCGGTGAGCCCATCGCGGCGCCGCCCTGGTTCACGGCGCCGCTGCCGCCGATACCCCTGGACGGCGAATTGTGGGCTGGTCGAGGTCGCTTTGCGCACACGGTGTCGACCGTGCGCAGTCAGACGCCGGTCGACGCTGCCTGGCGCGAGATCCGCTTCATGGTCTTCGACCTGCCTGCCGCGTCCGGTGACTTCACGGCACGCCTCGGCACACTGCGCAAGCTGCTGCCCGTCACGGACGCAACCTGGCTGTTCGCCGTGCCGCAGCAGCGCGCCACGACGCATGAAGCGCTGCAGGCACTGCTCGACAAGACGGTGCGGATGGGCGGCGAAGGCCTGATGCTCCATCGCGGCGCGTCGCCCTGTCGGTCCGAACGCAATGCCGACCTGCTCAAGGTCAAGCCCTTCGACGATGCCGACGCCCGCGTGGTCGCGCACATCGGTGGGCGCGGCAAGCACGCCGGCCGCCTGGGTGCGCTGATGGTCGAGATGCCCGATGGCAAGCGCTTCAAGCTCGGCAGCGGCTTCAGCGACGCCGAACGCGAGAATCCGCCCGCGATCGGCGCCTGGGTCAGCTACCGCTACAACGGCACGAACCCTTCGGGCCTGCCGAGGTTCGCGCGCTTCCTGCGGGTGCGCGACGACATGAATTCGTGAGCCACCCGCAAGCCGCCGTATCACTTCGGCAACAGCACCTTGTCGACCACGTGAATCACGCCGTTCGACTGGATCACGTCGGCGGTCGTCACGTGCGCGGTGTTGCCGTTCTCGTCCGTGACCATCACCTTGCCGCCGCTTGCCTTGGCCGTGAGCGTGCCGCCGGAAACGGTCTTCAACGAGGCCATGCCCTTGCCGGCCATGATCTCCTTCGTCAGGGCCGTTGCGTCGAGTTTGCCGGGCACGACGTGATAGGTCAGGATGGTCGTCAGCTTCGCCTTGTTCTCCGGCTTGAGCAGCATGTCGACCGTGCCATCGGGCAACACCGCGAAGGCGTCGTTGGTCGGCGCGAAGACCGTGAACGGCCCCGGGCCCTTGAGGGTCTCGACCAACCCGGCCGCCTTCACCGCTGCAACCAGCGTGGTGTGGTCCTTCGAATTGACCGCGTTGTCGACGATGTCCTTGGTCGGGTACATCGGCGCGCCTCCGACCATGACCTGCGCCATGGCCGAAGCCGCGCCGGCTGCCATGACGACTGCAAGCGTGACGGATGCGATGCGATGGGTGCTGCTCTTCATGAAAGGCTCCTGAGGTTGGAACCGCCGCAAAAGGCGCGACGGCTGCAACCTATACGCAACGGCGAGCGTTTTGGATCCGACGCCGCCGCAAGGCATCGTGCCCCTGTCCGCGGTGGACAATCCGCAAGGCTCGCCTTTACCATCACCGCCACCTGTCGCACGCAGAACTTCACGACCGAATCGATGACCGTCCTCTCCCGCGAATCCCCGAAGACAACCACCCAGCCAGCCGACAGCGCTGCGCTTCTGTCCTGAGCGGCCGGCCTCGTGGCGTTGACCGGTCCGATCGTGTTCGCCGTGCTGTGCGGCGCGTTCCTGCATGCAGGCTGGAACGCGTTGATCAAGTCCGGGCGCGACAAGGCGCTCGACACCGCGTTGATCCACAGCATGGGCATCTTCGTCGCGGTGCCGCTGATATTCGTCACCGGGTTGCCAGCGCCTGTCGCGTGGCCGTACATGATCGCCTCGATGGTGATCCATCTGGGCTACTACATTGCACTGGCCGGCGCCTACAAGCACGGCGACCTCGGACTCACCTACCCGGTCATGCGAGGCTGTGCGCCGCTGCTGGTGGCCATGGGCAGCCTGGCCTTCATCGGCGAAGGCATCTCGGCGGCCGCCTGGGCGGGTGTCGCCATCATCTGCGTGGGCGTGGTCACGCTGGGTCTTTCCCGCTCGGCCTTGCACAGCGGAGATGAAGCGCAGCGGCGCAAGGCGCTCGGCTTCGCGCTGGTCAACGCCGCCATCATTGCGCTCTACACCGTGATCGACGGCATCGGTGTTCGTGCGTCGGGTGACGCGTTTGCCTACGTCGCGGCGCTGTTCCTCTTCGACGGGATCCCCTACCTGCTGCTGGTGCTGTGGCGGCGGCCGGGCCAGCGCCGCGCAGCCATCACGTACATGGCTGGTCGGTGGAAGATCGCCGCCATCGGCACCTTCGCCTCGCTGGGCAGCTATGGCATCGCGCTGTGGGCGATGACGCATGCGCCCGTCGCCGTCGTCGCGGCGCTGCGCGAAACGTCGGTGCTGTTCGCCGCGCTGATTGGCACCTTCTTCCTGCGCGAGGCGTTCGGCTGGCAGCGAGCCGCCGGCACGGTGATCATCGTGGCCGGCGTGATGACCTTGCGCCTGACCTGATCAGGCCGCCCGCACGCAATCGGCGTAGTAACGCTTCCGGCCGGTTTCGTCGATGCGGCCCACCAATCCATGGATATCGGTCTCGAATCCGGGGCACTCGGTGTTGAACTCGCGCGCGAACTTCAGGTAGTCGACGATCTTCTTGTTGAAGACCTCGCCCGGAATCAGCAGCGGAATGCCAGGCGGATACGGCGTGATGAGGCTGGTGGTGATGCGGCCTTCAAGGTGGTCGATCTCGACGCGCTCCGTCTTGCGGTGCGCGATGTGCGCAAAGGCGTCGCTCGGCTTCATCGCCGGCGTGAGGTCACTCAGGTACATCTCCGTGGTCAGGCGCGCGACATCGAAGCGCGCGTACAGCTCATGGATGTGATGGCACAGGTCGCGCAGGCCGAGGCGCTCGTACTTCGGATGGGCCTGGCAGAACTCCGGCATGATCCGCCACATCGGCTGGTTGCGCGCGTAGTCGTCCTTGAACTGCTGCAGCGCCGTCAACAGCGTGTTCCAGCGTCCCTTGGTGATGCCGATCGTGAACATGATGAAGAAACTGTAGAGCCCGGTCTTCTCGACGATCACGCCGTGCTCAGCCAGAAACTTCGTGACGATGCTGGCGGGGATGCCGGTCTTGGCGAACTTGCCATTCAGATCCAGGCCCGGCGTCACGATGGTCGACTTGATCGGGTCGAGCATGTTGAAACCGTCGGCCAGCTTGCCGAAGCCGTGCCACTTCGCGGTGCGCGATTCGCCCTTGATGATCCAGTCGTCGGCGCGCCCGATGCCCTCGTCGACCAGCTTCTCGGGGCCCCACACCTTGAACCACCACTCGTCCTTGCCGAACTCGGCTTCGACCTTGCGCATCGCACGGCGGAAGTCGAGCGCTTCGAGAATGCTCTCCTCCACCAGCGCGGTGCCGCCGGGCGGCTCCATCATGGCGGCTGCGACGTCGCAGCTCGCGATGATCGCGTACTGCGGGCTTGTCGACGAGTGCATGAGATAGGCCTCGTTGAACAGGTCGCGGTCCAGCGCGCGGTTCTGCGAGTCCTGCACCAGCACGTGGCTGGCCTGGCTGATGCCGGCCAGCAGCTTGTGGGTCGACTGCGTGGCGAATACGAGCGATTCCTTCGGACGTGTGCGGCGCTTGCCCATCGCGTGGTAGGCGCCGTAGAACGGGTGGAACGCCGCGTGCGGCAACCACGCTTCGTCGAAGTGCAGCGTGTCGACGTAGCCGTCGAGCATGTTCTTGATGGTCTCGGTGTTGTAGATCACGCCGTCGTAGGTCGACTGCGTGAGCGTCATCACGCGTGGCTTGACCTTGTTCGCATCGACGTGCGAGAGAAGAGGATTGGCCGCGATCTTGGCCTTGATGGCCGCCGGCTCGAATTCGCTTTTCGGGATCGGGCCGATGATGCCGAAGTGGTTGCGCGTCGGCTTCATGAAGACCGGGATCGCGCCCGTCATGATGATCGCGTGCAGGATCGACTTGTGGCAGTTGCGGTCGACCACCACCACGTCGTCCGGCGCCACCGTGTGGTGCCACACCATCTTGTTGCTCGTGCTGGTGCCGTTGGTGACGAAGAAGCAGTGGTCCGCATTGAAGATGCGCGCCGCGTTGCGCTCGCTGGCCGCGACCGGGCCGGTGTGGTCGAGCAACTGGCCGAGTTCCTCGACCGCATTGCAGACGTCGGCGCGCAGCATGTTCTCGCCGAAGAACTGGTGGAACATCTGGCCGACCGGGCTCTTCAGAAAGGCCACACCGCCGGAATGCCCCGGGCAGTGCCAGGAGTACGAACCGTCTTCCGCGTAGTCGATCAGCGCCTTGAAGAACGGCGGCTGGACGCCTTCGAGGTAGCTCTTGGCCTCGCGGATGATGTGGCGCGCCACGAACTCCGGGGTGTCCTCGAACATGTGGATGAAACCGTGCAACTCGCGCAAGATGTCGTTCGGGATATGACGCGAGGTCTTGGTTTCGCCGTAGATGTAGATCGGCACGTCGGCGTTCTTGCGGCGCACTTCGCCGATGAAGTTGCGCAGGCTCAGCACCGCCGGATCGAGGTCGGGGCCGACGGAGAACTCCTCGTCGTCGATCGACAGGATGAAGGCGCTGGCGCGGCTTTGCTGCTGCGCGAACTGGCTCAGGTCGCCATAGCTCGTGACGCCCAGCACTTCAAAGCCTTCGCTCTCAAAAGCCTGCGCGAGCGCGCGGATACCGAGCCCCGAAGTGTTCTCGGAGCGAAAGTCCTCGTCGATGATGACGATGGGAAAGCGAAATTTCATGAGCGGGGCTCCCGACTGGCAAATAGGCGCGAAGTGTACGGAATTCAGATGAAGGCGCCGGTCAGCTTTGACACAATCCCCTCAACCTACAACAAAGAGAGGAATCGACATGACGAGTTCCACCATCTGGTGGTTGATAGCGGGGGCCGCTGTCGTGGTCGAGTTGCTGTCCGGAACGGGTACGGTCTACCTGCTGCTGATGAGCGCAGGCTTTGCCGCCGCGGCTCTGTCGGCGCATGCCGGCGCCGCTCTGAGCACGCAGTTGATCGTGGCGGCAGTCGTGAGCCTCGGCGCGGTGATCGGCTGGCACGCCATCCGCCGCAAGCGCCCGCCCGAGCCGCCGACCGGCGCCAATCGGGACGTCAACCTCGACATCGGCGAGAGAGTTCATGTCGACGCCTGGAACGCCGATGGCACCGCCACGGTCCGCTACCGTGGCGCGCAATGGACCGTCGTGGCCCGCGACGGGAGCACGTTGGCAACCGGCGAACACAAGGTCGCCGAGGTGATCGGCAGCCGGCTCGTCGTCGAGAAGATCTGAGTCAGAAACCACAAGAAGGCAGGAACAATCCAATGGAATTCGCAGTCGTCCCTCTCGTCATCCTGGTGATCGCGGTGATCGTCATCACCCAGTCGATCAAGTTCGTACCGCAGCAAAACGCCTGGGTGCGCGAGCGCCTCGGCAAGTACCACGGCACCATGACGCCCGGTCCCAACTTCCTGATCCCTTTCATCGACAGGGTGGCCTACAAGCACAGCCTGAAGGAAATCCCGCTCGACGTGCCGAGCCAGGTCTGCATCACCCGCGACAACACGCAACTGCAGGTCGACGGCATCCTCTACTTCCAGGTGACCGACCCGATGCGGGCGAGCTATGGTTCGTCGAACTACATCGTGGCCGTGACCCAGCTGGCCCAGACCTCCCTGCGCAGCGTCATTGGCAAGCTCGAACTGGACAAGACCTTCGAGGAGCGCGACATCATCAATTCCCAGATCGTCTCCGCCATCGACGAGGCAGCGCTCAATTGGGGCGTGAAGGTGCTGCGCTACGAAATCAAGGACCTGACGCCGCCCAACGAGATCCTGCACGCGATGCAGCGCCAGATCACGGCCGAGCGCGAAAAGCGTGCGCTGATCGCCGCCTCGGAAGGCCGCCGCCAGGAGCAGATCAACATTGCCACCGGCGAGCGCGAGGCTTTCATCGCACGCTCCGAAGGCGAAAAGCAGGCACAGATCAACAACGCCCAGGGCGAGGCGGCTGCCATCACCGCCGTCGCCGAGGCGACCGCGGGCGCCATCGAGCGCATCGCCGCCGCGATTCGGCAGCCGGGCGGCGAGCAGGCGGTGCAGCTCAAGGTGGCCGAGCGCGCTGTCGACGCGTACGGCAAGGTCGCGGCCGACGCGACGACCACGCTGATCGTGCCGAGCAATATGAATGAAACCGCCGCCCTGATCGCTTCGGCGATGCGAATGGTGCAGGCGGGCAAGACGACCGCCTCCGCGTGAAAGGCTTTCGACACAAGCGCCGGAGAAACGCCACTGGCCACTGCTACAATCGTGGGCTCGGAGCGGTGGATGAGCGGTTTAAGTCGCACGCCTGGAAAGCGTGTGAGGGTTAATAGCCCTCCGCGGGTTCGAATCCCGCCTGCTCCGCCAGGAAAAACCGATCCAGCAGTTTCCACCTGCATCAGGAACGTCTTGAAAGCCCCGCATGTCGGGGCTTTTTTGTGGGCGCGACCTGGCGGACGCGATCTCCGTCTGCTTTCTCCTACGTGACGGCGCGCCCGATGCGCATGGATTTCAACGAACAAGGCGCTAGTCTCGAAGCCTTGTATTGGCAGGAAGTCGCATGGCCCTCTTCACATTCCTTGTCGAAGACAACAGGACCATTCGAGACAACTTGATCCCCGCGCTGGAAGACTTGGCCGATGCCGCCGTCGTGGGCATGGCGGAGTCCGAATCTGACGCGGTCATCTGGCTGAGTTCCCATCCGGACGATTGGCAGTTGCTTATTGTGGATCTCTTTCTCAAGGAAGGATCGGGACTGGGCGTGCTTCGCAGTTGCATCAACCGCCCCGATTCGAAGCGCGCAGTGGTGCTCAGCAACTACATCAATGCCGACATCCGGGCACGGTGCATGGCGCTGGGCGCGGATGCGGTGTTCGATAAATCGAGGGACCTGGATGCCTTTTTCGACTATTGCAACGACGGCAAGCGCGCGCACTCCCGAACGTTGTGACGATTTTCGCGCGACCATGAAAAAAGGGCCCGAAGGCCCTTTTTTGTTTTCAGCATGAAGCAGCAGTTGCTCAGCGCACCACGGCGATTTGCGTACGCGCACCGTTCTTGTAGGTGTACAGCGTCAGCGCACCGTTCTTGATGTCGCCCTTTTCGTCGAACGCGATCGGACCGGTCAGGCCCTTGTATTCGACCTTGCTGACTTCAGGCAGGTACTTTTCGGGATCCGACGAACCGGCCTTTTCCATCGCGGCGGCCAGCACTTGCACGGCGTCGTAGACGTACGGCGCGTAGATCTGGACTTCAACACCGTTCTTTTCCTTGAACTTGGTCTTCCAAGCATCCAGCGGAGCCTTGAAGTCGCCGTCCACACCACCGGCTTCAGCACACACGACCATGTCTTCGCCGATCGCGTCACCAGCCAGCTTGGCCAGTTCGCCGGTGCACAGGCCGTCGCCGCCCATGAACTTGACGTTCATGCCGAGTTGCTTGACTTGCTTGAGCATCGGGCCGCCGACAGCGTCCATGCCGCCGAAGAACAGAACGTCGGGCTTGGCGCCCTTCAGCTTGGTCAGGATGGCGTTGAAGTCGGTCGACTTGTCGGTCGTGAACTCGTGGCCGACGATGGTACCGCCGGCAGCCTTGGCGGCCTTCTCGAATTCTTCGGCAACGCCCTGGCCGTAAGCGGTACGGTCGTCGATCACGGCAATGTTCTTGCCCTTGAGCGTTTCGACTGCGTACTTGCCCAGCGTGCCGCCAAGTTGCGTGTCATCAGCCACCACGCGGAACGTGGTCTTGAAGCCCTGACGGGTGTACTTGGGGTTGGTTGCCGATGGCGAAATCTGCGGAATGCCAGCGTCGCTGTAAAGCTTGGAGGCCGGGATCGTGGTGCCGGAATTCAAGTGGCCCACAATGCCGTTGACCTTGCTGTCGACCAGCTTCTGGGCCACTGCGGTGCCTTGCTTCGGATCGGCTGCGTCGTCTTCGGCGAGCAGTTCGAACTTGGCAACCTTGCCGCCGATTTTGATGCCCTTGGCATTGAGGTCTTCGACGGCCATGCGTGCGCCGAACTCGTTGTCCTTGCCGAGGTGGGCGATGGCGCCGCTGGTCGGTGCAACGTGACCGATCTTCACGACGAGCGCGTCGGCCGGAGGTGCTGCCGGTGCCGGCGCCGCTGCAGTCGGTGCGGGAGCAGCGGGTGCCGCAGCCTCTTCCTTCTTGCCACAGGCCACAAGCGCGAGAGCAGCCAGTGCGACCGCAGTCCATTTCAATTGCATGGGAAACCTCCAGAACATTGATAAATAGAGTTGAAAACCGGTCTTTCGATCCGGGCGCGAAGACCGAGCAAGTATCGCGCCGCGGATGCGCAGCGCCCTCGCGCATTCGACCCGGCGCGCAGTTTAGCCCAAGGATTGCGGGCCGAAAGCTGGCGTAGACCCTGTGTTCTCGGAAAGCTCGCGGGCCAAAGCTTCGCTCACCAGCGCACGCAAAACCGCTTCGATTTCGGCGCGAAGACCAGGGATCATCCTGTCGAGGTGTTGCTGAACGGCAGCTGACACCGCATCGCTCACGCGCTCCTCTAGCGACAGGTCGACGCGCTGCAGAACGCGGTGCAGCAATTGCTCTTCGAGTCGGAAGGCCTCGGCTTCCGAGAGTTGGGCCTGAGGCGTCAGTGCGACCGCTTGTGAAGGCTCGATCACGGCGGGCTCCGGCGGCTCCTCCGGTGTAGCTTCTTCGGCGACGCGCCCTGCTTCGGGCGGCAGTTCGAGCACTGTCGTCAGTGTCGGCACGAAGCGTGGCGGGGTGCGCTGGGTCATTAGCTTGCGCTCCCGCCGTAAGGGTGGGTGCGAATGGCATACCCACGGTCCTTGTAGTGCCGCCAGCGCGTGCGGCCCGCGAGCTTGTCGGCATCGTCGCTGCTGACGATGTCGATCAGCCGCTCGAAGCGCTCGAACCTCACGGGCAGTTCGGCGCCGAGATTCACGAGGATGGGCCGGTCGGGCAGCGAGGCCTCGCCACTCTCGGCCAGCACCACCGGCGTTCGCGCAACGATGTGAGCGTCGTCGTCGATACGGCAGTGCGGGATGAACTCGGTCGGCATCAGGGTCCACAGCGCCTGGTCGATGGCGTCCAGCGTCGCGCCGTCGGCAACAACCACAAGGCGCGCGCCATGCGCGGCGACCGCCTTGCGAAGCAGCCGGCAGGCGTAACCCACCTTGTCCGGCATGTTGTAGTGGCCGTCGATTTCCGTCACGCCGCCGACCGGGCCTTCCTGGCCTTGCGCGCTGGCGACTTGACGTCGCCCTTCCAGCTCTGGCCCAGCAGGTAGTTCAACAGCAGGCCCACGGGACGACCCGTGGAGCCCTTCGCCGCGCCGCTCTTCCAGGCAGTGCCTGCGATGTCCAGGTGCGCCCATGGAAAGTCGCCCGTAAAGCGCTGCAGGAACTTGGCAGCGGTGATCGCACCGCCCGCACGGCCCGCAATGTTGGCGACGTCGGCGAAGTTGCTCTTCAGGCCCTCGGCGTAGTCTTCGTCCAGGGGTAGGCGCCAGCAGCGATCCTGGGATTCTTCGCCGGCCGCGGCCAATGCGCCCGCGAGTGCGTCGTCGCTCGCGAACAGGCCGCTGCGCACACCGCCCAGTGCCACCACGCAGGCGCCTGTGAGGGTCGCGATGTCGATCACGGCGGCGGGCGCGAACCGCTTGGCGTAAGTGAGCGCATCGCACAGGATCAGGCGGCCTTCCGCATCGGTGTTCAGCACCTCGATGGTCTGCCCGCTCATGCTGGTCACGACGTCACCCGGCTTTACCGCGCGGCCGTCGTTCATGTTCTCGCACGAGGGCACCAGGCCAATCACATTGATGGCGGGCTGGATGTCTCCAAGCGCGCGGAACACGCCCAGCACGCTCGCGGCGCCGCACATGTCGAACTTCATCTCGTCCATCTCGGCAGCGGGCTTGAGCGACACGCCGCCGGTGTCGAAAGTAATGCCCTTGCCGACCAGAACGACCGGCGGCTGGTCCTTAGGTGCGCCGTGGTAGCGCAGTACGATGAAGCGCAGTGGTTCAGCCGACCCCTGAGCGACCGCGGAGAACGCGCCCATGCCGAGCTTGGCGACTTCCTTGGGGCCAAGGACTTCGCACTTGATGTTCGGCAGTTCGGCCAGTTCCTTGGCTGCATCGGCCAGCAGCGCGGGAGTGCAGTAGTTGCCCGGACGGTTGCCCCATTCCTTGGCGAGTTCGATGCCCGCGACGGTCGCGGTGGCTTCATCGAAAGCCTGGCGCAGCGGCCCCGCATCCGTCACGCCGATGCTCAGGTGGCGAATCGTCCGGGTCTCGGCCTTCGACTTGGTGGTGATGAAGACATAGCTGGCGTCGGCCGCCGCGATCACCGCACCGCCGACACCGGCCGCGTCCGCAGCCTGCGCGAACACGATGGCCACGCGCTTGGGACTCGACCCCTTCGCCGCGTTGACGGCCGCAATCACGGTCGAACGGACCGACGACGACTTGCCGTCCCCTACCGACGCCAGCACCACGCGCGGCGCGGTCACGCCGGCCGGACGATAGAGCGCGAGCAGCTTGCCGGCCTTGTCCGGCATGTCACCAGACTTGCGGGCGTCGGCGATCAGTGCAGAAAGCGCATCCTTGGAAGTGGTGGATCCGGACGCCACGAGCACGATGAGGACATCGCATTTTTCCGTGGCAGCCTGGGCGATGGAGAGAGTCTTGAGTTGAAAGTCCATAATCCTTTTTTTCCCTCGACGATGTTATTCCATTCCTCTATACGCAAGGAGCTGTCGCGCAGCTTCGGGGCCACGCTGGTGGTTCTGGTCACCATCGTGATGACGATGATGCTGATCCGCACGCTCGGCCTGGCGGCCAAGGGCAGCGTGAATCCCTCCGAGGTCTTCCTCGTGATGACCTACACCGTGCTCGGCTACATGCCGACGATCCTGGGGCTTTGCCTCTTCATCTCGATCGTCGGCACGCTCTCGCGCATGTACCGCGACAGTGAGATGGTGATCTGGTTCTCCGCCGGGCGGGGCCTGGCCGAGTTCCTGCGCCCGCTCTACCAGTTCGCATGGCCGATCCTGCTGCTCATCGCCGTGTTGGCGCTGGTCGGATGGCCCTGGGCCAACTCGCAGACGCAGGGCATGCGCCAGCGCTACGAGCGCCGCAGCGACATCGAGAGAGTCGCACCGGGCGAGTTCCGCGAGTCGTCCGGACGCCTGCGCGTGTTCTTTATCGACAAGGACACGCCTGACAGCGCCACGGCCAACAACGTCTTCATCTCCTCGATCGAACGGAATCTCCAGATCATCACGTCCGCACGCAGCGGACGGATGGAGGACATCGACGGCGTCCGCTACCTGCTGCTGAACAACGGGCAGCGCCTGGAGAGGCCCCTCACGCCGGACGGCATCAAGATCAGCGAATTCGAGACCTACGGCGCCAAGGTCGGCGGCCGCCTGGACAGCTCGCCGGACGCCGCTCCGGTGCGCACCCGCACCACGTTGACGCTGCTGCGCGACCCCAACCTCGTCAACCGAGGCGAGCTGGCCTGGCGCATCGGCATGCTGTTCGCTGCGGTCAATTTCGTCCTGCTGGCGTTGACCCTCTCGAGCGTGAACCCGCGCGTGGGACGCAGCGGCAACCTGCTCTTCGCGCTGTTCGCCTTCGTGGTCTACTACAACATGCTCAACCTGGGCCAGAACTGGGTTGGCTCGGGCCGGTTCAGCATGGGCGGCTTCATGCTGGCCCTACATGGCGGCGCGCTCCTCATCGGCGTGCTCTGGCTGGCGAAACGACATTTCAACTGGGGCCTCCCGTCGCGTCGCGCCCGAACTGCTACGACACCCCACGCGTGAAAACAATCCGTCGCCTGATCTACGTCGAGGTGGTGAAGGCCGTTGCCTTCGTTGCCCTCGGCTTCCTGAGCCTGTTCTTCTTCTTCGACTTCGTCGACGAACTGCAATCGATCGGCCGCCCCGAAAGTCTCGGCTACGGTGCCGGACAGGCACTGGTCTACGTGACGCTCCTGATCCCGAGCCACCTCTACGAACTGTTGCCGATCGCGGTGCTGATCGGCACCATCTTCGTGATGGCGAGACTTGCGCAGAGTTCCGAATACACGATCCTGCGCACCAGCGGTCTCGGCCCCTGGCGCGCATTGCGGACGCTGCTGTTGCTGGGGCTCGGCTTCGTGGTGCTGACGTTTGCTATCGGCGACTACATCGCACCGGCCTCGGACCGGACAGCCCAGTTGCTCAAGGCACGCTTTCAGAACGTCTACTCCTTCGTCGGGAACACGGGGGCCTGGCTGAAGGAGAGGCAAGGCGAAAACTCCTACGCGGTCAACGTCGCCACCATGTCGCGCAATGGCATGCTGAAGGATCCGCGCATCCTCGAGTTCGGACCGAACGGCTTCATCCTGTCGCAGGTGGCAGCTGCCTCCGCTCACACCGACGACGGCCACTGGACGCTGGTCGACGTGGAGCGCCAGGAGTACGACACGCGCGGCCCCGGCGAACCCCGCATCGTCACGACCAAGATTCCCATGCTGGAGTGGCCGACCTCGCTGACCACTGAAATGGTGTCGGTTGCCCTGCTCCGTCCGGATCGCATGCGCACGCTCGACCTGTTCGAATACATACGCCACCTCGAAGCCAACGGCCAGACCGCGCAGCGCTATGAGATCGAGTTCTGGCGCAAGGTGTTCTACCCGCTGTCGTGCCTGGTGATGGTCGTGCTTGCGCTGCCCTTTGCGTACCTGCATTTCCGTCAGTCCGGAATCACGACCTATGTGTTCGGGGGCGTGATGATCGGCATCAGCTTCTTCCTGCTGAACAACGTCTTCGGCTACCTGGGCAACCTCGGCAACTGGTGGCCGTGGATAACGGCGGCCGCACCCGGCCTGATCTATTCGGTGATGTCGCTGGCAGCGTTCAGCTGGCTGGTGCTGCGGCGCTAATTCCATGGCTGCGCTGCAAGGCATCGTTCTTTTTGCGCACGGATCGCGCGACGAGCGATGGCGCGCGCCGGTGGAGGCAGTCGCCCGGCGGGTCGCTGAATTGGGTCCTTCGGTCAAGGTCGTTTGCGCCTACCTAGAACTGATCGAGCCCGACCTGCGCACGGCGACCGCCCGGCTGATCGCAGACGGCGCGGGTGCGATCCGGGTCGTGCCGCTCTTCCTCGGCATGGGCAAGCATGTGCGCGAGGACCTGCCCCGCCTGCTGGACGAGTTGCGTGCATTGCATCCGACGGTCGACTTTTCGCTGACGCGGGCGGTGGGCGAAGAGCCCGAGGTGATCGAACTGCTGGCAAGAAAGGCGTTGGAATCCTGATCTCCCGGTGATTTTCATAGACTCCGAAGGCATAATGAATGCCGAAATAAGACGGAATCTGTTATGAATCTTCACCAGTTCAAGTTTGTCCAGGAGGCGGTTCGGCGCAACCTGAACCTGACCGAGGCAGCCAAGGCGCTGCACACCTCGCAACCGGGCGTCTCCAAGGCCATCATCGAACTCGAGGAAGAACTGGGCGTGGAAATCTTCGCCCGGCATGGCAAGCGCCTCAAGCGCGTGACCGAACCCGGCCAGCACGTGCTCGCCAGCATCGAACTGATCATGCGCGAGGTCGGCAACCTGAAGCGGATCGGCGAACAGTTCAGCGCGCAAGACAGCGGCACGCTCTCCATCGCGACCACCCACACGCAAGCGCGCTACGTGTTGCCGGTGCCCGTGGCAAAGCTGCGCGAGGCCTATCCGAAGGTAAACGTCAGCCTGCACCAGGGTTCGCCCGATCAGGTCGCTCGCATGGTCATCGACGAGATCGCGGAGATCGGCATCGCCACCGAATCGCTCGCCGACTACACCGAACTCGTGACGATGCCCTGCTACGAGTGGCAGCACGTGCTGGTGCTGCCCAAGGGCCACCCGCTCGCCGAGAAGGAGCGCATCTCGCTCGAAGATCTGGCCAGCGAGCCGATCATCACGTACCACCCGTCGTTCACCGGCCGCACGCGCATCGACCATGCCTTTGCGCAGAAGAAGCTCACGCCGCGGATTGCGCTGGAAGCTATCGACTCCGACGTCATCAAGACCTACGTGCGGCTCGGGCTCGGCGTCGGCATCGTGGCCGAGATGGCAGTGCGCGACGACTCCAACGCCGATCTGATCGTGCGCCCGATGGGGCATATCTTCGGCGTCAACATCGCGCGCGTGGCGTTCAAGCGCAGCGCCTACCTGCGCAACTTCGTCTTCAAATTCGCCGAGCTGCTCTCGGATCGGCTCGACCGCAACCTGATCGCCAAGGCCTTGAGCGGTCACAACCAGGATTACGAACTGTGAGCACCGTGACCGCCCGTACCCCCGACATCCAGACCAAGCTGCCCGCCGTCGGCACGACCATCTTCACCGTCATGTCGGCGCTGGCCACCGAGAAGAATGCGGTGAACCTCGGCCAAGGCTTTCCGGATTTCGGCTGCGACCCGAAGCTGCTGCAGGCCGTGACCGACGCGATGGCGGCAGGCCACAACCAGTACCCGCCGATGCCCGGCATCCTCTCGTTGCGCGAGGCGGTGGCTTCGAAGATCTCGACGCTGTACGGGTACAGCTACGACGCGCAGAGCGAGATCACCGTCACGGCGGGTGCCACGCAGGCGATCATCACAGCGATCCTTGCGGTGGTGCGTCCGGGAGACGAGGTCATCGTGCTGGAGCCCTGCTATGACAGCTACGTGCCCAACATCGACCTGGCCGGTGGCACTGTGGTGCGCGTGCCGCTGACGCCCGGTACGTTCCGCCCGGACTTCGGCAAGATCGCAGCCGCCATCACGCCGCGCACCCGCGCGATCATCGTCAATACGCCGCACAATCCGAGCGCGACCGTGTGGACCGAGGCCGAGATGCGCCAGCTCGAAGAGTTGCTCGCACCTACCGACGTGCTGGTGATCAGCGACGAGGTCTACGAGCACATGGTCTACACCGGCGCGCGCCACGAAAGCGCCTCGCGATTTCCCGGGCTGGCTGCGCGAAGCTTCATCGTGAGCAGCTTCGGCAAGACCTATCACGTGACCGGCTGGAAGGTCGGCTACGTGGCCGCGCCGGCTGCACTCACGGCCGAGTTTCGCAAGGTGCACCAGTTCAACGTGTTTACCGTCAACACGCCGATGCAGCACGCACTCGCGAGCTACATGGCCGATCCGGCGCCTTACCTCGAACTGCCCACCTTCTATCAGCGCAAGCGTGACCTGTTCGCGGCGGGCCTCGCGAAGACGCGACTCAAGCTCTTGCCTAGCGGCGGCACCTACTTCCAGTGCGTCGACATCAGCGAGGTGAGCGACCTGGGCGAGTCCGATTTCTGCCAATGGCTGACGAGCGAGATCGGCGTTGCGGCCATTCCGTTGTCGGCCTTCTACGGCGACGGATTCGACCAGCGCGTGGTGCGCTTCTGTTTCGCCAAGAAGGACGAAACCCTGCAAACGGCCATCGACCGACTGGCGCGACTCTGACACGAATGGTAGGAGAGTCCTGACCGTCGGAGGGGGCCCCTTCCGGCGCTGGACTCGACGCGCGGCACCGACCATGGACTCCTCGAAACATTTCGCGCTAGGAGAAGTCCATGTCTCTCTCGTTGATTCTGCTGATCGTCCTCATCCTGCTGCTGGTGGGCGCACTGCCGAGTTGGGGCTACAGTCGCGGCTGGGGCTATGGTCCGAGCGGCGGCCTTGGCCTGGTGCTGCTGGTCGTGATCGTGCTGCTTCTCATGGGGCGGATATAGATACAAGCGCCTTCCGCGCTCCCAATGAAAAAGCCCGCCTCCGCGGGCTTTTTTTCGTCTGCGAGCCAAAGCCGCTCCTCAGCTTTCGAGTTGCACCCAGAGCTTGTCGAGCCGCTTGACGCTGACCGGCTGCGGCGTGCGCAGTTCCTGCGCGAAGAAGCTCACACGCAACTCTTCCAGCAGCCAACGGAACTCGCTCATCCGCTCGTCCACCGCACCTTTGCGTTCGGCCAGCAGGCGCCAGTAGCGCTGCTCCTGCGGGCGAAGCTCCGCCAGGCGCTGCGCATCGCGCGCAGGGTCGCCGCGAAGCTTGTCGAGCCGCAACGTGATCGCCTTGAGATAGCGCGCGAAATGCTGCAGGCGTGGCCATGGCGTGTCGGCGATGAAGCGCTTGCCCATCAATCGCTGCAGCTGCTGCGCGGCATCGGCGGTGGCCGTGGGCTGAACCTTGGTGTCCTTGATCTTGCGCGCTGCCTGCGTGTACTCGGTGAGGATCATGCCGGCCAGCCGCGCGACCTCGTTCGCGATCAGCGTGAGCCGGCCGCGGCCTTCCTCCACGCGACGCTTGAAGCCCGGTTCATCGGACGGCAGCGGTTCCTGCAGGAAGGCGCGCTCCAGCGCCACGTCGATGACCTGCGCACGGAGTTCCTCGGCGGTGCCGAGCGGCATGTACGCGACGGCCATCTTCTGCAGATCCGGGATGTTCTTCTCGAGGTACTTGAGGGCATCCTTGAGTTGCAGCGCGAAGAGCCGCCGCAAGCCGCTTCGGTGCTTCGCGGCCGCAACGGCGGGCTCGTCGAACACTTCGATCGTGACCGCATCGCCACCGTCCAGCAGCGCCGGAAAGCCGATCAGCGATTGCGCGCCGCGCCGGACCTCCATCAATTCCGGGAGTTCGCCAAAGGTCCAGGCGGTGTAGCGTTGGCCGGCAGGCAATGATGGCGTCGCGGGCTCGTCCGACGGGGCCTTCACCGATGACTGCGCTCCCGCACCTGCGGATTCGGTTGCCGCGGGCTTCGCGGACGCCTTGACGTTGAGCCCCGCCAGCGCCTGGAACGCACCGCGCGCCTGCGCGCCCAACTCCGCCTTCAAGGCGCCGAGGTTGCGCCCCATGCCGAGCTGGCGGCCGTGTTCATCCACCACGCGCAGGTTCATGAACAGATGCGGCGGCAGCATGTCGAGTTTGAAGTCGGCACGCTTCACATCGAGGCTGGTCTGGTCGCGCACGCGCTTAAGCAAGGCGTCGGTGAGCGAGCCGTGGCCGAAGACTTCCGGCGCCGCAAGCAGCTCGCTCAGGCGAGCGGCCGATTCGGGCAAGGGCACCAGTCGGGCTCGCGGCTTCTGCGGCAGGCTCTTGAGCAGGGCCTGCACTTTGTCCTTCAGCATGCCGGTCACCAGCCATTCACAGCGTTCTTCGCTGACCTGATTCAAGACAAAGAGCGGGACGGTGACCGTCAGACCATCTTTCGCGTCGCCCGGCTCGTGGAGGTATGTCGCCGCGCAATCGACACCGCCCAGCCGCAGGGTCGGCGGGAACGATTGCGTCGTGATGCCGGCCGCCTGGTGCCGCATCAGTTCGTCGCGCGTCAGGTAAAGCAGGCGCAGCTGCGCCTTCGACTCCTGGCGGTACCAGTTCTCGAAGGTGATGCCGCTTGCGACATCCGGCGGCAGCTGGGCGTCGTAGAAGGCGTAGATCAGTTCGTCGTCGACCAGCACGTCCTGCCGCCGCGACTTGTGCTCCAGGCCCTCGACCTCCCGCACGAGCTTGCGATTGGCTGCGAGAAAAGGCAGCTTGCTTTCCCACTGGCCGCCGACGAGCGCTTCCCGAATGAAGATCTCGCGCGCAGCGACAGGGTCGACCTTGCTGAAGTCGACGCGCCGCCCGCTGTACACCACAAGGCCGTAGAGCGTCGCGCGCTCCAGCGCCGCGACCTGAGCGCCCTTCTTCTCCCAGTGCGGATCGAGCAACTGCTTCTTGAGCAGGTGCCCGGCGACTTGTTCGAGCCACTGCGGCTCGATGTTCGCGATGCCGCGGCCGAACAGGCGCGTGGTTTCGACCAACTCGGCGCAGACGATCCATCGGCCCGGCTTCTTCTTCAGATGCGCGCCCGGATGGCGGTAGAACTTGATGCCGCGCGCGCCGAGGTAGGCCTCGTCGTCCTCGAGCTTCCAGCCGACATTGCCGAGCAGGCCCGAGAGCATGGAGAGGTGCAACGGCTCGTAGCCCGCGGGCTCGGCGTTGATGCGCCACTTGTGTTCCGTGACGACGGTGAGCAACTGCGAGTGGATGTCACGCCATTCGCGCACGCGACGGATGTTGACGAAGTTCTGGCGCAGCAGCTGTTCGTATTGACGGTTGCTGAGCTTGTGGCTGTCGCCGTGCCCGCCGCGCGCGTCGTGAATCCATTTCCAAAGCCGCAGATATCCGCTGAACTCGCTCTTCTCGTCATCGAACTTCGAATGCGCCTGGTCAGCCTGCTGCTGCGCGTCCATGGGCCGATCGCGAACATCCTGCACGGACAGGGCGCTGGCGATCACCAGCACCTCTTCGAGCGCACCACGCGTGCGAGCCTCCAGGATCATCCGGCCGACGCGCGGATCGAGCGGCAGTTTGGACAGCTCGACGCCCGTCGGTGTGAGTTCGTTCGCGTCGTCCACCGCGCCCAGCTCGTTCAGCAGTTGATAGCCATCGGCGATCGCACGCCGCTGCGGCGCTTCGAGAAAAGGAAAGCGCTCCACGTCACCCAGGTGCAGCGACTTCATCCGCAGGATCACGCCCGCGAGCGAGGAGCGCAGGATCTCCGGATCGGTGAACCGTGGCCGGCCCTCGAAGTCCTTCTCGTCGTAAAGC
Source organism: Variovorax sp. J22R115 (assembly GCF_030317005.1). Taxonomy (NCBI): domain Bacteria; kingdom Pseudomonadati; phylum Pseudomonadota; class Betaproteobacteria; order Burkholderiales; family Comamonadaceae; genus Variovorax; species Variovorax sp. J22R115. Next base: position 14,707 of record NZ_JASZYM010000005.1, on the reverse strand, counting down.
CGGATGCAGATGCCGTTGGCCACCCGGCCGCAACGTCCCGCACGCTGGTTGGCCGCCGCCTGGCTGATCGACTCGACCAGCAGCTGCTCCACCTTGCTGCGGAAGCTGTAGCGCTTGACCCGCGCGGTGCCGGCGTCGATGACATAGCGGATGCCCGGCACGGTGAGCGAGGTTTCGGCGACGTTGGTGGCCAGCACGATGCGGCGGCCCGTGTGGCCGTCGAAGATGCGGTCCTGCTCGGCCTGAGACAGGCGCGCGAACAGCGGCAGCACTTCGGCACTGCGCATCAGGGGCTGGTGGCTCAGGTGCTTGCGCAGATGATCGGCCGCTTCCCGGATCTCACGCTCGCCGGGCAGGAAGATCAGGATGTCGCCCGCGTTGTGCGGATCGCGCCAGAGTTCGTCCACGCCGTCGGCGATGGCGTCGTTGAGGTCGTAGTCGCGTGATTCCTCGAAGGGCCTGTAGCGCTGCTCGACCGGAAACGTCCGGCCCGACACCATGATGACGGGCGCCGGCCCCTTTATGGATGCGAAATGCTGCGCGAAGCGATCCGCATCGATCGTCGCCGAGGTCACGATCACCTTCAGGTCCGGCCGGCGCGGCAGGATCTCTCGCAGGTAGCCCAGGAGGAAGTCGATGTTCAGCGAGCGCTCGTGCGCCTCGTCGATGATGAGCGTGTCGTAGGCCTTGAGGAGTGGATCCGTCTGTGTCTCCGCCAGGAGAATGCCGTCGGTCATCAGTTTGACCGAGGCATCGCGCGACAGCCGGTCTTGGAATCGCACCTTGAAGCCGACCACATCGCCCAGCGGCGTCTTCAGTTCCTCCGCGATGCGCTTGGCCACCGACGACGCCGCAATGCGGCGCGGCTGGGTATGACCGATCAGCCGACCCTTGCCCGGCGGGGCGTTGAGCTTGCCGCGCCCCAGCGCCAGGGCGATCTTGGGCAGCTGCGTGGTCTTGCCCGAACCGGTCTCCCCACAGACGATCACGACCTGGTTCGCATCGATGGCGGCCATGATTTCGTCGCGCCGGGCCGACACCGGCAGGGATTCGGGGAACTCGATTCGAAGTGGAGACGAAGACAAGGCGGGCAGTTCGGGGAAAATCGCCGATTATCTTGCGCCCGGCCTTTCCGCCTCCCCTACCCCGCCAATGTCCACCGTCTTCAACTTCACCTTCGTCCCCTGGTTTCGCTCGGTGGCGCCCTACATCCACATGCATCGCGGCAAGACCTTCGTGGTCGCGATGGCCGGCGAGGCGATCGCGGCCGGCAAGCTGCAAAACATCGCCCAGGACCTGGCACTGATCCAGAGCATGGGCGTCAAGGTGGTGCTGGTGCACGGATTCCGTCCGCAGGTCAACGAGCAGTTGCGCGCCAAGGGCCACGAGGCAAGGTACTCCCACGGCATGCGCATCACCGACGAGGTGGCGCTGGACTGCGCGCAGGAGGCTGCCGGCCAGTTGCGCTACGAGATCGAGGCCGCTTTCAGCCAGGGTCTGCCGAACACGCCGATGGCCGGTTCCACGATTCGCGTCATCTCTGGCAACTTCATCACCGCGCGGCCCGTCGGCGTGGTCGACGGCGTCGACTTCCAGCATTCGGGGCTGGTGCGCAAGGTCGATGCGGCGGGCATTCGCCGCGCGCTGGATTTCGGCGCGATGGTGCTGATGTCGCCCTTCGGCTTCTCGCCCACCGGCGAGGCCTTCAACCTGACGATGGAAGAGGTCGCGACCAGCGTGGCGATCTCGATCCAGGCCGACAAGCTGATCTTCCTGTCCGAGATTCCCGGGATTCCGCTCGACACCAGTTTGCCGGTCAGCGAGGACAACCCGATCGATACCGAGCTGCCGCTCGACACCGCGAAAAAGCTTCTGGCCTCGCTCTCGCCACCGCAGCGGCCGACGGACACTGCCTTCTATCTGCAGCATTGCGTGAAGGCCTGTGAGGCGGGGGTCGAGCGCAACCACATCCTGCCGTTCAGCGTGGACGGCTCGCTGCTGCTGGAGGTGTACGTGCACGACGGCATCGGCACCATGGTGATCGACGAGAAGCTCGAATCGCTGCGCGAAGCGACGGCGGACGACATCGGCGGCATTCTGCAGCTCATCGAACCCTTCGAGCGCGACGGCACGCTGGTGAAGCGCAGCCGCACCGAGATCGAGCGCGACGTCGGCCAGTACACGGTGATCGAGCACGACGGCGTGATCTTCGGCTGCGCGGCGCTCTACCCTTACCCGGAAGCGAAGACGGCCGAGATGGCGGCGTTGACCGTGTCGCCCCAATCGCAGGCGCAGGGCGACGGCGAACGCATCCTGAAGCGCATCGAACAGCGCGCCAAGGCCCAGGGCCTGGAGAGCATCTTCGTGCTGACGACGCGCACCATGCACTGGTTCCTGAAACGTGGCTTCCAGCAGGTCAATCCGGACTGGCTGCCCGAGGCGCGCAAGCGCAAGTACAACTGGGACCGCAAGAGCCAGGTGCTGGTCAAGAAGCTCTAGCTCACGCGGCGCACATCACCCCGAGGAGAACGCGATGTTTCCATGGCTCTGGTTCTGGTCCCCGACGTTGCACTTTCCGTTCAGCGGCAGCGTGGCGCAGCAGATCGAGCCGGATACGAGCTGGTTCTTCGCGGGAATTCCCCCCTCGGCGGGCAATGGCGCACTGGAGAAGAAGGCTTTCGAGGTCGCCAGCTACGGGCGACAGATCGGCTGGATCACGGAGGTGCTGCTGGCCGACAAGCAATCCAGGACGGTCACCCCGGCCCAGGGCGCCAAATCGCTCGACAAGCTCCAGGGGGCCTACGACAAGATCGAGGCCGCCAAGAAGCAAAGCCGTGCCGAGATCGCGGATGCGGCGGCTTCGGCGCTCGCCAGGCTGCGGGAAGCCGACCCCGACGCCTATGACCGCCTGCTGGCGCTCGCGCCCAGACCCCGATAATCCCTGCCCATGAATCCCCTGCTCGCCAAACTGCAGCCTTACCCCTTCGAGCGCCTCCGCCAACTCTTCGCGGGCGTCACGCCGAACCCCGAATTCGCCCCCATCAGCCTGGGCATCGGTGAGCCCAAGCACCCCACTCCCGCGTTCATCAAGGAAGCGCTGTCGAGCAGCCTCGGTGCGCTCGCGGTCTATCCGGCCACGGCCGGCGAAATCAAGCTGCGCGAGTCGTTCACGGGCTGGCTGCAGCGGCGCTACGGCCTGGCGCTGGATGCGGCCACGCAGGTGCTGCCGGTCAACGGATCGCGCGAGGCCCTGTTCGCCCTGGCGCAGACGGTGATCGATTCCAGCAAGTCGCCGACGCCCGTGGTGCTGTCGCCCAATCCCTTCTATCAAATCTACGAAGGCGCGGCCTTTCTGTCGGGCGCCGAGCCGTACTACGTGCCCAGCGTTGCCGCGCGCAACTTTGCGGTCGACTGGGACAGCGTGCCCGCAGAGGTCTGGGCGCGCACCCAGCTCGTCTTCGTATGCTCACCGGGCAATCCGACCGGGGCTGTGATGCCGCTGGACGAGTGGCAGAAGCTCTTTGCGCTGTCGGACCGCTACGGCTTCGTGATCGCGGCCGACGAGTGCTACAGCGAGATCTATTTCCGCGACGAACCGCCGCTCGGCGGACTTGAAGCCGCGGCGAAACTGGGCCGCAGCGACTTCCGCAACCTCATCGCCTTGACCTCGCTGTCCAAGCGCAGCAACGTACCGGGCCTGCGCAGCGGCTTCGTGGCAGGCGATGCGGCGATCATCAAGTCCTTCCTGCTCTATCGCACGTACCACGGCAGCGCCATGAGTGGCACCGTCGCCGCCGCCAGCATCGCGGCTTGGAACGACGAGGCCCACGTGGTCGAGAACCGCGCCCAGTACCGCGCCAAGTTCGCCGCCGTCACGCCCTTGCTCGAACCCGTGCTCGACGTTCGCCTGCCCGACGCCAGCTTCTACCTCTGGGCCGGCGTGCCGGCATCGTGGAACGGCGACGACCAGGCCTTCGCCCGCGCGCTCTACGCTCAATACAATGTGACGGTGCTGCCCGGCAGCTACCTCGCCCGCGACGTGGCCGGCGCCAATCCGGGCCGCGGGCGCATCCGGATGGCGCTGGTCGCCGACACGGCTGAATGCACCGAGGCCGCGCAACGCATCGTGAACTTCATCCAGAACTGAGCTTTTCCATGACCCAACAACTCCAGCAGACCATCGACGCCGCGTGGGAAGACCGCGCCAACATCTCCGCTACCAGCGCTCCGAAGGAAGTCCGCGATGCCGTCGATCACGTGATCGCCGAGCTCAACAACGGCCACCTGCGCGTGGCCACCCGCGAGAGCGTGGGCCAGTGGACCGTGCACCAGTGGATCAAGAAGGCCGTGCTGCTGTCGTTCCGCCTCAAGGACAACGAGCAGATGCAAGCCGGCTCGCTGGGCTTCTACGACAAGGTGCCGACCAAGTTCTCGCACCTGTCGGCCGGCGAACTGAAGGAGGCCGGCGTGCGCATCGTGCCGCCGGCCGTGGCGCGTCGCGGCAGCTACATCGCCAAGGGCGCGATCCTGATGCCCTCCTACGTGAACATCGGCGCCTACGTCGGCGAAGGCACCATGGTCGACACCTGGGCCACCGTCGGTTCCTGCGCGCAGATCGGCGCCAACGTGCACCTGTCGGGTGGCGTCGGCATCGGCGGCGTGCTGGAACCCCTGCAGGCTGGCCCGACCATCATCGAGGACAATTGCTTCATCGGCGCCCGCTCCGAAGTGGTCGAAGGCGTGGTGATCGAAGAGAACTCCGTGCTGTCGATGGGCGTGTACATCGGCCAGAGCACGCCGATCTACGACCGCACGACTGGCGAAGTCAGCTACGGCCGCGTGCCGTCGGGCTCGGTCGTCATCAGCGGCACGCTGCCCAAGGACAACGGCAAGTACAGCCTGTACGCCGCCATCATCGTGAAGCGTGTCGACGCTCAAACCCGCGCCAAGACCTCGCTGAACGACCTGCTACGCGACTAAAAGGAAGCCGGCCGCCTGAGGGGGCGGCACGGTGGATGCCCGTTTCATAACCACACTGAGGAGAAATGCCGATGAACACGATGGAGCGAATTCTTCGCCTGATGGCCGAACGCAAGGCTTCCGACATCTATTTATCGGCGAACTGCCCAGCGCTGATTCGCATCAATGGCAATTGCATGCCGATCAACGCCCAGGTGCTGCCGCCCGAGGCGCCTCTGAGCCTGCTGTCCGAAGTCGTGCATGCGGACCGCATCGCCGAGCTGGAACGCACCGGCGAGCTCAACATGGCCATCGGCCTCGACGGCGCCGGCAACTTCCGCATCAGCGCCATGCGCCAGCGCGGCAGCTATGCGGTGGTGGTACGGCACATCGCCTCGGTCATCCCGTCCTTCGAGGACCTGAACCTGCCCGAAATCCTCAAGACGCTCGTGATGGAGAAGCGCGGGCTCATCCTGATGGTCGGCTCCACCGGTGCCGGCAAGAGCACGACGCTGGCCTCGATGCTCGACTACCGCAACGAAAACGCGACCGGCCACATCCTCACGGTCGAAGAACCGATCGAATTCACCTTCACCAACAAGAAGTCGATGGTGAACCAGCGTGACGTGGGCAGCGACACGCAATCGCTCCAGATCGCGCTCAAGAACGCACTGCGCCAGGCGCCCGACGTGATCCAGATCGGCGAAATCCGCGATCGCGAAACGATGACCGCCGCAATCGCCTACGCGCAGTCGGGTCATCTTTGCGTGGCCACGCTGCACGCCAACAACAGCTACCGGGCGCTGAACCGCATCCTGAGCTTCTACCCAGTGGAAGTGCGCCCCACGCTGCTGGGCGATCTCGGCGGCGCCCTGCGCGCCGTCGTCGCCCAGCGCCTGCTGCGCACGCCCAACGGCGCTCGCGTTCCGGCGCTCGAAGTGCTGCTGAACACCGCGCTGGTCGCGGAGCACATCGGCAAGGGCGACTTCTCGGCCGTCAAGGACGCCATGGAACAGTCCATGGCTGAAGGGTCTCAAACCTTCGAAGAAGACATAGCCCGCCTGATCACCGAAAATCTGGTCACCCGCGAGGAAGGCTTGGCGCAGGCCGACTCGCCGACCAACCTGATGTGGCGCCTGCAGAACCGCAAGGCGCCGCAGACCCGCAGCGAAGAACGCTCCCTCCTCGACCAGGTCGAGGAACCCACCTTCACGGACATCACGCTCGACGTGCGTTTGTGAACCATTTGCCCTTTCGATGTCCCGAACGCTCCAGCTTGCCGAACAACTGATCTCCCGCCCCTCGGTCACTCCCGACGACGCGGGGTGCCAGGAGATCCTCGGCGAACGGCTGGCGCGGCTCGGATTCAGGCTCGAGACCATCGAAAGCGGCCCGACCGACTTTCGGGTGACCAATCTATGGGCAGTCCGGCCCGGTACCGCCCCCAACGGCGCAGGCCGGACCCTGGTTTTTGCAGGCCACACCGACGTGGTGCCCACCGGGCCACTCGAACAGTGGACCAGCCACCCCTTCACACCCACCCACCGCGACGGCAAGCTCTATGGCCGCGGTGCTTGCGACATGAAGACCTCGCTGGCCGCCTTCGTCGTCGCGATCGAGGAATTCCTGGCGGCGAAGCCGGATCCGCGCCTGACCCTCGCCCTCCTTCTCACGAGCGACGAGGAAGGCCCCGGCGTCGACGGCACTGTCGTGGTCTGCAACACACTGGCCGCGCGCGGCGAGCGGATCGACTACTGCATCGTCGGCGAGCCGACGGCCGTCGAGCGCTGCGGCGACATGATCAAGAACGGCCGGCGCGGCACCATGAGCGGCAAGCTGACCGTCCAGGGTGTGCAGGGCCACATCGCCTATCCGCACCTGGCGAAGAACCCGGTGCATTTGCTCGCGCCCGCACTGGCCGAACTGGTCGCAATCAACGCGTGCGGCGGCTGGGATGCCGGCAATGACCATTTCCAGCCGACAAGCTGGCAAATCAGCAACATCCACGCCGGGACTGGGGCGAGCAACGTGATCCCAAGCGCAGCGGTGCTCGACTTCAACTTCCGCTTTTCGACCGAATCAACGCCCGAATCGCTGCAGCAGCGCGTGCACGCCGTGCTCGACAGCCATGGCGTCGATTACACGCTCACATGGACCGTCGGCGGACTGCCCTTCCTCACGAAGCCGGGCGAACTGGTCGAAGCGGTGCAGCAATCCATCCGCGACGAGACCGGCATCGAGACCGAGCTGTCGACCAGCGGCGGCACCAGCGACGCACGATTCATCGCGAAGATCTGCAAGCAAGTGGTTGAACTGGGCCCCGTGAACGCGAGCATCCACAAGATCGACGAACACATTGCGGTTGCCGAGATCGAGCCGCTCAAGAACATCTATCGCCGCACGCTGGACAGGCTTGAAGCGCTGCTCCTGGTATGAGCACTGTCATCGAACTGATCGAGGCCGGCGCCAAGCAGCTGGCCGAAGCGGGCGTTGCCTTTGGCCATGGTACCGACAACGCTTTCGACGAGGCCGTGTGGCTCGTGCTCTGGCGCCTTGGCCTGCCGCTTGATGAATTGGACGGGGTCGCCGACCGCCAGGTATCGCCGGCGGACGCCGCGCGCATCGGCCAACTCTTCACCCAGCGCATCGAGACACGCAAGCCCGCTGCCTACCTGACCAGGGAAGCCTGGCTCCAAGGTGTCCCCTTCTATGTCGACGAGCGAACCATCGTGCCGCGCAGCTTCATTGCGGAACTGCTGGCCGATGGCAGCATCGATCCCTGGCTGGGTGAGCACACGCGCCGTGTGCTCGACCTGTGCACCGGCAACGGCAGCCTTGCGGTGCTGGCGGCAATGACCTATCCGGACATCGCGGTCGATGCGGCAGACCTGTCGACCACGGCGCTCGAAGTGGCAGCCATCAACGTGACGCGGCATCAGCTCGACAACCGCATCACGCTGCTCGAATCCGACGGCCTCGCCGGCGTGCACGGCCCCTACGACCTCATCCTTTGCAACCCGCCCTACGTCAACGCGCAGAGCATGACGGCGCTTCCCGCCGAGTACCGTGCCGAGCCGGAACTGGCCCTGGCCGGCGGCACCGACGGCATGGATTTCATCCGCCGCCTTCTCGCCGAAGCGCCCGCTCGCATGAGCGAGTCCGCCGTGCTGGTGCTTGAAATCGGCAACGAGCGCGCGCATTTCCAGGCTGCTTTCCCGAAGCTCGAAGTGGTGTGGCTCGCCACCAGCGCCGGCGAAGACCAGGTCCTCCTGGTCACCCGCGAATCTCTCCTATGAAATGCCCGCCAACGGGCGGGCAATGAAATGATCACTCTCAAGAACGTCATCCTGCGCCGCAGCGCCAAAGTGCTGCTCGACGGCGCCAGCGTCACCATCAATCCCGGCGAAAAAGTCGGCCTGGTGGGACGCAATGGCGCGGGCAAGTCCACGCTGTTCGCGCTTTTCAACGGGACGCTGCACGAAGACGGTGGCGACTTCTCGCTGCCGAAGCAGTGGCGCATGGCGCAAGTCGCGCAAAACATGCCGGAGACCGACGAGTCCGCGACCGATTTCGTGGTCGGCGGCGACACGCGTCTGGTCGAATTGCGCGATGCGCTCGCTCTCGTCGAGGCTGCTCACGAAGCCGCCCCGGACGACCATGACATTGGCATGGACCTCGCCCACGCCTACACCGACCTGGCCGACGCGGGCGAACACGATGCGGTGCCTCGGGCACAGGCGCTGATCCTCGGGCTCGGTTTCAAGGCACATGAACTCGACCAGCCCGTCAACAGCTTCTCCGGCGGCTGGCGCATGCGCCTGCAACTCGCGCGCGCACTGATGTGCCCGAGCGACCTGCTGCTGCTCGACGAACCCACCAACCACCTGGACTTGGACGCCCTCGTCTGGCTCGAAGCCTGGCTGCAGAAGTACGCCGGCACGATGATCGTGATCAGCCATGACCGCGAATTCCTCGACGCCGTGACCGACGTGACGCTGCACATCGAGCATGCCAAGCTCACGCGCTACGGCGGCAACTACAGCGCTTTCGAGATACTGCGCGCGCAGCAGATGGAACTGCAGCAGTCCGCATTCGCCAAGCAGCAAGACAAGATCGCGCACCTGCAGAAGTTCATCGATCGCTTCAAGGCCAAGGCCAGCAAAGCCAAGCAGGCGCAAAGCCGGGTCAAGGCGCTGGAACGCATGGAGAAGGTCGCGCCGCTGCTCGCCGAAGCCGATTTCAGCTTCGAGTTCAAGGAGCCGGGCAATATCCCGAATCCCATGCTGTCGATCAGCGATGCAAGCTTTGGCTACCGCATGGAAGACGAGCCGCCCAAGACCATCCTGCGTGGCGTCAACCGCTCGGTGCTGGCCGGACAGCGCATCGGGATCCTGGGCGCCAACGGCCAGGGCAAATCGACGCTGGTCAAAACAATTGCGCGCGAAATGGGCGCGCTGGCCGGAACGGTCACCGAAGGCAAGGGCCTCAACATCGGCTACTTCGCGCAGCAGGAACTCGACGTTCTGCGTCCACAGGACACCCCTCTCGAGCACATGGTCCGCATGGCGCGCGAACTGGGTTCCACCGTCAAGGAGCGCACGGGCGAGCAGGACCTGCGCGGGTATCTGGGCAGCTTCAACTTCAGCGGCGACATGGTGAAGCAACCCGTCGGCACCATGAGCGGCGGCGAAAAGGCCCGCCTAGTGCTCGCGATGATGGTCTGGCAGCGCCCCAACCTGCTGCTGCTTGACGAACCCACCAACCACCTGGACCTCGCCACGCGCGAGGCACTTGCGGTGGCGCTCAACGAGTTCGAAGGCACCCTGATGCTGGTAAGCCACGACCGCGCATTGCTGCGCTCCGTGTGCGACGAGTTCTGGCTGGTCGGCCGCGGCGTAGTTGGCGATTTCGACGGCGACCTGGACGACTACCAGCGCTATCTGCTCGACGAAGCCAAGCGCTTGCGCGAGGAAGCCAAGATCGCCACGCGCGATGCAGCCACAGCGGCAGCTGAGATGGCGACACCGCCGCCACCGGTTGCCAGCGCACCGGCACCCGTCCCGACGGAGCCTGCGCCATCAGGCAAGAACCAGCGCAAGCAGGACGCCCAGGACCGCCAGCAGCGCAGCGAACAGGCCAAGCCGATCAAACGAGAACTCGCGCAGATCGATCAACACCTGGCTGCAGCTGCGAGCGAGAAAGCGTCACTCGAAGAACGACTGGCGCAACCGCTGGCTGCCCCGGACATCGCCGAAGCAGGAAGGCGCCTGAAGACGCTGAACGACGAAATCGCCCAGCTCGAAGAGCGCTGGCTGGCCTTGTCCGACAAGCTGGAATCGCTCGCCGTCTGATAATTCAGCGGCATGCCCTCCGCCATCGAACTCTCCCAAGGGGATCCGGAACTCATCGCGGCCATTCGGCGCAGCCGACGTCTTCTCGGCCGGAAGGCGCTGATGGCTGCTGCGGTGGGCGCGGTTCCCATTCCGGGCATCGACTGGGCCGCCGACGCGGCCTTGCTCGCGCGCGTGATTCCGCAGATCAGCGCCGAATTCGGACTCTCTGTGACGCAAGTTGACAAGCTTGCGCCGTCCGAAAGGGAGCGTATACGAAAGGCGGCCGCTACCGTGGGCGCGCTTCTGGTGGGCAGGCTGGTCACGCGCGAGTTGCTGATCAAGCTGGCGCGACACGCCGGGGTGAAGCTGACGACCAAGCAAGCCGCCAAGTACGTGCCGATCGTCGGCCAGGCGATCTCCGCCACGCTGAGCTACGCCGCCATGCGCGCGTTGGGCGAACTTCACATCAAGGATTGCGTACAGGTGGCGCAGACCCTGCGACACCTGCTGCCACCGGCATCAGGCAGCGAGCCGCGCGTCGAGGCGGCGGCGCGGCCGTCGCGCATCGGCGGTGTGTGGAATCGCCTTCGCCTGCGCTGAGGCCGTCCCAAGCATATCCATGACGCGTTGTTGGACTACCACGACAAGCGGAGAATGTCGATCGTCAGGCCGATGGATAATGCACAAACTCATCCAATACAGCGAAGCTGGGGGTGAGTCCCTAGAGGTAAAAGTACGGATCAAGCTAAGGTCCATTCCGCACGACAGAATTCGGAGGAGCGGAAGATGAACGAGACAGACCTTGCAGCGTCGGTAGAGCGGTTGATGGCCCGCGTCGACTATTACCTGCACTGCGAGTTGGACGAAGAGTATGACCACGACCGACCGGACACCGCGCGCCGGTTGCTGGAAGCGGCTTTGCGACAGGAACTGGTCCGTGCGAGTGCCGTGGGCGTCGTTTCCGCCATTGCGGGTTCTCACCACGCCCTGTTCGACGAGAACGAGGCTCCGGGCGACGCCTGAAGTGCGTAGCAGACAAGCAAGGCCGCATCAGCGGCCTTTTTTCTGCTCGATCGATCAGGACTCCCGCGCTCTGCTCGGGTTCGCACTAACCGTTTTGATTTCGATAAAAACCTATATTGGTTATCTTCGATAATCGTATTGACCCACCACAGGCCAATTCACCAGGAGATCGACCATGGTGCAAATCTACCGGCCCTTCGACCGACGACGCTGCTGATCGGTACAGAGGCGGTCCTCGCAGCGTGCGGAGGGGGAGGCGGCGGCGGCTTCGTGCTGCCCCCGGCAACGACGGAGGCCCAGCCCGGCAAGCTTCTGTACTGCGACGACCTCGCGGCCAAGGCTGCCCGGCCCGGCACCGTCTACACCTCCGTGGCACCCGTGGCACCCGTGGCAGCCGGCGCCCTGACCGTCGCAGGCATCAGCACGCAAGTGCCTGCCCATTGCCTTGTCAAAGGCAAGATGAACGAACGCACCGGCCCCGTCGACGGGCAGACCTACGCCATCGGCTTCGAGATGCGCTTGCCGGTTGACTGGAACGGCCGTTTCTTCTACCAGGCCAACGGCGGGCTCGACGGCAGCGTGGTGACGGCGACAGGTGGCGTCGGCGGTGGCGGGCCGCTCTCGACCGCTTTGCACATGGGTTTCGCCGTGATCAGCTCGGATGCCGGCCATTCGGCGCCGACGCCCAGCTTCGGTCTGGACCCGCAAGCGCGGGTGGACTATGGCTACAACGCCGTGCCGCAACTCACGCCGATGGCCAAGAACCTGATCACCAAGGCCTATGGTCGCGGGCCCGATCGCTCGTACCTTGGCGGGTGCTCCAACGGCGGCCGGCACGCCATGGTGGCGGCCTCGCGCTACGCGGATCAGTACGACGGCTTCCTTGCCGGCGACCCGGGTTTCAACCTGCCCAAGGCGGCAGTCGCGCACTCTATGGCGTGCAGCAATACGCTACCGTCACGACAGGCCTGACCGCGCAGGGCAAGCCCGATCTGCAAACCGCATTCACCCCGGTGGAGCTGAACACGGTCGCCAAGGCCGTGGCAGCGCGCTGTGACGCACTCGATGGATTGACCGACGGCATCGTCTCCGACATTCCGACATGCCGGACCGCCTTCAACCTGGCCACGGATGTCCCCTCGTGCTCGGGCGCGCGAGACGGAACCTGCCTGACCGACGCACAGAAGACCGCGCTGTCGAACGTCTTCGCCGGCGCCCGGAACAGCACCGGCACCGCGATCTACAGCACTTTCCCATTCGACGCGGGCATCAACGGCGCCAACTGGCGCCAATGGAAGTTCGCCAACTCGCAGGTCCTGGACACGGGCGCGGTGGGTTTCGTGTTCAGCACGCCGCCCCTGGGCCCGAACCGGCCTTCCGGTATCGACTTCGCGCTGACCTTCAACATGGATACCGACGCGCCGAGCATCTACGCGGCGAGCGGCGTCTACGCCGAGTCTTCCATGTCGTTCATGACGCCCCCGAATCCGACGCAGATGAAGAACCTGCGCGAACGCGGCAGCAAGCTGCTGGTGTACCACGGCACCAGCGACCCGGTATTCTCCTCGGACGACACGACCAATTGGTATGAAGGCCTGCGCGCAAACAACGGCGGCGATGCGTCTGCCTTTGCGCGCTACTTCCCCGTGCCTGGCATGAACCATTGCGCCGGCGGCCCGGCGACGGATCAGTTCGACATGCTCTCGCCGCTCATCGCATGGGTCGAGCAAGGCAAGCCGCCGGATTCAGTGAAGGCGACGGCCAGAGGCGCAGGTGCCAATGTGGTCAACGCCGAAATACCCGCGGGCTGGTCTGCCAGCCGGACGCGTCCCCTGTGCCCCTACCCAAAGGTGGCGACCTACACCGGCAGCAATCCGGAAGACGCGGCAAGCTTCAGTTGCAAGTAGCGCAAGCGCGTTGCGGCGCTGAACCGGGGTCGTAGCTCTTCACGACCTCCCGGCGCCGCCGCGCTTCCTGGCAGAGCTGTCGCCCCAGACCATTGAGATCAAGCCGAAGATCAACAGCCAGACAACACCAGAGAAGATCGCGCCGCCCCAGTGCATCCCGGTGTCGCAGTTCAAGTCCAGGAACTTCGAGAGGGTGGAGCTTCTGTCGATGGCCAGCGTTGCGAATCGCGCGGGCAGGTAGTAGAGAAACTGCAACCACTCCAACAGGTCGCTCACGGAGATTCGGCTATCCCTGTTGGTGTCGACGACGATCTCGAGCCTCTGGCAATGATCTGCGAATATGACCATCCTTCACTCTCCGCAAGGAAATTCACGGGATCATCCCACGCAAAGTGAAACAGGCGCGGCTTGCGCGCCCTCCTTCGCCGAAGAGGAGGTTTTGTCACCAGCGGGCAGCGATATGGACGCCGACGTAGCGATGGCCGACCGCCGGCATGACGACGACCTTGGATTCGGGCTCCACGAGCCACCAGGCAGACAGTTCCGACACCAGAGCCGCGCCGGCGATATCGCCCCAACGGTGCCGGTCGGCGGCCACGCGGGTGTACCCGACGTACAACCCGGCGAGGTATAGCGGCCACGCGACGTCGAACCCGTGGCGCCGACGCACGTAGGCCGCCGACGAGAAGACGCGTGCTGCGTGGCCCGACGGAAACGAATTGTCGTTGCTCCCGTCAGGCCGCTCGACGTGGGTCAGCCGGCCAAGCACGTCGGTGGTGGCGGCGCTGACTGCGAACGTCATTGCGTACTGCCATGCGCCGTCCTTATCGCCCCGGTACAACTCCGTGCCGAGTGTGGCAAGAGGTATGGCCGTCGCCAGGAAGTCGCCGAGTTGCCGTTGCGAATCAGTGTCGGCGCGGGACTCATCGGAGCCGACAAGCAGGCACGACAGGAAGACGGCCGCCGCAACGCACGCATGGCGCAACCTAAGCGGACGTGATACCAACTGACGAACCCGGATCATCGTCGCGTAAACGTACGTCTTGCTTATGAATGGATGCTGAACCGTCGCCTTCCAGTGCGGGGCAAGGCCGGCCGCATTACGCAACGCATCGGGTCTTTCACCATCAGGAGCGTCGACTTCATTGATCTTGTCCCTAGGTCGATCGACCTCCGATTCGAGCAGCACAGCGAGGACAGCACACTTGCGTCCACGAACCAAGCTCTGCAGTACAGTGCAGCGTCGGGCTCCCGTGACAAGGGACTCCGCCGCCCTCGCTGCAAGGGCCCTCCGATTCATCTGCAGCGGTGCAACAGGGAGTGAGCCATGGTCGATGACGTCGTTGTGATCTTGCCCCCGTATCTCAGGACACAGCCTATACGCAATGTAGCGCCGGTTGTTCAAGTTGAGCGCGGCGTGTCTGCTCAACCCGTTGCCGCCTGAACTCGCGCGGCGATTTCATCTTCAAGCTCGAGTGCGGGTGA
>NZ_JASZYM010000049.1:0-2908 GCF_030317005.1 Variovorax sp. J22R115 | reverse complement strand
TGAGGAGGCGATCCCGAAGGCAGCCCGGTCACCGGACCAGCTGGCCACACGGTTCGTCAAACTCATTGGCAAGCTCTACCGCGCCGAGGCGCGAGCCGAGAAGTGGTCGCCTGTGGCGCGACGATCTGGGTGATAGGCGCGCGACAAACAAGATGAGAGAAGTTGTCGCGGCCGAAGGATGATGCCGGCGTTGATTGACGCTGGCAAGGGTCAAGCGGCGGGTTGTTTGTCGCGCGGGGTTGGGACGCCGACGTTCCTTGGTGTGGCGAAGCTCGCGGGACGCCCCGGTCCGTGCTGCTTGCGTTGCATTGCGGTGCGTCTTCGGTAGCTCTCGACGTTGAGCTCGAAGATCGTCGAGTGGTGCACGAGTCGATCGACGGCAGCCAGGGTCATGGCTGGATCCGGGAAGACCTTGTTCCATTCGCCGAAGGGCTGGTTGGCGGTAATGAGCAGGGAGCGACGCTCGTAGCGAGCACTGATCAACTCGAACAGGACCGAGGTCTCGGCCTGGTCCTTGGTGACGTAGGCGAAGTCATCGAGGACGACGAGATCGAAGTGATCGAGGCGGTTGATCGCCGCTTCCAGGGCCAGCTCCCGACGAGCGACCTGCAGTCGCTGGACGAGGTCGGAGGTGCGCGCAAAGAGCACGCGCCAGCCCTTCTCGAGCAGCGCCAGGCCGATGGCCGAGGACAAGTGCGACTTGCCGCCCCCGGGCGGCCCCATGAGGATCAAATTGGCGCCGTTGCGCAACCAGCCATCGCCGGCGCACAGTGCCGAGACCTGCGCCTTGGACACCATCGGCACGGCGTCGAAGTCGAAGTTCTCCAGGGTCTTGCCAGGCAGAAGCTTGGCCTCGCCGAGGTGACGTTCGATGCGGCGCCGGTCGCGCTCAGCGATCTCATGCTCGGCCAAGGTCATGAGCAGCCGCGCAGCGGGCCAGCCCTCCTTGTCCGAGCGATCGGCGAAGGTGGGCCATATCTGCTTGAGCGCGGGCAGCCGCAGTTCGTTGAGCAGCAGCGTCAGGCGCGTCGTGTCGAATTCTTCATTCATGCTTGCACTCCCATGTCGAGGTTGACCAAGGCCTCGTAGTCGCTCAGCGAGGCCAGTTGCACGCACACCTCCGGCAAGCGAGCCGGATCCGGCGTGAAGCGCGTCCACAGCGCCTTGAGATCGGGTAGTCGACGCTCGGACAGGCCCTGGGTCAGCACGTCGGCGAGTTGGGCTTCGCAGACACGCTCGTGCGCCAGGCTCAGCAGCTCGACCATCGCCTTGCAGGCCGCGCGTGGTGGAAGCTCCTCGCAAAGACGATCGAACGTCAGTCGATAGGCTTCACGAGGGAAGAGCCGGTCCCGGTAGACCAGGTTGAGCAGGGCCATCGGCTTGCGACGCAGCGCATGGATGACGTGCCGGTAGTCGACGACATGACCATGCCTGCCATTGGCGCCAGGGCGGCCGCGCTCGAGCGTCATCAGCGACGTGCCGCCGAGTAGCAGTTCCAGCCGGTCGTCATAGAGCCGCACGCGCAGACGATGGCCGATCAGCCGCGAGGGGACGGTATAGAACACCTTGCGTAGGGTGAAGCCCCCGGCCGAGGTTACGTAGACGAGCGTCTCCTCGTAGTCGCAGGTGCGTGACGGTGGCAGCGGTTGGAGCGTGGCGCGTTCGGCATCGATGCGCTTGCCGTTGCGCGCGTTGTGGCGGCTGACGATCTCGTCGATGAAGCGGCGATAGGCCAGAAGGTCGGAGAAGTCGCTGCTGCCGCGCAGCAGCACGGCGTCGCGGATCGCGCTCTTGAGATGGCCATGAGGACTCTCGATGGCGCCGTTCTCATGGGCGACGCCGCGGTTGTTGCGCGTGGGCTGCATGCCGTAGTGAGCGCACAGCGCGTCGTAGCGCGTGGTCAAGTCATCTCGCGCTTGCGGCTCCAGGTTGCGGAACGCTGCCGACAGGCTGTCGCTGCGATGCTCAAGCGGGGAACCTCCCAACGCCCACAGCGCGTTCTGCAACCCCTCGGCGAGGGCGACATAGCTCTCCCCGCCGAGGATGACGTGCGCGTGCTCGAAGCCCGAGCAGGCCAGGCGGAAGTGATAGAGGCGGTGGTCCAGCGTCACGCCAGCCACAGTGATGCCCAGAGCATCCATCTCTGTGAAGTCGGACAGCCCCAGACGACCGGGCTCGTGGACCTGACGGAAGATGACATCGCGTTCTTCGCCATGGATGGCGCGCCAGCCACGGATACGCCGCTCCAGCGTCCGACGAACACCGGGCGGCAGTTCAGGATGGCGCCGCATCACCTCCTCAAACACCGCTACCGGGCGCACGCCAGGCGCCGCCTTGAGCAGCGGAATTACTTCGGCGTCGAAGATCTCGGCCAGCGGATCAGGGCGACGTCGCTCGCGTGGCGTCTTCTTCTGCGAAGGCAGGCGCGGGTCCTGCTCGACACGGTAGGCCGTCGCGACACTGAAACCGGCGCGCGCGGCCGCCTTGGGCGGCCCTTCGGACAATCTGTGCTTCATGTAAAGCCTCATCTGGTAGTCGTTGATGTGATGTCCGGGCACGGCAGGCTCTCGTGTTCACAAGATCCATGCTCCATACCCGATCTACCGCGACCACCAACGGGGCCTCCGATCGAGGACGCCCCAAAGGCGCGCGCGGTGGTGGAACGGTTCCGGGCTACGCCCGGCCCCGTTCCAGCACCGCGGTTCTTCTCATCCAGATTGACGCGCTGTTCTCATCCTGACTGACGCGCAGCAGGTCGCCGCAGCGCCGCGGGCGGCTGCGCAAGCGCTACAGCGCTTCGGTGGTGGCCAACATCGAGCAACTGCTGCTCATGAATCTGCACGCCGTCGCGCCAACGAGTTTGCTGGGCGAGGCCCTGCACTACCTGCACGGGCAGTGGCCCAAGCTC
>NZ_JASZYM010000048.1:0-3073 GCF_030317005.1 Variovorax sp. J22R115 | reverse complement strand
GTGAGCGTCCGGCCGATCCACCTTGACCCGGATCAGAGCCCGTGATCGTCAAGAGGTGGTCGTGGGTCCAACGAAGGCGACGCACTCGACGAGGTTGAGAGCGGCCAGCAGCAGGTATTTCTCGGCATCGGTGCGCACACGCAGCAAGTCGTGGTCGCCGAGGTATCCGTAGGCGAACGCGAGCAGATAGCGCTCGGGATGTTCGTCACAGAACTGCTGCACGACCTGATCGGCCAGCTCTCCCGGCAATCCCTCATTGAAGCGGACGCGGGCTGTCAAGCGCTGCATGCACGTCTCCTGCAAGTCCTCCGAGACGATCGGCCACGTATGGCCGCTGCGCTTCATCGCCTGGAACGTCACGAACAGGATATGCAGCGGCACCTCCAGCTCCACCATGCCCACTCCCATGCGCGACAGCGCGAGGACCGAGGCGAGCAGGTTGGGCTGCTGAGCGAAGATCTCGTCAGCCAGGCGCACCTTCTGCGCCTGGGTCATGCCGTTGACGTCGATGGCCGCTTTGACCATCACGGCCTGCGTGATCACGCCCATCTTCGTCAGCTCGGCCGCCAGCGATGCGGCAGCAGTTCATCCAGCCTATGGCTGGGATGCGCGTGGATGCGCGCCAGCACGTCGCGCAGGTACGCCCACGGATCCAGGCCGTTGAGCTTGGCGGACTGCACCAGACTCATCACCACCGCTGCGCGCTGGCCGGCCAACTCACTGCCCACGAACAGCCAATTCTTCGCGCCGAGCTTCCAGGGCTTGATCTGCCGCTCGACCAGGTTGTTGTCGATGACCACCGTGCCGTCGTCCAGGTGCAGCGTCAGCGCCTTCCAGGCATTGAGGCTGTAATCGATTGCCCCGGCGATCTTGCTGCCGTCGATCACCTGTGTGCGCTGCAGCTTCAGCCATACCTCGAACTCGTCCCACAGCGGTTTGCTCAGCTGCTGCCGCGCGTGCCGACGGTTGTCGTGATCCATCTCGGCGAAGGCCGCCTCTGCACGGTAGATCCGCGCCCAGCGCTGCAACGCTTCGGTGGCCACCGCACTGGCGCTATTGCCGCCGCGGCTGAGTTCCTCGAAGTACCGTCTGGCATGCGCGGCGCACGCCGCCGACCTGCGCTGCGGGTAGACCTTCGCGTCCAGCACGGCGTTGTAGCCCGCGTACTGGTCGGTGATCAAGGTACCGTTCCACGGCGGCTCTGGGCACGGTGGTCCCTTGCCGGCGAGGAAGGTCATCGGATACTGCGACCCTCGGCCCAGGCAGAACTCGTAGATCACGCCCGGATGAGGGTCGTGATGGCTGCGCGCCCAGGCCCAGACGTAGGCCTTCTTCGTCTTGCCCGACCCCGGGTCCAGCAGCGGCACTGGGGTCTCGTCGACATGCAGCACCCGGCAGCTGAGGATGAAGCGCCGGTGCGCCTCGTACAGCGGCTCGAGCTTGGCGCCGCCGGCGCCGCTCCAGGCGGCCAGCGTCGAGCGCGGCGTGTGCACGCCCGAGCGTGCGTTGATCGGCTCCTGCCGGTAGTACGGCAGATGGTCCACGAAGCGGCTGATCAGCGTGTGCGCCACCAGCCCGCTGGCGGGGATACCGCCGTCCACCACGTCCGGCTCGGCCGGCTCCTGGCGGATCTGCTGGCAGCACCTGCAAGCCCACTTGCCGTAGATGTGCCGGTGCACGAAGAACTTGGCCGGGACGATGTCCAGCTTCTCGCTGATGTCCTCGCCGATGCGCTGCATGGGCCGGCCGCACTCAGGGGTCGGGCAGCTCGTGTTCTCAGGCTCGTGGCGATGCTCGACGCGCTCCAGGTGCTCGGGCAGCGCCTGGCGGCGCGGCTTGCGTGGGGGCGCCTTCGGGGTCTTGGGCGCTTCGGGCAGGCCGCGCTGCAACTCAGCCAGTTGCGCCTGCAGGCTGGCCTCGTCCTCGGCCAGAGTGTCTTGGAACAGGGCGCGCTGCTGGGCTGTCATGGCCTCGGTCCTGGCGCCGAACTTCCAGCGCTTGAGACGGGCGAGCTCGAAGTTGACCTTCTCCAGCTTGGCGTGCGCCCAAGCGATCTCGCGCGCCTGGGTCTGAACATGCTGCTGCAACCGCGTGATCAGCGCGGCCGCTTGCGGCGGCAGCTGTGCCATGTCGATTTGGAAGGCAGCGGTGTCGCCGAGCATGCTCGGCATGTTGCACGAGTCGGGACGCGCTGCACATCGGCAGATGCGATGTCAACGGCAGCGCTGGGCTGTCAGTGCCCTCACGATCGGTTGATGAC
Source organism: Variovorax sp. J22R115 (assembly GCF_030317005.1). NCBI lineage: Bacteria > Pseudomonadati > Pseudomonadota > Betaproteobacteria > Burkholderiales > Comamonadaceae > Variovorax > Variovorax sp. J22R115. The sequence goes on along the minus strand of NZ_JASZYM010000048.1, from coordinate 813 downwards.
GCTGAGTTCGCCCAGGCGCTGCCACGGCAGACCGACCGCGAGAGCTTCGAATTGCTGCGCGCTCAGTTGCAGCGTTGCATCCGCCGGGACCTGCCCTGGTGGACGCTCCAGCCAGACGAAGCGTCCCGCGTGCAGGCGGCGCGTCGCGCACCACACACCGAAGCCGTCGTGCACGAGCAGCTTGATGCGCGTGGCGCGCAGGTTGGCGAACAAGTAGCCATGGTGCGCATGCGCCGCGCCGACGGTATTGACGACGATGTTGAGCAACCGGTCGGCGCCGGCGCGCATGTCCTGAGGCTGGGTGCATAGCCACAGCGTGTCGATGCGGATCAACGGGCCGGCTCCTCGGCGACGCACAGCGCATCGGCCAGGGCGCGCAACTGCGCAGCGTACAGCGCGCCTGCGCTGGCAGCGCACTGGAGCTTCACGTGCAGGCCGCCGCGCTGAAGTTCGATGCGGATGTCGGGCTGCGGTGCAGGAGCGGCGATCGGCGCGGGCCGCGGCAACTCCACAGGGACGAACTGCAGGGCAGGCGCGGTGCCACCGGCCGCAGGCGCCGCGGCGCCCATGCGCTTGAGCCCGCGGCCCGTGAGCCACTTGCGCACGACGTTGGTGTTCAGGCCGTGCGCGATGGCCACGGCCGAGACCGACGCGCCAGGCTGCCGGCACTCGGCCAGGATGCGGGCCTTGAACTCGGCACTGTGGACTCGGCGATTGGAAGTATTGGGATGCATAGGCGTCCGCCAAATTTAGGTGGACGCCATCCTCGGGAGCCGCTGCGTCAGGCGCAAGGTGGGATCGCTGGACGCTCAC
>NZ_JASZYM010000047.1:0-3393 GCF_030317005.1 Variovorax sp. J22R115 | reverse complement strand
ACCTGCTGGAGCGCGCCGGAGCCACTGATGGCACCCGGCAGATCGAGCGTGTCCGAGCGGTTCACGACCAGAGTCGCGTTGTTCACGATGTCGCCCACCACACCGCCGGCACTGCCGCCGTCGCCTAACTGCAGCACTCCGTCCGTGATCGTGGTGGTGCCCGTGATCGCCTGGTCGGTCGTGAGCGTCAGCTTGCCCGTTCCGGTTTTCTCGATGCCACCCGAGCCGGAGAGCAACCCGGCGTAGACCTCGTCGACGGGCTGTTCGAAACGCACCACGCCGTTGTCGGTGATCGTCTGCGGCATGAACCCGGCCCGCGTCTGCAGGATGCCTGCCGGGTCGACCGTCATGCTGCCGGTGTAGCCGCTGGCGTCCGAGCCCAGGATCAGCGTGCCGCCGGCCACCTGCGTGCTGGCGATGCCCGTATCCGCCAACGAGTTGTTGAAGGTCCAGGTGCCGCTGTCGTTCTTCACCAGCGTCTGGAAGCTCGAGATCGCATGGTCGAAGGTGTCCGCGCCGGTGCCGTTCAAGGTCAGCAGGTTCTTGCCGCCACCGCCATTGATCGTGCCGGAGATCGACGAGCCGTCGTAGATCCTGAGCGTGTCGTCGCCATCGGCGAAATTGAGCGATCCGATCAGTTGGCCCTTGTTGGTGAAGTCCACCGCCATCGTGCCCGACGCGGCCATGATGTTGCCCGCGCCGTTCTTGAATTCGATGATGCCGGTCGCGCCGTTCACGACCGTGTTCGAGCCGGTCGACGACTCGAAAAAGATGGCCGCGGCCCCTGCCTGCGAACGGATCTCGCCGTCATTGACGATACGGTTGCCCGAGCCCACCGGGTTGACCGCCTCCGCGTCGAACGCCGAGCCATTGGAAAGCACCTTGGCACCCTGCTCGATCGTCAGCGTATTGCCTGAACGGAACTCGATGGTGTTGGTGCCGGTGCCGTAGAAGCCATTGGTGTTGCCGAGGGCGTTGTTCTCGACCTTGGCGCCGGCCTTGATCAGAATGGTCGCATCGTCGCCAACGCTGATGCCCGGAAGGCCGCCTGAACTGATGATCGCGCCGGGCTCGACGATGACGGAAGTACCGGGCGCGGTATTGACGCCAATACCCGCAATGCCTGTCTCCGTGCCATTCGCATCGCACGTGATGACGTTGGCGTTGGTCGAGCAAGTGGCCGAGGCGACGGCGGAAAGGCCGATCAGGGCCGCCGCAACGGTGGTCTGCACCGCGTTGGGTCGCACCCGGACGGCCGATTTGCCGGCGCTCGAGGCCAATTCGGACGCGACGGTCCACGTGCGTTTCGATGAATTCCAGACGATGCTGAAAACACTATTCATGTTGTACTTCTCCCCTTTTGAAAACTCACGTCGAGCGTGAAATGAAAACTCACCACTGTAATTCTTTGGTACTCTTACAGACGTGGAGAGAAGTCACCCAATTGGTGCGAAAAGTACTTTTCAGCGGGGCAAATCCGCTCCGCCTTGGGGCGAAATTTCCTGAGGCAGGGCCATTTCCGCCGACTGTCACGCGACGTTGACATAAGCCGACGCACTGCCTTGGAGCGGCGGTTGGCAGCCCCCGTCACCGGCCTATTTGCGCAAGAGAGTCTGGATGAATCGCTGAGGGCGAATCGATACTTCAGAGCCGTGCCGCCAATTCGCGGCACTTCTGGAGGTTCGTGCTGAAGCGTGTCGCCATGTCGGGTTCGCAGGCGGAACTGGTGGTCATGATGCGGCACATCCCGACTGCCAGAAAGTCCGACACCGCCTCGGTGCACATCGGAAAGCGCGCCAGCGCGGGGTTGTCGTGCGACTTGAACCCCCATTTGTCGGAGAAGTCGAGCATGCGGCCCATCGCGTCCTCGAAGTAATCCCTGTCGCGCTCCGCGATGGCGACTTCCATCGCCGGCAACTCGCTGCCCAGGAAGCCCACCGCGGCCGCGGGAAAGCGGTTCGCGTCCTGCGGTGCGGCCTGCTGGGCGGTCACGCCCGAGACGGCAACCGCGAGCAGCAGCGGAACGACGAGGCGTGCGGAAATGGCGATGGTTCGGAGACGAAGAAATTCCATGGTGTTCGGTCAGGCGATGGCTTCGAAGGCCGCCCCGCATCGGGCGACCGCTGAAGCCCTATTTGAACCGAAAGCCGCGGGCTGTCCGGCCCCTACCAGCTCACGCGCATGCCGAGCGAGCCCTGCACCGAGGACTTCACTTTCACGTCGCCGCCCGCGTTGAAAAGCTGCCCCGCTTCGCCGTAGAGGGTGACAACAGGCGTCAGCGCCAACGTCATGCCGACCGCGACTTCGGTCGAGGTGTAACCGGTCCCGCTGGCAATGCGCGTGCTGGCCGCCGGACCGACGAAGGTCGCGACGTCGGCGCCAGAACCCGCGCGGTACACGTTCAAGCGGCCGTAGGGTTGCAGTCGCCCCGCACGGGTGGCGATGTCGCCCTTGATGCGCAGGCCCAATCGGCCGATCCACCCGCCATCGGCGTCCTGCTGCACGCGCGCGCCGCTGATCAGCACGTCGTCGAAGCTGCTGCGCTGGTAGGCGAGCTGCGCCTGCGGCTCGATGGTCCAGCCCTCGGCCAGCGCGAAAGGCTTGCCGGTCTCGATCGAGGCGGTGGCGCTGCTCGACTTGCCGGAGGCGCTCGGGTTGATGTCCGGGCGCACGGTGTAGCGGTGGCTGCCGCCTTGGAGAACGGCGTCGGCGTACAGCCCGCTCGCGTCCAACCAGGTCGCGTAACCGCCCAAGTAGCGCGATTGCAGGTCGTTGTAGCCGACCCTGCCGATCGCGCCGCGCGCATTGCCGCTGACGTCCGCGCTCCCGTCCAGGTAGCCCACGTAAACGCCGGCGCGCCAGTTGCCGCCGGCCAGCAGGTCGGTGCCGGCCTGAAGGCCGCTCACATGGCCCTGGCTCTGCGCCGAGGCAGTGCCGTCCTGGCGGATGTCGAGATCGTTGTACATGGCTCGGGCCCAGGCCTGCCGGCCGCCATTGGCGCTGCCCTCGTCACCGACGCGGCGATGCAGGTTGCCCAGCATCGCTAGATCGGCCTGCCGCAGTTGCGCGGGCAGCGCTGCGAAGAGCGGAACTTCGGCGCGGTAGGTCGGCACCGTCACCGTGGCTGGCGATGTTTCGCCAGTCGCGTCCGGCGTCTTGGTCAAAGGAGTCAGTGTGGCTGGTTCGGTCGGGTCGGAAGGCGATTCGGGCTTGACGGCAGGCTCTGGCGGCGGGGGCGTGGCTTCCGAGCGCAGATACCAGTTCTCGCCAGCGCCCTGGGCGTCGGCCGCGTACAGGCGGTATTCGAAAGCCCCGGCATCGACGTGACCGTTCGCGAGCGCAAAGGCGTCGCGGGTGGTCTGCGCAGTGGTGGTGGCACCGTTGCGCGCGCTC
>NZ_JASZYM010000046.1:0-5522 GCF_030317005.1 Variovorax sp. J22R115 | reverse complement strand
CAAACGCAAAAAAGCCCAGCCTTTGAGGGGCTGGGCTTTTCTGGGCTGTAAGAGCCTGACGATGACCTACTTTCACACGGGAACCCGCACTATCATCGGCGCTGAGGCGTTTCACTGTCCTGTTCGGGATGGGAAGGAGTGGGACCACCTCGCTATGGTCATCAGGCATAAAGGGTTGTCGGGCTGACTGGGTCAGCCTGACGAATTCATAGAGTTTGGAATCAGCTTGGTGTTGAATTGATTTGAATGCGTCAACTTGGCATAACACCCTGATCGTCAGATCAAAGTTATAGGGTCAAGCCGCACGAGCAATTAGTATCAGTTAGCTTAACGCATTACTGCGCTTCCACACCTGACCTATCAACGTCCTGGTCTTGAACGACTCTTTAGGGGGCTCAAGGCCCCGGCAGATCTCATCTTGAAACGAGTTTCCCGCTTAGATGCTTTCAGCGGTTATCTCTTCCACACTTAGCTACTCGGCAATGCCACTGGCGTGACAACCGATACACCAGAGGTGTGTCCACTCCGGTCCTCTCGTACTAGGAGCAGGCTTCCTCAAATCTGCAGCGCCCACGGAAGATAGGGACCAAACTGTCTCACGACGTTTTAAACCCAGCTCACGTACCTCTTTAAATGGCGAACAGCCATACCCTTGGGACCGGCTACAGCCCCAGGATGAGATGAGCCGACATCGAGGTGCCAAACACCGCCGTCGATATGAACTCTTGGGCGGTATCAGCCTGTTATCCCCAGAGTACCTTTTATCCGTTGAGCGATGGCCCTTCCATACAGAACCACCGGATCACTATGTCCTGCTTTCGCATCTGCTCGACTTGTCAGTCTCGCAGTTAAGCACGCTTATGCCATTGCACTATCGTCACGATGTCCGACCGTAACTAGCGTACCTTCGAACTCCTCCGTTACGCTTTGGGAGGAGACCGCCCCAGTCAAACTGCCTACCATGCACTGTCCCCGATCCAGATAATGGACCTAGGTTAGAACCTCAAACACACCAGGGTGGTATTTCAACGTTGGCTCCACAAGATCTAGCGACCCTGCTTCAAAGCCTCCCACCTATCCTACACAGATCTGTTCAAAGTCCAATACAAAGCTACAGTAAAGGTTCATGGGGTCTTTCCGTCTTTCCGCGGGGAGATTGCATCATCACAAACATTTCAACTTCGCTGAGTCTCAGGAGGAGACAGTGTGGCCATCGTTACGCCATTCGTGCAGGTCGGAACTTACCCGACAAGGAATTTCGCTACCTTAGGACCGTTATAGTTACGGCCGCCGTTTACTGGGACTTCAATCAAGAGCTTGCACCCCATCATTTAATCTTCCAGCACCGGGCAGGCGTCACACCCTATACGTCCACTTTCGTGTTTGCAGAGTGCTGTGTTTTTAATAAACAGTCGCAGCCACCGATTTTTTGCAACCCATTCATGCTCCGTTGTTCACTTCACACTAATAGGGCACACCTTCTTCCGAAGTTACGGTGTCAATTTGCCGAGTTCCTTCTCCTGAGTTCTCTCAAGCGCCTTAGAATACTCATCTCGCGCACCAGTGTCGGTTTGCGGTACGGTCGTGTGTAGCTGAAGCTTAGTGGCTTTTCCTGGAACCTCGTTCAGTCACTTCACCAGCAAGCTGGCTCGATCGTTGGCCTCGGTATATGTGCACCGGATTTGCCTAATGCACGCCTACTTCCAACTAAACCGGGATATCCAACACCCGGATGACCTATTAAGATCCGTCCCCACATCGCACTACACATCGGTACAGGAATATTGACCTGTTTCCCATCAGCTACGCATCTCTGCCTCGCCTTAGGGGCCGACTCACTCTACGCCGATGAACGTTGCGTAGAAAACCTTGCGCTTACGGCGAGGGGGCTTTTCACCCCCTTTAACGCTACTCATGTCAGCATTCGCACTTCTGATACCTCCAGCGCGCTTTACAACGCACCTTCACAGGCTTACAGAACGCTCTCCTACCACTTGCAATAAATTGCAAATCCGCAGCTTCGGTAACTGGCTTAGCCCCGTTACATCTTCCGCGCAGGACGACTCGATCAGTGAGCTATTACGCTTTCTTTAAATGATGGCTGCTTCTAAGCCAACATCCTGACTGTTTTAGCCTTCCCACTTCGTTTCCCACTTAGCCAATTTTAGGGACCTTAGCTGGCGGTCTGGGTTGTTTCCCTCTTGAGTCCGGACGTTAGCACCCGGTGCTCTGTCTCCCAAGCTGTACTCGTCGGTATTCGGAGTTTGCCTTGGTTTGGTAAGTCGCCATGACCCCCTAGCCAAAACAGTGCTCTACCCCCGACGGTAATACTTGAGGCACTACCTAAATAGTTTTCGGAGAGAACCAGCTATTTCCAAGTTTGTTTAGCCTTTCACCCCTATCCACAGCTCATCCGCTAGTTTTGCAACACTAGTCGGTTCGGACCTCCAGTACCTGTTACGGCACCTTCATCCTGGCCATGGATAGATCACTTGGTTTCGGGTCTACACCCAGCGACTGATCGCCCTATTCGGACTCGATTTCTCTACGGCTTCCCTATTCGGTTAACCTTGCCACTGAATGTAAGTCGCTGACCCATTATACAAAAGGTACGCAGTCACCCTTGCGGGCTCCTACTTTTTGTAAGCACGCGGTTTCAGGATCTATTTCACTCCCCTCCCGGGGTTCTTTTCGCCTTTCCCTCACGGTACTAGTTCACTATCGGTCGATGATGAGTATTTAGCCTTGGAGGATGGTCCCCCCATATTCAGACAGGATTTCTCGTGTCCCGCCCTACTTTTCGTTAGCTCAGTACCACACAGGTCTTTTCACGTACGGGGCTATCACCCGCTATGGCCAGCCTTTCCAAGCTGTTCCGTTAAGTCTTGTGCTATCACTAACAGGCTCTTCCGATTTCGCTCGCCACTACTTTCGGAATCTCGGTTGATGTCTTTTCCTCGAGCTACTGAGATGTTTCAGTTCACCCGGTTCGCCTCGCATACCTATGTATTCAGTATGCGATACCTTTCGGTGGGTTTCCCCATTCGGAAATCTCCGGATCAAAGCTAATTTGCCAGCTCCCCGAAGCTTATCGCAGGCTATCACGTCCTTCGTCGCCTATCATCGCCAAGGCATCCACCACGTGCTCTTATTCACTTGACCCTATAACTTTGACGTTTCTTCACAGAAACCAAAATCAATCAAGGAATTGCCAGGTCTTTCACCTGGCGCGTTATGCCGTCTTCATAAATCGATTTGACTCGAAATTGAAGTTCATTTGACGCAATCAAAAATTCATGTCGCTGATGGCACGGTCCGCACTAAACCTTTACGAATGTGCGGTTTCCATCAGCAACGCTGATTCGACTCTATGAATTTTTAAAGAACAGCCGATTGATCAAGAGATCTTGATCAACAACAAAGATGCCTCTCGCGAAGCAGCTTTGGTGTTGACGTGGGTGTCATTCGATTGGAAGTTGGTGGAGGATGACGGGATCGAACCGACGACCCCCTGCTTGCAAAGCAGGTGCTCTCCCAGCTGAGCTAATCCCCCGGGTCCTCACAGCTGACGCACAGACCGCGCGCCATGACCATTGGAAGAATTTTGGTGGGTCTAGTTGGGCTCGAACCAACGACCCCCGCCTTATCAAGACGGTGCTCTAACCAGCTGAGCTACAGACCCATGTCGAAGCGAATCGACTTCATCCAACAACCGATAAGTGTGGGCGTTCAAATTGAACTGCTTGTTTCCAGAAAGGAGGTGATCCAGCCGCACCTTCCGATACGGCTACCTTGTTACGACTTCACCCCAGTCACGAACCCTGCCGTGGTAATCGCCCTCCTTGCGGTTAGGCTAACTACTTCTGGCAGAACCCGCTCCCATGGTGTGACGGGCGGTGTGTACAAGACCCGGGAACGTATTCACCGTGACATTCTGATCCACGATTACTAGCGATTCCGACTTCACGCAGTCGAGTTGCAGACTGCGATCCGGACTACGACTGGTTTTATGGGATTAGCTCCCCCTCGCGGGTTGGCAACCCTTTGTACCAGCCATTGTATGACGTGTGTAGCCCCACCTATAAGGGCCATGAGGACTTGACGTCATCCCCACCTTCCTCCGGTTTGTCACCGGCAGTCTCACTAGAGTGCCCAACTGAATGTAGCAACTAATGACAAGGGTTGCGCTCGTTGCGGGACTTAACCCAACATCTCACGACACGAGCTGACGACAGCCATGCAGCACCTGTGTTACGGTTCTCTTTCGAGCACTAAGCCATCTCTGGCAAATTCCGTACATGTCAAAGGTGGGTAAGGTTTTTCGCGTTGCATCGAATTAAACCACATCATCCACCGCTTGTGCGGGTCCCCGTCAATTCCTTTGAGTTTCAACCTTGCGGCCGTACTCCCCAGGCGGTCAACTTCACGCGTTAGCTTCGTTACTGAGTCAGTGAAGACCCAACAACCAGTTGACATCGTTTAGGGCGTGGACTACCAGGGTATCTAATCCTGTTTGCTCCCCACGCTTTCGTGCATGAGCGTCAGTGCAGGCCCAGGGGATTGCCTTCGCCATCGGTGTTCCTCCGCATATCTACGCATTTCACTGCTACACGCGGAATTCCATCCCCCTCTGCCGCACTCCAGCGATGCAGTCACAGATGCAGTTCCCAGGTTGAGCCCGGGGATTTCACAACTGTCTTACATCACCGCCTGCGCACGCTTTACGCCCAGTAATTCCGATTAACGCTTGCACCCTACGTATTACCGCGGCTGCTGGCACGTAGTTAGCCGGTGCTTATTCTTACGGTACCGTCATTAGCCCTCTTTATTAGAAAGAGCCGTTTCGTTCCGTACAAAAGCAGTTTACAACCCGAAGGCCTTCATCCTGCACGCGGCATGGCTGGATCAGGCTTGCGCCCATTGTCCAAAATTCCCCACTGCTGCCTCCCGTAGGAGTCTGGGCCGTGTCTCAGTCCCAGTGTGGCTGGTCGTCCTCTCAGACCAGCTACAGATCGAAGGCTTGGTGAGCCTTTACCTCACCAACTACCTAATCTGCCATCGGCCGCTCCATTCGCGCAAGGCCTTGCGGTCCCCTGCTTTCATCCGTAGATCGTATGCGGTATTAGCACAGCTTTCGCTGCGTTATCCCCCACGATTGGGCACGTTCCGATGTATTACTCACCCGTTCGCCACTCGCCGCCAGGATTGCTCCCGCGCTGCCGTTCGACTTGCATGTGTAAGGCATGCCGCCAGCGTTCAATCTGAGCCAGGATCAAACTCTATAGTTCGATCTTGAATTTTTCGCTCTCTCGAGCAACTCATAAAAACGGAATTGAAGTGAACTTCACTTCTATTCTCATGAGCGTTTAAAGTCTTTTCGACTTTGTTCCGAAGAACTTGGCAATCGCCTTCAAACGCCCACGCTTATCGGCTGTATATTTTTAACGAACTGCGCTCAACACTTCCCGTCTTGCGCCTTGCTCGCTGCGATCAGCGAAGCCTTCGATTATGCCACGTTTTTA
>NZ_JASZYM010000045.1:0-8895 GCF_030317005.1 Variovorax sp. J22R115 | reverse complement strand
TCCTTCATGATCACTTCGACGGTATCCGTATTCCTATTCGTACTCACAGTCCTACTCCTATCTTCAAAGATAAGCGATGGACCGAGTCCTGTCATTCAAGGGGCCAGCTCACCAGCATGAAAGACGATAGCACCGTATATGTTGGATTGGACGTTCACAAGGAATCGATCACAGCGGCGTATGCGATCGGTAGCGGCGATGTAGAGGTGCTGGGCAAGATCGCCACGACGAAGACCGAGATCGACCTGTCGTCCGCAACAATACCGTCCGCGCCAGTGCAATAGGTCGACTGCGGCACGTTCAGAGCGATTTCAACAGGTCGGGCGGACTTGCGAGGCCCTGCTACGCGTTGGTGGAGATCGGCGCCGAGGTCAGCGAGCAGATGCACGTCATCCCCGAGCAGGTGCGTGTGCTGCAGCACCACCGCATCAAGTACGCGTGCCCCTGCTGCGACCTGAGCCTGAAGGTCGCGCCGACACCGGCACGCATCATCCCGCGAGGCCTCCTCACTGAAGAGGCGCAGGCCTGGGTCATCACAGGCAAGTACCAGTTCGGCATGCCGCTGTATCGCACGGCCGTTCTGCTGCGCCGCTTCGGCGGCGACATCGTGAGCAACACGCTGGCCGCGGGCGTGGTGCGCATCGGCCTGGCCGTGCAGCCCATCATCAACCTGCTGCGTGATCACCTGTTGGACTCCGACCTGATCTACGGGGACGAGACGACCGTCCAAGTGCTCAAGGAGCCCGGGCGCTAGGCGCAGACCAAGAGCTACATGTGGGCGCAGATGAACGGCAGCGGACCGCCAGTTCGACTGTTCGCCTATGCGCCGGGTCGCGGTACCGTGCACGCGCAGAAGCTCTATGCAGGCATCCGGCGCGGCGCCACGCTCGTGACCGACGGGTATCAGGTCTACGACGGTATCGCCGCGGACCATGGCCTGACGCACCTTGGATGCTGGGTGCACGCGCGCCGACCGCTGATCAAGGCCGAGGAGTCGACACCGAAGGCAGCCCGGTCGCCGGATCAGCTGGCCACACGAATCATCAAACTCATCGGCAAGCTGTATCGCGCGGAGGCGCTGGCCAAGGACTGGACGTCAGAGCGCCGTCACCGGCTGCGCCAGCGCTACAGCGCCGCAGTGGTCAAGCAGATCGAACAGTTGCTGCTCGCGCATCTGCACGCCGTTGCGCCAACGAGCCTGCTGGGCGAGGCGCTGCACTACCTTCACGGCCAGTGGCCCAAGCTCATCCGCTTCCTGGACAACGGCACCTGGCCGCTGGACTCCAACCCGGTGGAAAACGCCATCAGGCCATTTGTAGTTGGTCGCCGCTCATGGCTATTTGCCGACACCGTTGGCGGTGCGAACGCCAGCGCGAATCTCTACTCGCTCATCGAGACGGCAAAGGCCAACAACGTCGAGCCGTATCGCTACCTCGTCGCCCTGTTCAAGAAGCTGCCGCTGGCGCAAACAGTCGACGACTACGAGGCGCTACTGCCCTGGAACATCGCGCTGCCAACCTCGTAGCTCAACCCCTGCACTTGATCTGCGTCGATGAACAGGACGCGGTTTATTGACCGCATACGATGTAGAAGCACTCCCTAAAGGCTTCCTCGATGCTGTATTTGTGATTCTCGATGCGAGCCATGAACTGCCTTTTCTAAGTCTTTGAAACGAAAGTGGAAACTACGATTGCTCAGACTGGCAACCAAATTTTTTCAGAAACCGACCTCATTGCGCATAAGTATCTTCGATGGAGTCCAGCCAAGTGTCGAAAATTCTGCCTCCGAAGCCGTGGATGAAAAGGATGGCAGCCCGGCTTTCAGCTTGCCTGCGATAGGGTTGCAACTGAGGGTTCACTCGATGCTCCTCAACTCGGTGTCGCTTGGCGCATGCCCCAGGCGATCGCTGGGTACTTCCCGCTGCGGCCGGCCGCAGTGGGCACAGGTCGCCTTCAGCGGCTTCGCCATCTGTTGGGGTCATTTGGATGTCACCGCATGGCCAACCCCCGAGCAAACAGGAAGAAGGATTCTCTGCGGCCGCCGCTGCTGCCTTTGACCAGGCAAATGTCAGCGGCCGCTCACCCCAGCAAATCGATTGCACTCGTTACGCATCGTCACTGCTCGGTCGTTCGCTCGACGAGCCTGAGATTTCGAATCTGCACACTGCTGGGAGCGCGACTAACATTTAGATCATCTATTCTGAGGCGGAAATCCGCGTTGGGTGGAACTTGAAAATACACCTTGATCGGAGTCCAAGTATTGGTAGAGACGGTGCGCTCGTCATTTGCCACCCACTTCTTGGTAGTGTCACTTCGCAGCACGAATCTCAATGTATGTTCTGAGTCCGTCGCTTTTGCTTCGCAGTCAACGCGAAAGCGTCTAAGTCCAGAAAGCAGATCGTTGCCCGCCACAGAAGTACGCTCGCCCTCTGGGCCAAAGTAGCAGTTCAGCCATATCTCAAACCGACCATCGTCATTTGTACGCCGCAGGTTGAGAATCTGACCATCCGCAAATTCGAGTGACCCTTTGCCGTATCCGCTAACTGGCTGGTCCTTCCCATCGATGTTTTGCCACAGCTGTGCTGAAGCGCCCTTGAAGTCAAATCCCAAGTCTCGCTCTACGGTCGAGTAGAGGAGTCTCTCGGGGCCGGTGATATCAAGCGCGGCTGCAGCCCCCACGTGAGCCGAACTTACGATTCGATCGATGTGCCGTTGAAAGCTTGCTGGCGGCTGAGATGTGAGGTTCAAGATCCGTGCTGATTCAGCGACAAACTGATGCATGTCCGCTGCACTTGCGCAGCTGAGCGTATTAAGCCCCGACAGGGGGCGGGATAGCGCGCTTGCTGGTAGGGTTGGCGCGAGTAGGGGAATGAGCGGCATGCCGTTACCCCATCTCGCGCCGAGTTCGAAAGTAACATAGTGAGATGCCAAACTAGCAGTTGAGAGTACCGCCGCGACAAGGTCGGCTGCCTCCACTTCGGCTTTGAGGATTGCGTCCGTATCAGCGCCTCCGGGTAGCTTATAGCCCTCCAGACTCGTGCAGCGAATGTCATCGGCACTGAGCAGGAGGGCTGAGCGCATCAAGTCGACAAGTTGCGTTACTAGGTCAATATCCTTCGAGCTATGGCTGACGAATACCCGCATGGTGTGCCTCAGTGGTTTCGCGGTGTGCCGCTGGTGGGTTGGACAGGTCGTCCTTAGGTAATCCTACTCAGGAGCCCTCGCGAAGGAAATGTACTGTGCCGTCGGCGCAACCCGCGACGATCAGACCGCCCGGCGTCGCGGCCAAACAGTTGATGGCCGCGTCGGCGACGAAGACCCGATTGGATTGGCGATCAGTCGGGTCCCACAGGCGCACGGTCCAGTCATTCGCGCCGGACACGATACGGCCGTCGGGCAGCATGGCCAGCGCGGAGACCCCACCCCAATGTCCTTCGAAGACGATGGACGCCTCCGGATGCGCCGGGTCCCACAAGCGCACGGTGTGGTCATCGCCGCCGGAGGCAATGCGGCCGTCGGCCAGCACGGCCAGCGCCCTGACCCTGCCCGAATGTCCTTCGAAGACGATGGGCGCGTCCGGGTGCGCCGCGTCCCACAGGCGCACGGCGCTGTCATTACCGCAGGATGCGAAGCGGCCATCGGGCAGCACGGCCAGCGCGTTGACCCCGCCCAAATGTCCTTGGAAGAGAATGGGCATGTCCGGGCGCGCTGGGTCCCACAGGCGCACGGTGCTGCCATATTCAAGGGTGCCGGAGGCGATGCGGCCGTCGGGCAGTATGGCCAGCGCGGTGACACAGAACGAATGTCCATCGAAGACGATAGGCGCGTCCGGATACGCCGGGTCCCACAGGCGAACGGTGTGGTCATCACCGCCGGAGGCAATGCGGCCGTCGGCCAGGACGGCCAGCGCCCTGACCCCGCTCGAATGTCCTTCGAAGACGATGGGCGAGTCCGGGTGCGCCGCGTCCCACAGGCGCACGGTGCTGTCAGAAGCGCCGGAGGCGATGCGGCCGTTGGGTAGCGCGGCCAGGGCCCTGACCCAGTCCGAATGCCCCCCGAAGACGATGGGTGCCTCCAGATGCGCCGGATCCCACAGGCGCATCGGGCCGTTAAAGGCGCCGGAGGCGATGCGGCCGTCGGTCAGCACCGCCAGTGCGGTGACGGAGTCCAAATGTCTTTCCAAGGCGATGGGCGCGTCCGGGCGCAACGGGTCCCACAGACGCACCGTCTCGTCACCGGCGCATGAGGCGATGCGACCGTCGGGCAGCACGGCCAGGGCGCTGACCCAGAGCGAATGTCCTTCGAGGACGATGGGTGCCTCCGGGTGCGCCGGGTCCCACAGGCGCACGGCAGCGTCATAATCGCCCGAGGCGATGCGACCGTCAGGCAGCACAACCAGGGCGGTGACCCCGCGAGAAATTCCTTCGAACACGATGGACGCCTCCGGGTGCGTCGGGTCCCACAGGCGCACGGTGCCGTCGCAATCGCCCGAGGCGATGCGACCGTCAGGGAACACAGCCAGCGCGGTGACTCCGCGAGAATTTCCTCCGAACACGATGGACGCCTCCGGGTGCGCCGGGTCCCACAGGCGTACGGTGCCATCACGGGCGCTGGAGGCAATTCGACCGTCAGGCAGTACGGCCAGCGCGGCCTCGCCCCAATGTCCTTCGAAGACGATAGGCATGTCCGGGTGCGCCGGGTCCCACAGGCGCACGCTGTTGGTCTCGGCGCCGCAGGCGATGCGGCCATCGGGCAGCACGGCAAGCGCGGTGACCTGGCACGGATTTCCTTCGAACACCAATAACGCCTCCGAGTGCCCCGGGTCCCACAGGCGCACGGTGCCGTCACCGGCGGCGGAGGCGATTCGGCCATTGGGCAGTGCGGCCAGCGCGGTGACCGGCTCCGAATGTCCCTCGAAGGTGAGGGGCGTGTCCGGGCAAGCCGGGTCCCACAGGCGTATGGTGCAGTCTTTCGCGCCGGAGGCGATGCGGCCGTCGGGCAGCACGGCCAGCGCCTGCCCACCACCAACGAGTGTGGCCTGGTGCGCGGTAGAGAGACGCAGACTGCGGTTGACCGGAATCAGCAACGCGCCCGCCCGCGCCTGGTGTTCAGCGTGGGCCAGCCATCGGCCTGCCGACGCGGTCAGCGACGCCAGGGCTCGCTCCGGCCCAAGACCGTCACCCAGCCGCCCCAGCAGCTGGGTTGCGAGATGGTCCGGAAACTGACGCAACACGTGCGCGCTGTTGCGCAACACCGCCAGTAGCAGCGGCTGGCCCGACACGCCTTTCAATAGCTCGGCGTCGGACAGCAACGCTTCCACGCCGGCCAGATCCAGCCGCGCCTGCAACCACTCAAAGCTTTCGAACATCAAGCCGCCGCATATGCGATGCCGTTCCTCGTCGCTGCCGAGGTGCGAAGGCAGGTGGCGCAGCAGGTATCTCGACCGGTGGGCCACGCCTTCGTCCACCTGCCGCAGCGCCCACTTCCGCCATGCTTCCCGTGAGGCTAGTGTGTCCACTGCGTAGTCGCCCGCCCGGGAAAAGCCCTGGTCGTCCTCGCGGGTCAACCACTCGGCCATTGAGAAATGGTCAAAGCTCAACTTGCCCAGTCGTTGACGCAAGAAGTCGGGCAGCGCTTTGTGTACGGACTTGATCTCAGACTCAGGTATCTGCAAGATCTCCGCCAGCAGCGCCGGGGGCACGGGTTCGCGCGCCAGCGCAAGCACGCCCAGCACGCGGCGTGCGCCTTCATAGTCGCGTCCGGAACGGGTGAAGCGTCGCTCGAACGCGTCGAGGTAGAAGCTGTCCATGCCGGGCGGCAGTGCCACTAGTTCACCCACGCCGATACGGCCGTTTTCAACGTCACTCATGGCGCGTACGGCGTAGAGAAATTTGCCCAGGCTACGCTCGACCAGCAGATCCGCCAGCGGTCCGACAGCGTGGCCATCATCGCGCAGCACGCCGGCCAGCGGCTCTCGTGCGCAGCGGCCCAGGATGTAGCAGCGCAAGTCCTCCTGGTTGCCGGCGCTTTCGGCGTCGATCCGTTTCGCAGCAAAGGCACTCAGTGGCGCTAGCACTTGTGGGTTGGGGCGCGAGGTGGCCAAGACGCGCAGCCAGGACGGAAAGCGCCCGGCCTTGTCAGCCAGCAACTTGACCAGCGTAGTGCAGCTGCCGGGGACTGTGGTGGTGTCCAGTTCCAGAGCCTCGTCCAGCGCATCGATGACCAGCAGGCGCGGAGTGTCTGGCTCGGTCAACCGCGACAGTGGTGCAAGGATGGACCCCTCGAAGGCGCTACCCGGATCGGTGAGCGCGCGGTCGAGCCGCTCCTGCAAGGCGGTGTCCGCTTCTATCAGGTCCCGATAGCCGGGAATCGACGCGGCGAATTGCGCCGCGAGGCTGCGCACGAATGCGCCTGGATGCAGAGTCTCCTGCGTGTCATGCTGGCAGAAGTGCCAGGCAGCGATCGCGCCGCCCGGGTTGCGGTGCACGAGCTCGGACAGGATGGCCGACTTGCCGACGCCGAAATCGGCGTGAATCAGAAGCGCGCGCGGGCGTGGCTCTGTCAGCCAAGCGTTGATCTCGCGAAACAACCAGTCGCGGCCTTCAAAGACCCCGCGCTTATGCGCCATGTACGGCGCAAAATCCCAGACTGCGGGCCAGCGGTAGCCAGCGATGGCCGGAATGGGAGGCACCGTCGTCGCGTCGTTGGTTGGCCAAGCGTAGCTGGCCAGCGCTTCCTGTACCTGGCGGGCCAAGTTGTCGGGGTCGGTGAACAGGGCACGACCATGCGCGTTTTCTACGTGGCGGCGGAATGCGGCGAGCTTGTCGGCCGCGGCCCCATGGTCGATGAACTTCGGCTTCCAGTCGTGCTCGGTGTCCACACAGAACACAAACGTCGGCTTGCCTGCTTCGATGGCCTGTCCATATTCCAACTCGGTGATCGATTTGGACGCCTGCCCATCGACTGCCAGCTCGAAACCATAGCGGTGCGCTAGCAGCAGCACATAGCCGTCGCACGCGAGCACGTCAGCCAGACACCTGCCCAGCGGAGGCTCAGGAAACGCCGCATATTGCTCCATCGAGTCGACGTCAAAGCCGGCCTTCTCAAGCGACGCTTTTACCGCCGCACGATGGGTCTTCAAGTCCTCAAAGGTCGACGATACATAAAGCGTTCGCCCGTGTCGCATCCGACCGCCCCCCGTAGAATCAGACAGGACGCAGTGTACTGTCGATGCCTAATCGCAAAGTAGATGCGCGACGTTCTGCACGTGCGGCGTGGTAGGGGCGACACGTCTACTTCCGACGACCATTGCCTCGCCTTTAACGCAATGGCGTCAACGGCGACACCATCGATCATCGTAGCGCCCGCGCACTAATGAGCGCGAGGCAAGATCATCATCGCCGACCGTTGAGCCGTGCAAAAAGCTTTCGCCAGATCGCGACCGGCGGTGCCTTGCCCTGCCAAGTCTCCAGGGCGAGCTTTGAACGAATCGTATCGGGGTGAAGGTCCCCAAATACGGAAGTGCGACTAGAAAATGCCCCACTCATCAGCGCCTTGGCCGCTGAGTGCTGACCCATGGCGCGCAACGTGACGGCGAGGTTGTTCATCGTCGTGAACGTGTCTGGGTGCCCCTCTCCGAGCACACGGCGTTGAGCGTCCAGCACATGCTCTTCAAGCTCGCGCGCGCGCTGCAGGTCACCCTGACGCCATACGATGAAGGCGAGGTTGCTCGTCGTCCGCAGCGTATCGGGATGATCAACGCCCTGGACCCTCCGACGGATCCTCTGCACCTTCTCCATGAGTTTGCCCGCGCTGGCCAAGTCTCCCTGAGTGACTAGCGCGACGGCGACGTTGTTCATCGACGTCAGCGTGTTTAGGTGTTCCTCGCCCAGTACGCGGCGGCGGAGCTCCAGCACGTGTTCGTGGAGCTCGCGGGCCCCGATCAGGTCCCCTTGGCTCGCCATTGTGCTCGCGAGATCGCTCATCGAAGTCAGTGTATCTGGATGCTCCGCTCCCAAGGATTTGTGGCGAATCGCTAGAACCCACTCCTGCACCTTTCGAGCGCGGCCGAGCTTGCCCTGATTCCGCAGCGTGCCAGCAAGGTTGTTCATTGATCTCAAAGTGTCCGGGTGTTCACGGCCGAGCACCCGGCTGCTCATCTTCAGAACCTGCCTTAGCAGCTGACGCGATCCGACAAGATCGTTCTGGCTTCGAAGCGTGCCCGCCAGATTGTTCATGAATGTCAGGGTGATCGGATGATCCTCACCCAGTGCTCTTTGACAAACAATGAGTGCGTGGTTGCCCAGTGCACGGGATCGTTCAAAGAGCGCCGGACCGTGGTGGAGGTAGCTAGCCGTTCGATCGAGCAGCCAAGTGTGCTGGGCGAGCGGGAGGTTCCAAGTTTTGGACAACAAATCGATGTGGAATACATGCGGCAAGCAGTGTGCGAAGAGCGGCCAGTGTTGGGGATCTTTCGTGTCTTCGGGCAGCGCATCGCACAATAGCCCCAGTGCAGCGCCTGAATCCGTGACGGGCTTGCACACCTTGAATCGTGCCGCATCCTGTGTCAAGCGATGCACCACCAACGCAGGTTCGGTAGGACGTTGGCTCGCTGACTCGTCTGCCAGATTTAGCGCTTCAACTGTGACGCGCTCGGCGATGCTATAGCGTCGCAGTTCAGCGACAAGTTCGTTCCAGGCCAGGGGCTTCGTAGCGGCGTCCGCAAGCTCTGGACCCATGACCGCTAGTACATCAACACGTAAATAACGGAACGTAATGCGTTCCTAGTTTTTGGTCTGCATCTTGACGAGTGAACTTCCACTGGATAGTTCGGCGGGCAGCGTTGCGAGCGCATTGCCACTTGTCGACCTCGAACTGCAGGCAATCTCTGTTGGGC
>NZ_JASZYM010000044.1:0-12746 GCF_030317005.1 Variovorax sp. J22R115 | reverse complement strand
GACGCGCCAGCATCTCGTTGAACTTGGACAGGCGCTTGCTGCCCTTGCCGTCTTCTTCGCGCACGTGCACGTGCAGCACGGTGGCACCGGCGTTCCAGCAATCGACCGCCTTCTGGACCTGGGCGTCCATCGACACGGCGATGTCGTCGGAGTCGCTGGCGTCCCACTGGGGGCCGTAGGGCGCGACCTGGATGACCAGGGGCTGCTGGTTTTCGGGGAGGAGGGAGTCGTCGAAGAATTGCATGATGTGGGTCCTTGGGGTTCAGAAGGTGGGTTGCTGCAGGAGGATTGTTCCGGGCAAGGGGAGATGCCGATTGACCCGCTGTGACAGGCCTTTAACCTGTTGTGACACTACGCGTTAACCCCGAGCATCAACAAGCAACGGAAGGTGGGTATGGAGCGAGACCGCCCCACGAGAGGCATGATCCGCAGCGCTGCGTTGACAGACTTTGCTGCGGTCGCCCGCTCGGTCGGCGTGGACCCTATTCGGATGCTGGACGCAGCGGGGCTGGACCGCTCGTGCCTGGTCGACCCCGAGATCCGTATTCCAGGCGATACCGTGCGCGGCCTGATCGCCAGTACGGCGCGTCTTTCCGGCATCGAAGACTTCGGGCTTCGAATGGCCGAGAACCGCTCCCTTTCAAACCTCGGTCCATTGGGGCTCGTGGTCAAGGAGGAACCGACGCTGCGCGAGGCGCTGCACGCTGTGGTTCGCTACATGCGCCTGCACAACGAATCTTTGCTGCTGCGAATCGAGGAGGCAGACGGCCGCGTCACGATCCATCAGCAACTGATCACGGCCCAGCCCAACCAAATCCGCCAGTCGGTTGAACTTGGCGTTGGCGTGCTGTTTCGCATCATGCAGCTGTTCCTGGGAACGGATTGGAAGCCACTGTACGTTTGCTTCGTTCACACCGCCCCTGCCGATTTCACCCGGCACAGGCGCCTGTTCGGGCCGGTCGTTCAGTTCGATGCCGACTTCGACGGCATCGTGTGCCGCTCGGAGGATCTCGATATGCCGATCCGCGATTCCGATCCGGTCCTGGCCCAGTATGCGCGCGCATATCTCGACTCTCTCCTTGCCGCTAAGAAGGAAAACACCTTCGCCGACAAGGTGCGGGAACTGGTGGTCGTGCTGTTGCCTGCGGGCCAGTGCACCACGGCGCGTGTTGCGCAGCACATGAACGTCGATCGGCGCACGCTCCACCGCCACCTGGCAGCAGAGGGCAGGCCCTTCACCTCGCTGGTCGACGAGGTGCGCAGCGAGTGGGTCATGCGGCATCTTCCCGCAGGCAACCGTGCTCTCAGCGATATTGCCGAGTTCCTAGGTTTCTCGGGGCTGAGCTCGTTCTCGAGGTGGTTCCGTACGCACTTCGGATGCTCGGTCACGCAATGGCGGGCGAACCAGCAAGCTCCCGAGGGCTGAAGCGCGGAGCAGGAGCCGCCGCGCCTCTGTCGCGAATTGACAAAGCGGTGTCACAACATGTCAACAGTGCGGCCCTTCAATGTCTGATGCTTGCACCCATGGGAACCAGGAACCGGCCCATCGCCTGCATCGACATTCCAAGGAAGCCGCCATGAACACAGAGTCGCCGACTCGATCACCTGCCCTGTCGCATGGGGCCACACCCATCTGCGACCAGATGCGCGCAAGCGGCAACTGGAATCCGCTGTGGAATGAGTTCGCGGCCATGGATCCGGTGTGGACCGAGAAATTCATGACGATGAGTGCCCACTCCAAGTCCAGCGGCAGGCTCGACGCGAAGACGATCGAGTTCATCGCGATCGCCGTCGACGCCTCGTGCACCCACCTGTATGCGCCAGGCGTTCGGCGCCACATCCGCAGGGCCCTTCAGTTGGGAGCGACGAAAGAGGAGATCCTCTGCGTGCTGGAGTATGTCAGCGTGCTAGGCCTGCATTCCATGAGCCTCGGCGCTCCCATCCTCGCCGAAGAGATGCTGGCTGCCGCCGCGCATGCCGACACCGATTGAACAACATCCATTGGGGACTCCATGAAGCTCGATTCATCCCGCCGCCGGTTCGTACTGGCGTCTTGCGCATCAGCAGGATCGGCGCTCCTGCCGCTGGCATTCGCGCTACCCGTGGATTCCGCAGCGCAGGCTGCCCGGCCCTCTGACTGGCCAACGCGACCTGTCCGGATCGTCGTGGCGAGTTCGGCCGGCAGCATGTCCGATACCTTCGCGCGCATCATTGCCGACCATCTGACCAGGACCTTCGGGCAACCCTTCATCGTCGACAACAAGCCCGGCGGCAGCGGAGCCATCGCCAGCCTGGCGGTCGTGAAGGCACCCAACGACGGGCACACCCTTCTTTTCACGAACGCTTCGTTCACCGCCGTACTGCAGGCGATCAGCCCGCCGAAGAGCTATGACCTGTTGCGCGACCTGACGCCTGTGGTCCAGATCGGGGCCAGTGGGCAGTTCCTGGCCGTCGTCCCCGCGTTCCCGGCCCACAACCTGAAGGAGTTGATCTCGCTGGTCCGCGCCCATCCGGACAAGTACACCTTTGGAACATTGGGCAACGGCTCGGTGGGCCACCTGGCCATGGCAGCACTGCAAAACCAGGAAGGGCTCAAGATCGGTCACGTGCCCTACAAGGCCGGCAACGAAGTCGTCCGAGACATGGTGGGCGGTGTTCTCGAGATCGGGTGGGTGGACGTCTCATCGTCGGTCGGCGCGATCCAGGCGGGGCAGATCCGTCCGATCGCGATCAGCGGCACGTTCCGCGCGCCCGCCAATCCCGAGGTGTTGACCATGACGGAGCAGGGCTATCCGTTCAAGTTGAACGGATGGACGGGCCTCTTCGCGGCGGCGGGTACTCCACCGGCAGTGATCCGCGCGATCAACTCCGAAGTCAACGCCCTTCTGCAGACGGAAGCGGTGAAGCAGCGCATGTTCCAGATGAACGTGGGCCTGGTGCCGGCCAACACGCCGGAGCAGTTTCAGCAGACCCTGCGCGACGACATCCAAGGCTGGACCCGGATCGTCGTCGCCAACGGCATCAAGCCCGAATGACATCCTCGACGACGAAAGCGATCATGAACATCAACGCACCTTCTACCCATCGCGCCTATGCCCATCGAAGCGCCTGGCATGGCGACAGCATGGCCCAGCGTGACGACTGGATCGTCATACTGACGCCCAAGCACAACGCCGAAATACGCGCGGCGCTGTCGCACGCGAAACAGCAGGGAGCGCGCATTCCAGCACTCGGCAAGCAGCATTTCGCCCTTCCAACCCTGGGAGCAGAGTTGCTCGCCATCCGCGACGAGATCGTCAACGGCGTCGGCTTCGCGTTGGTGCGCGGTCTCGAGATTGACGAGTTGACGCTCGAGGACACGGCCCTGGTCTATTGGGGAATCGGCAGCCATCTTGGAGCCGGCAAGGCCCAGAACGCCCAGGGTGACATGCTCGGTCATGTCACCGACCTGGGTGTCGACTACCGCACGGACATGAACGTCCGCGGCTACCAGACGCGCCTGGGCCTGCCCTTTCACAACGACGCGCAGGACGTGGTGGGCCTGCTCTGTCTTCGCCCTGCGCGCGAGGGCGGCAAGTCCCGCATCGTCAGTTCCACCGCCATTCACAACGTTGTGCTTGAGCGCAGGCCGGACCTGCTGGCGGAACTCTACCGTCCCATCGCCGTGGATCGAAGGGGCGAGGCGCCAGAAGGAAAGCTCCCCTATTACCGCGGCTGCGTCTTCGAGTGGATCGGGGAGAGACTTTTTTGCCGATACAACCGGACGTACATGGAGAGCGCGCAACGCTTCGACGGCGTACCCGCGCTCACTCCCCTACAGATTGAAGCCTTCGAGTTGGTGGATGAACTGTGCCGCGACCCGGCTTTGTATCTCGACATGGACTTCCAGCGGGGGGACATGCAGTTCATCTCCAACTACAGCGTCCTTCATTCCCGCACCGAGTACACCGACTGGCCCGAGCTGGATCGGCGCCGATACCTCCTGCGCCTGTGGCTGGACACCGGCCTGATCGCGCAGTTGCCCGAGTCCTATCGGGATCGCTACGAGGACATGAAGTTCTGGGGAGCCAACCCCAAGCCCCCGATCTTCGATCACTCCGCACGCAGTGCCGAGCTCGCCCACTGAAGGGCATGCGGATGACCACGACATATAGCGAATTCCTGTCGCAGAACTTCAGCTTGGCCGGACACACCGCCATCGTGACGGGCGCTGGTTCCGGAATCGGGCGCGCAGGCGCGCTTGCATTGGCAATGGCCGGCGCGCGACTGATCCTGGTCGGACGTCGCTCTGAACCCCTAAATGACACCGCGCGGGCCATTCGTGCGGCAGGTGGGTTTGCGGAACCGCTACCCCTCGACGTCTCGGATACCGAACGATTCGAAGCTGCCCTCGCCGCGTCGGAGAATGAAGGCACGCCTACCATCCTCGTGAACAACGCGGGCGTCGGGGGCAGGGCACCCCTCTTCAATGTGCGGGCAGATCAGTTCGATCACATCTTCGGCGTCAACGTGCGCGCCGCAGCCCTGCTCGCGTCGGCCTTTGCGCGTCACCTGATCCGCCTGGAAAGGCCTGGACGCATCATCAATATCTGTTCGCTTGCAGCGCAGTCCCATCCGCATGGCCTGGGCGTTTACGGCGCCAGCAAGGCTGCGCTGGAACATCTGACCCGGACGATGGCCAGCGAGTGGGCGCACCACGGGATCAACGTCAACGCCATCAGCCCGGGCTACATCGAGACGGACATCAACCGGGCCATGTTCCAGACGCCGGCCGGCAAGGCGATGATCGACACACTGCCGCGAAAGCGCCTCGGGACGCCCGACGTTCTCAACGGCGCCCTGCTGCTATTGGCTGGGCCGGCGGGCGCTTTCATCAACGCGTCGACCTTGACGGTGGACGATGGGCAGAGGTTTGGTGTCCGATGATGGCGTCACCGGACTTTCGCTGCTCGCGGCTTCAGGCCGGCGAAGTTCGAGCGCTCGACCATAGTGGCGCCCGGACGGCCCGAGCAGCGCAACGCGATACATCACTCAGTTCGCAGGCGGTGCGAACTAGACCCAAGTCCACGCTAGGGTAAATCCGGCTTCGCGACCTGCGCGACGTCGTCCGGTCGCTCCGACAATCAGGCTCATGTCTACAGTCACACTCCAACATCTCCCCGCAGCGCGCGGTGCAACGCGGCGCACCAAGTCCGGCCCTGCGCAAGGCCCGTTTGCCATCGAAATGATGGAACTTGGCACGCCAACCAACCCCATGCGCGTGCGCGTCGGCCGCAAGCCGGGCAACGGCAAGGGCGTGCCCCTGCTCCTGTTCAATGGCATCGGCGGGAACATCGAGTTGCTGGCGCCGCTCGCGGAGCGGATGCCCGAGCGCGAAATCGTCGTCTTCGACATTCCCGGCGTGGGCCAGTCGGAGCTGCCTCGCTGGCCCTACCGGCTTGGCGGCATCGCACGGCTGGCTGCGCAGATCCTGGACCGGTTCGGTATCGACGACGTGGACGTGCTGGGCGTCTCCTGGGGCGGCGCCGCCGCGCAGGAGTTCGCCTATACCTGCCGCAAGCGCTGCCGCAGGCTCATCCTCTGCGCGACCGCCCCCGGCGTGGTGATGGTTCCAGCCAGCCCGAGCGTGCTGTGGAAGATGGCGACGCCGAAGCGCTACATGAACGCCGAGTACTCGCGCAGCATCAGCGGCGACATCTACGGCGGTGATTTCCGCAAGAACCCTGCGCTGGCCACCGAACTGTTTCGCCACGTCAAGTACAAGTCGCGGCTGGGCTACTACCTGCAGCTTCTCGCCGCCTCGGGCTGGACCAGCGTGCACTGGCTGCCGGGGCTGCGCCAGCCCACGCTGCTGATGGCGGGCGCGGACGACCCCCTGGTGCCGCTCGCCAACGCGCGGCTCATGCACATGCTGATTCGGCATTCGGAACTGAAGGTCCTCGACTGCGGCCACATGTTCCTGATGACCCGTGCCGATGAATCCGTCGCGGCCATCCGCGAATTCCTGGACAGGCCCTGAAGTCTTCGGGGTGCCTGGCCGTTCCTCTCATTCATTCATTGATTGCCCCCCATCGCCATGAGCACCCCTGAGTTCACCTTCCAATCCCTCGCCGGCCTCGTTGGCCAACGCATCGGCTCGTCGTCCTGGATCACCATCGACCAGGCCCGCATCGACGAGTTCGCCCACTGCACGAACGACGCGCAGTGGATCCACGTCGACGCGGAACGCGCCGCCAGGGAGAGCCCCTTCGGCGGCACCGTGGCGCACGGATTCCTGACCCTGTCGCTGCTGGCGCCCACGGCCTTCGACGTCCTGATCTCGCACATGCAGCTCAAGCAGGCGGTGAACTACGGACTGGACAAGATCCGCTTCATCGCACCCGTGCGCGCCGGCAAGCGGGTGCGAAACCACATCAGCGTGGTGTCGATCGAGGACAAGGGCAACGGCCGCCACCTGCTCACCACCGAGAACACGGTGGAGATCGAGGGCGAGGACAAGCCCGCCCTGGTGGCCCACTCCATGGCCATGCTGATGGCCTGATCCCCGAAGAAGCACAAGGAGACAGAGAATGGCGACAACATCATCGGCCGTTGACAAGGCACCCCTGAAGAAGAAGGCGGCCATGCCGAAGCCGGCATCGCCGCCCGCGCGCAAGCGCGCATCGGCTAAGGCCGGCGCGCAGACGCCCCCGAAGGACGCGCCACCCACGGCGGCGAAGCCGGCCAGGAGGCCCGCCCGCACGACGCCCGATCCGGCGGCCGTGGTCAACGAACTCAGCGACCTGGTGGCCCGCGCCAGCGAAAACACCCTTGCGCCGAACCCGCTGATCGGGCTGCGGGCCAGCGATTTTGCGGAGGCCGCGCAATCGCTGCTCAAGCTGACGGCAGTCTCTCCGGGCGCCACGATCGGCTCGCTGGCCAAGTACGCAAAGTCCCTGGGCCAGATCGTGCAGGGCCGCTCCGAACTGGCGCCGGACCCCAAGGACCGACGCTTCGCGGACCCGGCCTGGCAGGGCAATTTCGCCTACAAGCGCCTGATGCAGAACTATCTGCTCGCGCACAACGAATTCAACAGCCTGATCGCCGGCTCCAAGCTGGGCGAGCGCGAAAAGGGGCAGGCGCAGTTCCTCACTGCGCTCGTGACGGACGCCCTCGCGCCGAGCAACTGGCTGCTTGGCAATCCCGCCGCGGTGCGCAAGGTCGTCGACACCGGCGGCACGAGCCTCGTGAAGGGCGTCAAGAACCTCGTGAGCGACATGCGGCACAACCACATGATGCCGATGCAGGTGGACAGCACGCCGTTCAAGATCGGCGAGAACATGGCCGCCTCGCCAGGCCAGGTGGTCTATCGCTGCGAGACCTTCGAACTGATCCAGTACACGCCCAGCACGCCGAAGGTGTACCAGCGCCCGCTGGTCATGGTGCCGCCGCAGGTCAACAAGTTCTATGCGGTCGACCTCGCGCCGGAGAAGAGCCTCGTCAAGTGGACGGTGGACAGCGGCGTGCAGATGTTCATGATCAGCTGGCGCAATCCCACGGCCAAGCACCGCGACTGGGGGCTCGAGCACTACGCAATGGCGGTGAACGAGGCGGTCGACGTGGCGCGCCAGGTCACCGGCAGTCCCGACGTCAACATGTGGGGCTCCTGTTCGGGTGGCATGACGCTGGCGGCCTACCTGGGCTACCTCGCTGGCATCGGCGACACCAAGGTGGCGAACGTGTCCTGGGCCGTGTGCGTACTCGACGGCGCCCGCGCGATGGACGACACCACGCTGGGCCTGTTCAACTCACCCGCGGCGGTGCGCGCGGCGCGCGCCCGCTCGCGCAACAAGGGCGTGGTGGAGGGCTCCGAGATGGCCACCATGTTCGCCTGGCTGCGGCCCAACGATCTGATCTGGAACTACTGGGTCAACAACTACCTGCTGGGCAACAAGCCGCCGGCCTTCGACATCCTGGCCTGGAACGCCGACACCACGCGTCTACCGGCGCGCTTCCATTCGGACCTTCTGGACATCATCGAGAAGAACCCCTACGTCAAAGCCGGCACGATGACCATCAGGGGCGTTCCGATCGACATGTCGAAGGTGGACATCGGCGCCTATGTGATTGGCGGCATCACCGACCACATCACGCCGTGGAAGAGCTGCTATGCCACGGCGCGCGTGTTCGGCGACGACGCCACCTTCGTGCTAGCCAACGCGGGCCACCTGCAGAGCCTGATCAACCCGCCGGGCGCGCCCAAGGCCTACTTCTCGACCGCACCCAGTCGCCAGGCCGATCCCGATGAATGGACTCGCGCTGCGGTGCGCCAGGAAGGAAGCTGGTGGCCGCACTGGCGGGCATGGATGCAAGAGCGCTCGGGCAGTCAGGTCGAGGCACCCAGAAAGCCAGGCTCAAGAACCCATCGCGCGCTCTGCGCGGCGCCAGGAGAGTACGTGCTCGAACGTTGAGCCTCTCTCAAAGGCGCTTTTGCTCCGTTGTGGCTATCAGCGGTGTTGTCGTGGATGCCCCGCACCTAGCCCGTGATGTCCTTGCCGAAGATGGAGCGCGCAATCACCAGTTTCTGGATTTCGTTGGTGCCTTCATAGATCTCGGCGATCTTGCAATCTCGGTAGATCTCCTCGACCCGGTAGTGCGAACCGTCAGCCGCCAGTTCCGACATGAACCCGTAGCCGCCAAATATCTGAACCCCATCGCGTGCGAACTCCGCAGCAAGGTTGGTCGCGTACCACTTCGCCATCGCGGCCTCTGGCTCCGGGAAGGCCTCGCCCGCATCCATGCGCAGCGCAGCCTTCATGTAGAGGTTGCGCGCGTTCTCGATCTCTGTGGCGCGCTCGGCCAGCTTGAATTGCCAGTGCTGGAATTGCGCGATCGCCTTGCCGAATGCCTGTCGCGTCTTCAGCCGCTCGACACTGTGATCGAAGGTTGCCTGAGCCATGCCGACGCCGCTGGCCGCGATGCCGATGCGGCCGTAGGTCAATGTCTGCAGTGCGATCTTCAAGCCGCCACCCACCGCGCCAACGACGTTCTCGGCGGGAACCTGCACGTTGTCGAAATAGATGTCCGCCGTGAGCTGGCCGTGGTTGCCCATCTTCCGGTCCGGTGCGCCGACGCGCACGCCCGGCGCATCGAGATCGATGACGATCTCCGTCATGCGCCCTTCCTCCGCGCACAACAGAACGACGAAATCGGCCACCGGCGCGTTCGTGATGAAGCGCTTGCGGCCATTGACCACATAGCCCGCGCCTTCGCGGTTCGCAAAGGTCTGCATCGTCTTGATGCTCAGGTCCGTGCTCGCATCGGGTTCGGTCGTCGCGAAGCTGCCGATCTTCTCGCCCGCCAGCAGCGGTGCGAGGTAGCGCTGCTGCAACTCCGGCGACGCATGCTCCAGCGCGTGGCCGGCCAGGATGCAATGCACATCCACGACGGCAGCGACGGAGTTCGAGTGATAGGCCAGTTCCTCGATGAGCGCCGCGGTCGCGCACGCGGGGTACTTCAATCCACGGCCCCCCACTTCGGCCGCAAAGGGAATGCGGAACAGGCCCGCATCGGCCATCTTGCGGAAGAGCTCGCGAGGGAAGTTTTCGACCGACTCTTCGCGATGCCCGATCTCCCACGCCACCGATGCAACGTGCTCGTCGGCAAAGCGGCGGACCTCTTCGCGAACGGCCTTGGTTTCCTCTGGCGTGAGCAGGTCGTGATAGAGCCTCGGTTGGTGGCGCTCCGGCGCCTGCTGGTGCGTCGTGATGGTGTTGTCTCTGGCGTTCATGTCTCTGGTTCCTATGGCGGGTGGGCCTGACGGCCCCGTTGATGTGAGATCAAGTCTAGGTTTGGGCGCGTTCGGGGTACATCGGCGAAACTGACGCTTTCTGTGCGAAATACGACAAGCCATGCCACGCGCCGCCATCCTCGCCTTCGACGGCTGCTACGCCTCCAGCCTTGGCGGGTTCGCCGATGTCCTGCAAGTGGCGAACGCGCATCTGCGCAGGCAGCAGGGTGCGTCCGCCGCGCTCTTCGAATGGCGCTTCGTGTCGCTCTCAGGCGAAGCGATCGCGGCGAGCAACGGCCTGCAGATGCCGACTCACAAGATCGGTGCGCGCGAACACTACGACCTCGTGTTCGTCCCGAGCCTGCACTACGCGGGTCATCGCAAATTCGATCAGCTGCTCAAGGGCCAGCCGTCCACCTGCGCGTGGCTCGCGTCGCAGTGGCGTCGCGGCGCCTGGCTGGCAGCCAATTGCACTGGAACCTTCATCCTGGCCCAGACCGGTCTCCTGGATGATCGGATCGCCACCACGACGTGGTGGCTGGAGCGGCAGTTCCGCACGCGCTTTCCGCGCGTCGACCTGCAGATGCGCCCCGTGCTCACGGAAGTCGATCGCCTGCTCTGCGCCGGTGCCTCTGCGTCCTACCTCCTGCAGGCCATTCGCGTCGTCGAACGATTCGCCGGGCCGGCGATCGCGTCGCAATGTGCCAAGAGCATGCTCATCGATGTGAGCCAGACCTCACAGACACCGTACCTCCCGCTGCTCGCGGACATCGCCCATACGGACGCGCTGGTTCATCGGGCCCAGCACTGGCTGCAAAGGAACATGTCCCGGCCGATCCGCATTGCCGAGCTCGCCGGCGAGCTGGCCGTGAGCGAACGAACGCTGATCCGGCGGTTCAACGCGGTGCTCGATCAATCCCCATTGACCTACCTGCAACACCTGCGCATCGACTCGGCGCGTGCCCTCCTGGAGGCCAGCGATCTCGGTGTCGACCAGATCGCCATGCAAGTGGGCTACAACGACCCCAGTTCCTTTTCGCGCCTATTTCGGGAGCGCATGGGTCTCAGTCCCGGCGCGTATCGGAATCGATTCCAGTCCTTGGACGCTGACCGACTTGAGAGTTCGTAGTCAGACGACGCTCAGGCATCGGGCCGTTCCGCGCCGACGTTCATGCGGTGTCGCAGCCCGGCAACCTCGCCGAACTGCTGCTTGTACCACCGCGAGAAAGCACTCAACGCAGAAAACCCGAGCAGCTCGGCAATCTGCGACAGTGGCCGCGTGCCGTCGTCGATGTAGTGCACGGCCAGTTCCCGACGGATGGTGTTCACAACCTCTCGGAACGCCGTGCCCTCGCGGACGAGACGCCGATGCACGGTCTGCCTATCGACGCCAAGTTGCTGCGCCACCTGCTCGATCGAGCATTTGCCAGAAGGCAGCAGCACCAGCAGGATGTTGCGCACGTTGTCGACCGTGCTCATGCGCGCCGAACCGGCGGAAGCTTCCAGAACCTGTCGCGCGTAGCGCGCCATCACCGGGTCGGCCATCGGATTTGGTGCATCCAGGTCGCTTGTCGTGCAGACGAGCCCGTTGAAATCCTGTCCGAAGTAGACGCCGTAGCCAAAGAGCTGAAAGTGCAGGCTCGGATCGCGCGGTGGTGCGTGCGCGAAGCAGACCCGCAACGGGTTCCACGCTGGCCCTAGGAAGAACTTCAAGTTCCGGAACATCACCCCGACAAGCAGTTCCGTCGACTGACGCGATGAGCCACCCTGGCCCACGAGAAACTCCTCCCGCATCACAGCGATGCCATTGGCCTCTTCGAGCTCCACGAACAACGATTCGTTGAGCACGTGGCTGTAGCGCATCATCGCCCGCACGACGCGCCGCACTGTCGGCTCCTCGCGCGCCACCAGCGCGACCGCGCCGAGGTTTGAAAGTTGCCGCGTTTCGGCCATGCGCAGGCCGAAGTTGTCCATGCCGCTGGCGGTCGCCGAGGTCTCGAGCAGGTCTCGAACCGCCTGGCTCGGAATGCGCATATCGGGATCGTGAAGGCAGCTCGGATTCAAGCCTACCGCGGCCAGCAAAGCCAGCGGATCAAGTCCGACCGCACGCGCCACTTCGGCGTAGTTGGTCAGGCTGGCACTGCGGACGAGGTTCGACATGGGGTTAACGCGAAGTGTCACATCAGGTTAAGCAGCTGTCACAGCGGGTCAATCGGCATCTCCCCTTGCTCGGAACAATCAGTCTTCCGAATCAGCTGCAGACGTGAAGGCTACGGGCAGCGACAACCTCAAGGAGACACGACTCGATGGATCGAAACAACGCACCCACACCCACACCGGTTTGCGACCGCCTGCGCGAGAGCGGCAACTGGAACCCCAACTGGGAACCCGTTGCCGAACTCGACCCGGCCTGGACCGAGAAGTTCATGGCGATGGGCATCACGCCCATGGTCTCGGGCGTGCTCGATGCAAAGACCATCGAGTTCATCTCCATCGCCGTCGACGCCTCGTGCACCCACATGTACGGGCCGGGCGTGCGCCGCCACATCCGCAAGGCTCTGGCCCTCGGCGCCACGAAGGAAGAGATCACCGCCGTGCTGCAGTGCGTGAGCGTATTGGGCATCCACACCATGAGCCTCGCCGCACCCATCCTGCTGGACGAACTCGCGTCCGTATCCACGCGCTGACCGGTCGCCTCCAGCACCCTTTTTTTGAACCCCAAGGACCCACATCATGCAATTCTTCGACGACTCCCTCCTCCCCGAAAACCAGCAGCCCCTCGTCATCCAAGTCGCGCCCTACGGCCCCCAGTGGGACGCCAGCGACTCCGACGACATCGCCGTGTCGATGGACGACCAGGTCCAGAAGGCAGTCGATTGCTGGAACGCCGGTGCCACCGTGCTGCACGTGCACGTGCGCGAAGAAGACGGCAAGGGCAGCAAGCGCCTGTCCAAGTTCAACGAGATGCTGGCGCGTT
>NZ_JASZYM010000043.1:0-18304 GCF_030317005.1 Variovorax sp. J22R115 | reverse complement strand
TGCGATGAACTTCCTCTCCGGCGAGGGTGCCTGCAAGCCGGGCATCGAATTCGCGGGTCGGACGCTGCTGCGCATCGGCGTCGCGCTGCTCGGACTGCGGATCACCGTCGGCCAGGTCGCCGAGCTCGGATGGCAGCCCGTGGTGATCGTCGTTCTGGCAGTGGTGCTGACGATCGGGGTGTCGATGTTGGCGGCGCGGCTCATGGGCTTCCAGACCGTGTTCGGCTTGCTCAGTGGCGGGGCCACCGCGATCTGCGGGGCCTCGGCGGCGATGGCGCTGGCAGCCGCGCTGCCGAACCACCCTTTGAAAGAGCGTGCGACGCTGTTCACTGTGGTCGGCGTGTCGGCGTTGTCGACGCTGGCGATGATCGTCTACCCGATGATCGCGCAGGCCGTCGGGCTGGATCCGCGTGCCGCCGGGATATTTCTCGGCGCGACGATCCACGACGTGGCCCAGGTGGTCGGCGCCGGCTACAGCATGTCGCAGCAGACGGGCGACGTGGCCACCCTGGTCAAGCTGATGCGCGTGGCCATGCTGGTGCCGGTAGTCGTATTTGCGGTCATGCTGTCGCGCCGCCAAGCCGGCGATACCGGTGGCAAGCGCCCGCCACTGCTTCCAGGCTTCGTCATCGGCTTCGTGCTCCTGGTGGCGATCAACAGCACGGGCTGGCTGCCGACGCTCGTCGCCAAGACCGGCAGCGATTTCTCGCGCTGGTGCCTGGTGGCGGCCATCGCGGGCATCGGCATGAAGACGCAATTGAAGGATCTGGTCGCCGTCGGGCTCAAGCCGGTGATGCTGATGGTTGGCGAGACGGTTTTCCTGGTCGTGCTGGCGCTGGCATTGATGCATTGGCTGGCCTGAGTCCGACACACTCAAACTCGAGGAATTGAGAATGAAGCTGAAAGGCAAAGTTGCACTGATCACAGGCGGCGCCCAGGGCTTGGGGAAGGCCATTGCGCTTGCCATGGCCCGGGAAGGCGCTGACATCGTTATTGCTGACATCAACGCCGAGACGCTGCCCGGCGCGCAGGCCGAGATCGAGGCGACCGGCGCTCGCTGCCTGCGCGTGCAGTTCGATGTCTCGTCGGTGGAGAGCGTCGCCAACCTCTTCAAGAACATCGTCGCGACCTTTGCCACGCTCGACATCCTGGTGAACAACGCCGCACTGGTGCAGTCAGGCGAGCGCAACGAGCAGATGCGCTCGAAGTTCTACCGGATGATGACGACTCCCGTGGCCAAGGAATCGCTGGGCGTGACCAAGGATTTCACCGACGAGGAGTGGCACAGGTATTGGGGCGTCAACGTGCATGGCGTTTTCTATTGCACCCGCGAGGCGTTGCGCATCATGGAGGTGAAGAAGGCCGGCAAGATCATCAACGTCGCTTCGATTGCCGGCACCGGCGGATTCAGCGCCTTCCACCCGGCCTACTGCGCGACCAAGGGCGCGGTGCTTGCGTTCACGCGATCCGTCGCGATCGAAGTCGCCGGGGCCAACATCTTCGTTAATGCCATCGCTGCTGGCGGCGTGCTGACACCGCCGATGGAGCATTTCCTGGCGACCCTGTCCGAGGAAGCCCGGGCCGGCGTGCATCAACTGATCCCGCTCGGACGCCTTGGCAAGCCGGAAGAGTACGCATCGCTGGCCGTCTACCTCGCGTCCGACGAGCACTATCTGGTCGGGCAGACGATCAGCCCGAACGGCGGAATGATCGTGTGACGGAATGCAGTAGCGAATTGGGCCGATTCAGAAATTCTTCGCAGTCACCCGCTGCCTTGGGGTCGGCGGAAAGTAGCGCGCCCGAAAGCCGACCTTCGCGTACTTCTGCTTGTGGGGCCGTTTGCTCCAAATCGACAAGCTCACGCAGATGTCGGCATTGGGCAAATTCTGTTGAAAAACTCGATTGAGCGACAAGACTTGCCGACACCCAGAAGTCAGGCGCGGTGCCCGCGCCTTGCGTCGATGCTCATCAGAGCCGCGTAGAGGCGCCAAGGCGAGTTTCGCGCTGAGGTTGGCTGCGCGGTACGTCGAGTGCACCTTTAACGCCTCCTACGCAGCAATCGAGTGAGTCGCAACGCCGAAACCGAGTTTTTCAACAGAATTGGCACAGAGCCGGCGTTCCGAACTGCTGGGTCGACTGCCAGGTCAGAGTTAGATTGCAGACGAAGTTCATGGATCCGAGCCTACGTCTACTCCAGGCTGGCTGGTTGCGATCAGTCGACGCGGCGAAGACTTCGAACTTGCTTCGACGCGGCTACTTTTACGGCAATGTCAAACAAGTTACTTGGCGCCTCCGAGCCGTCGTGGTAGTTAGACTCCTGACCGAGGTAGAGCACCCCGTAGAAGCTGTCGGGCGCATTGGCGGTTGGCACCGTCGCGACCAAAGTACAAGGGCTCCGACTTGTATTGCGTGCGGCTCACGTGTTGCGTGCAAGGTGTGTTGCCCGTGCGCTTACGGTTCGCCGATCACGGGTGGCCATGCGGCCGGCAGCCTGCCTCGCTAACCAAATACCACGCCATGCAATCCGTCAATTCGCATCGGAACACACGGGCGGCACTCAGAGCAGTAGTGGCGTCCGATGGAGCTCGCGGGAATCCTCCAGCCGGCTGAGTTGAACTGGATCATGAGGGACACCGATTTGGCCACAAGACCTACGTGGTCGTTCCAGGGAGGCTGTCCGCAAAGTGCACCTGGTTGATCTGCCCCCGCCTTCGCTAGGCTCCACTTGATCGAGCCGACTTCCTCCGACTCCTTCTCTTCGAATGAGCTGAGGCCAGGTAAGGCTTCAGAGACTCGGGGTTTGTGTGGCCCACGCGCACACTCACAGCTGCGCAAATGGCATCGTCGTTCGCGTCCAGGCCCATCGCGAGCCTGTACTCCAGCTCTCGCTCTACTTCCGCTTGAACAAAGGCGTGGCGCCAGGCATGAACAGCAGCACCCCGCGGTGCACCTGCGGCTCGCATGGCGCGCGCGAAGATGGCGGTAACCGAGCGATCCTCAAGGGGCTCGCCTTCCTCGCTCAAGAAGACGCGCTCCGAAGGGGCTGGCGGAAATGGCCCCTTTGATGCTTGCCGGCGTGTCGTCTCAATGAAATTGCATATGTCGTAGGCGAGATCCAAGGGAACTCTGACATCGTTGTCGTAGCCGAACTTCTGCTTTGGGGGTTGAACGTCTATTGCCTCGTACTCAGACTTATCCAAGCGTTCGCGTGCAAATGGGCCTGTCAGCAAGCTGTTCCCAGAGCCCCGCCGCATTCCCGTCCTTTCGAAGACTCGTTGCATCAACGCATTGCGCTCGGCCAGGTAGTCAGTTGACGCTTTGGAATGAAGGTGCTCGAGAACGTCCTCCCGCGTTTGCTCGTCCGGCACGAAGCCGATCGGCTTGTGCTTGGAATTCTTGCCGGCTCTATCCAGCAAAAGCGGCTTGCTCCAAAGTGCACGCCCACCTCTGGTTTGAGTGACGAGGTTGGAGATGACGCGACTAGGAGCGGGGCCAATAGTCATTGAAGGCGCCCGCCCGGTGTCCTGGAGCCAGCGAATCCAGTCGTAGACCGCACTTAGAGCTGCGTTTACTGTGTTGCGATAGGTTCTGGTCCTCGTACCTTTGGCTCTGCCCGGTGCCTCCTTCATCAGCTTTTCTCGGTAGCGAAGGAGCGTGCGATCGCAAAGGTCTCTGTCCGAGATGTCCTCCTGCTCAGCGAGATATCGAACAAAGCGAGCGACTTGATAGGTCGCATTTACTGCCGTCTTCGCATCCAGCATGTCAACCCGTGTCCGATGAAGCGCGAATGACGTCAATTCATCGTTGACGCAGCCCTTCTTCAGGTCGTAGACAACCAGAGCGATAGGCTTTCTGTCTTCTTGAACGGAGACGTGAAGGATCTCGTCGCGAACATTTCTCATACTCGCCGCCTTAACGGAGTGAACTTCCGAAGTGCCTTCGTTAGCTCAGCCACGCGCGCGCGCTCCTCCTGCAGCAGCAATTCGCGCCTCGCCAACTCCTCGTTCGCCTTATTGGCTTCGCTTGCCGCTGCTGCCTTGATCTTCCGCAATTCTCCGTGAAGCGATTCCGCGTTCGCCTTCCAATCAGAGAACTCACCTTCGAGGATTTTGCGCAGCTTCTCCGATCTTGCCAGCCGCGCCCTCAGGTTCGAAATTCGGTCCTTACCACCAGCAAGTCGTCTGCCTCCGTTGGCACGCGCCACAGCGTCTAGGGCATTCTGC
Organism: Variovorax sp. J22R115; assembly: GCF_030317005.1. Classification (NCBI taxonomy): domain Bacteria; kingdom Pseudomonadati; phylum Pseudomonadota; class Betaproteobacteria; order Burkholderiales; family Comamonadaceae; genus Variovorax; species Variovorax sp. J22R115. The sequence continues at coordinate 14,081 of NZ_JASZYM010000043.1, read as the reverse complement.
ACTGCCGCCTGCAGCTCAACACCGGCGTTCTTCAGAGTGTCGGGGGAGTTCATTCGGAGTGAGACGGCCGGAAGACTGCTGCTCAAACTGAACTGCGACTGAATCCACAAGTGGAACTGTCTTGGAGACGGCGGAAGTCTTGATAGCGCATCGATGGACGGCGACTTCAAAGCCAGCACGGCATGGATGGCATCGACTTTTGCCTGTAGATTTTCCTGGCCGGCTTGCTGGTTTACCCCCGCGACCGCAGGCCGCGCCCTCCTCGCCCTCAAGGGCGCCTGAGCGGCCGATCTTGATGTCGTCTTGCTCATGCCGTGTGCTCCCCTTGCGAAAGCTGCTTCGTGTGAATGGCGATCACCATATCCAGCTCAGCGACACGCCTTTCTTCACGAACTCGGTGCACGCTTCCTTGAGCCATCCCAAGGATCTTGCCCTTCAGATGTGCACTTTGCATCTGCATGCCCTTCACGTGCCCGGGGTTAGTGGCACTGAAGGGGCAACCGGAACAAAGGACAGGTGAGGCCCTCTCCTTCTCAAGCGCACCGGTACTTCGGTTCGCGCATCGAGCCGCAGGTCGGCCGGCAGGTACTCCAGCCATGCAGTCCCCGTGCATAAACGGCTCAGGAAAATACCCTTTGCTCTCAAGAGAGTCAGCAATCCGCGCCGCGCGCACCTCCCTGCGGAGACCTGAGTAGTCGGCGCGAGAAGCCAACTTCGCCTGAAGTCTCAGGACAAGCCGGCCAAACTTGCCGCTCCAGGCGCCGCCGCTGAGCACTCGGTCGATGGAGGCAATCATCTTTTCCTTCCCAACCTCCTTCATCTCGGCATCAAGATCAGCAAAAAAGACGTCACGTGCGATCTTCTTTTCCTCGGTGAGCTCCACAGGCAGTCGGAGGCCCCGCGATTCAACCATTGCATCCGTCACATACCGTCGCACGGTCTCCAAATCCCAGTCCTGTAGCTGGAAGCCGAGAGCAACCAGGCTGCCATGTTCGTAGCGATAAAAGAAGATCAGAGCGTAGCAACGCCGAAACGCGTGCGCGTGAATGTCGACTTCTTCAAGCGGCCTCGACAATGCGCGCCGCAGAAAGTCTTCGATATAGGGGATGTGGGTGCTAAATGTGAACCAGTGCCGCTCGCTGCCGAATCCAGCTTGGCCAACTGCCAACCAACAAAAGATTCCATCGCCTTGATGCCACTTCGGCTGCAATGCTCGAAAGAGGGCCTGAAAGTCATTCAAGACCTTCCACGCGCGATAGGTTGCCGTATTCACGTAGAAGGGCACGCGCTCCTGGTTCTTCTCGATGTAGAACACGCACTCGTAGACGCCAAGGGACTTCGAGACCACTCGCATGCTGGAGCTGTGAATCCCGATCTTTCTATGAGCCACTTCGTCCCGGCGGCGCGCGTTCATCATGGCGATTACGGTGAAGCACGCCGAATAGATGCTGAGGAGGCAGCGATTGATAAGGTCCGTGCCCTCCACTCTCGACGGGAAAGCTCCCCATTGTGCGACGACCTGGAGCGGCCCCGTCTGAAGAAACTCCGCGAATCTTGCGTTGCGCGTGTTCTTCGACAACCCTTTGAGCGTCTTCTGGAACTCCGCGATTTGACGGGCAAGTTGCAGGAACTTGTCGGCCCGCTCATTGATCCATGCGAAGCTCTCGACCAGTAAGTCGGCCGCATCGCTGAAGTCGAGATTCAGCGAGCGCCCGCTGGATTGTCCTAATTCTCGCGCGAGCCGCATATAGTTCGGATACGGCGCAGTAGGGAGAGCCCAGGCAGGATCGATGTTCGCGAGCTCGTTGATCGTTCGGAACCATTGACGCAACATGCTCTCACCGGTTTGGTCTCGCGGAGTCGGCGCCAGGGTTATGCCGACCTTTCGGGCCATGAGCTGACGAAGGGCCCGAAGCTCCGGTCCGCTTGCGCTTGTCCGCAATGCCATCCTCGCTGCCTCCGTCACAGACAGCGCCTTCCCGTTGTCCGTTCTGTAGAAGACGTCGGGAACGGGGGAACCATCAAGAAGGCGTTTCGACCTAGCACGCAGTCGCAGAGCCAGCGCCCAGCCACCTGTCGCAAGCAGACGCGCGAGTTGGCTCAGATGTTCCGGCGTGGCGTCTTTCAGGCTAAAGATGCCGTTGATCCAGAGGTACTCCCAGAGTTTGCAAAGAGTGGCCACCTGCAAAGCAATTGTGCTGTGCTGCGCTTTGCTCTTTGCGCTCGATGCAAGAAGTAGTCGATCCGCTGACAGAACGATCGCGTGCATCGCGGTCAGTTCATCGCCGAAGACCCGCGCCCCAAGTGAAAGCCTCACCGTAGGAAGCAAGCGCGAACCGAGAGCGATGCTGTGATACGGCTCTTCGCTGGGAAGTCGATCGTTGCGCCGGACGCGTAGGTCGCCTGATGATTCCAAGATGAGATCGGGAGACCTTATGAGACTCCTGAGGGCAGAGAATTTGTCCATTTCTATCTCGGCAACTCTTGACTAGGCTCTGCTCAACTTTCGGAGTCGACCCGCAGTTTCGACGCGAAGTGCGAATAGGGGCCCTGCTCCAGCATCCGAGCGAGCGCGCTATTGAAGAGGATCGCCGGGACATGGAACTTCAGAAACGCATACTGGTTTCGGCTAAGCATGTCCTGCCAGTTCTCTTCATACACACGTCGCGTTAGAAGCGCTTCACGAACATCCTCCACGGATACGCGAAGCCGACGATTGCTGCAACCGCCGTCGAGATGACAGCGCTCTCCGGGACACATCTCACCGACCGCTGTGCCTTCGGGGACCCATGGCGGGCGCATTGGATTCGTGCAACTTGTTCCGTCGCCGATTGGCTTTAGAAGCTTCAATTCGTCTTTCGTCACACCCCTTTCCATCAAGCTGCGTACCTCTTCTTCCAGAGCTCGCTGCATCGAGAGGTTTGCTGAACTGCTCAATCTTTTCGCGATTTGCTGACGGAGGTACCGTCCTAACGGCGTCAGGTTCGCGTGTCCGGCAATTCGTTTGGGAGCGCTTGCGTCCTTGCTTCCCAGGCTCTCAATGAAGAGAACTTGCGTGCGTATCTGCTCACAGCTAAAGGGCGGGAGATCGTATCGTCGGATGAAGTCCCCGAGGTGATAGTGAACTGTCAGGGAGCTCTTGTCAGTTTTCGATCTCCCAACTCGAATCAGTCTGGTGTCATGTTTGTCGCGGTAGCCGGCTTTTCCTAGCTGCTCGTAGTTCCAGAGAAGGAGGCGAACCGCGGAGATCACTTCTGCATCTTCGTTCGACAGCTCGAACGACTGCACCTCCGCGCCAAGTTCGTCTGACGCGCCGACCAGCATCACTGGCGGGGTGTCGTCGTCCGTCTTGCTTTTGAACGACTGCAGTTCGTAGCCGTCGGCTGTCTCCCTAACGTCCTCTCGCCTGAGTGCGAGCACCGACGAGATGTTCCAGCCAGTCGCACACTGAATCAGAATGACTGCGGCGAAGATCTCTGCAGCAGCGGCGTAAGCGCGAAGGCTCACTACACGATTCACCGGGCAGTTCCACGCTGCGCGTTGGAGCACATACTTGTCGACTTCACGGCCGTGCAACACTCCCCAATGGGGGGCGTGGTCCTTGTGAGACCATTCGCCGGCGTCATGCACGAGAACTAGCGCGCCAACGTATAGGGCTGTGTCTTCGAGAAAGCCATGCTCGTAGTGCTCTGGCCGGTAGTGGGCGCCCATTGTGGCGTGATGAACGTTCTCGACAAGTTCAACGCTAGTCACATCAGCGGCTAAGCGCTCAAGTAGTTCGCGTGCCCTTCTTCCGCCTTCGAGCTCTGTCTTCGCGGCAGCGCGGATTCTGTCTATATCCAGCGTGGTGCGCGCAAGTACCTTCGCCCTCAGCTCGGGATAGGTTTCGAACGGAGTGGCGCCGACTGGCGGCTGGTCCTCCAGCACCGCGTCGCTGATGAGCCTTCGCGGATTGGTTGCTGGCTTATGCCTGCTCCGGAACTTGACCGCCGACCTCGTCAATCGTGCAGGTGCGCCTACTGCACCAAGGTTTCGAAAGCAGAGGCGCCGAAAGACCTCGCTGATGGAGTACTGCGTGTAGTCACTAATTCCCGAACCCAACAGACGGCTTTCGAGTTCAGTGAAGGCCCGGTTGAGGTCTGCGGGGCTGAGATCGCTTGCAGGCCGGAGCGCCTGCAGCCACGGCCTGCCTCTGTCCATCAGGAGGGCGTGGGCCTGGCTCAAGAGCCGGCCGTCGCGATCCGGCACTGGGATGATTTCTGACGAAGCGGCGATGTGGGCTACTAGCGCATCGAGCCACCCCGGCTTTGCCCGATGCGGCCCCGCGGGAGTGGCTACTTCCACTCGGTACCGGTATTCGCGCTTGTACTGGGTATGAACTGTATGGATAACCAGCACTTTCGCTGGCACTCTACCCTGTTTGACATGGGTAGATTTCGGGGGCCTTCGCCTCTGACGTTGTACACTAGGCATCGTTCAATACTACATTGTCGACTACGGTCAACCTCGCGCCGGCGGACCTGCCCAAGGACTCCGGGCGCTTCGACTTGCCGATCGCGCTGGGCATCCTCGCGGCCAGCGGGCAGATCGAGGCGGCCCGGCTGGCGGGCCACGAGTTCGCCGGCGAGCTCTCGCTCTCGGGGCAGCTGAGGCCCGTGCGTGGTGCGCTTGCCATGGCGCTCGCGTTACATATCAGCGGGATCGCGACGCGGCTCGTGCTCCCGGCCGACAGCGCGCAGGAGGCTTCACTGGTGCCTGGCGCCGAGGTCTACGGCGCGCGGCACCTGCTCGATGTCGTGCGGCAGTTTCTTCCTCCAAGCGAAAGCCCATTGCCAACCGAACCCGGCGATGACGGCTGGGCCAGGGTGATGGCCGCGCCACAGGGGCCGGCCCTGCGCCATGCCGACCTCGCCGACGTGAAGGGCCATGCCGGCGCGAAGCGCGCCCTGGAGATCGCGGCGGCTGGCGGCCACAGCCTTTTGATGGTCGGGCCGCCCGGCTCGGGCAAGTCGATGCTGGCGCAGCGTTTCGCCGGACTGCTGCCAGCGATGAGCGTGCAGGAAGCGCTCGAAAGCGCGGCCGTCGCCAGCCTCGGCGGCCGCTTCGCGGTTGAACGCTGGATGCGCCGGCCGACTTCGAGCCCACATCACACGGCCAGTGCCGTGGCGATGGTCGGCGGCGGTTCGCCGCCACGGCCGGTGAGTTCCTCCAAGGTTGTCGCGCTTGGTTACCCAGGAAAATCAAAAGGTTGCGCGCGCCTCTTTCACAGTTGTGCGGCCCGCTTTTTCAAAGTTGTTGGCCCACCGGAGCCCACCGAACAACGGCTTCAGGGCCGGTTCGCCGTCGTTTCGCCGATTCACGCAGGTTAGCGATTCGAACTGCGACTCCGCTCTCACGATCCGGGCGGCGCAATCTGCTTTAGTGGGAAGATTTGAGCCGAATGAGTGCTCAGAAGGAATTGGAGGAGTGACTTGCGAACGTTAGATTGAGAGCTGGGGTCACGCGAGACGCTGCTGCAGAACCGCCAGAGCGCTAGCCAAGCCTTGGTCAAATTCCGTATATGGGGATTCGAACTGCGCGACGTTTACCCATTGCCCTTCTTGCCCCGGGTGAACATAAGTCGTCGACTAGAAGCGCCTGCTGCGCCGCCTGGATGCCGGGAATGAAGGTCAGGTCTTTGGTCGCGCCGCTCCAGTCACCAAATCGGCTTCGCCGCGTTCACGCAGCCACTCAGCGAGACACCATCGCAATTCGTCTAGTGTCATGCGTGCGGGCTCTCCCTCCAGATGTGGCAAGACCTCTCGGATGCAGAACGGACTACAGTCAGATATCCGATAGGTGTATGTCAGCTCCGCATGGAACACGCAGGCTCCGGAAGCGTCCACTAGGCCTATCGAGATCAGGCGGGCGTCGGCAGATAGGCCGGTGAATTCCGTATCGAAGTAGATCCGGTTCATCTTGGCGCCAAGGCAATCCTGCCACTCAGACTAGCGAGCATCCGAGCCGGCCGACTTCATCAAGAATCGGCCTCTCACTTTGTCAGCAGCGCTGCGCGGGGAACGAGCCTCGGCGTCGAAGAGCAAGTGCTCCTGCTTGAGCGCGTTACTTAGGTTCGGAGCAACGCCCTTTACCCGTGCGGCGCGCGACACCTGATTCCACGATCGATAGCCGGCCATTTGTGCTAGCAGCTCAAGCACGTGGCAGTGCTTGACGCTGCCTCCAAATAGCCTCTTTAAGTGTTTGGCTTGTTGCTTAAGCTGCACGATAGACAGCTCATTCGGGCTCGTGGCCAGCAACAGCCGGCCTGCAATCGAATCCGGATCGTGCTTCTGGCCAACAAGTTCGTCCGCGACGAAACCGTGCACGTTGTTTGCTGCAAGAAAGCCGTCCAAGTGCTCGCGGAGCGTCTTGGAAGGCGCTCTCGCAGTCAGCAACTTTGGCTCTGGACTAGGTGGCAGTCGAGTGATCGCTGACACGTTAGGCCTCGTCGCCTTCGGCCGGCAATATCTTATGAACCTCACTGGCTGACCAACGAGTGAAGCTCAAGCTCTTGCAATGCGGGTGGTCGGTCAAACCGTAGCAATGCGGCTTGAGAGAGGGCGCTGCCCGCAGGAGAAGGCAGGCTTCTGTCGCCCCCGTTTCGGGGGGCATGATATTTATGTGAAAGAACACGCATCCACTCCATTGACGGAGACCGTCACTAGAAGCGTTACGCAGTCGCCTCTGCGTGCGCGCTCCCGATGCGTGCCCGATTTTTCCCAAGGGGAAGGCTGAGCAATAGGCCGAGCGAAGGGCTCACTCTACGGATACGCGTTTGAAAGTCAATGTTCGAAAGATGAGACACCTGCGCACGCATCGGGCATCATGCTCAGACCGGCAAGGGACACTGCCCGCCAACTGCGAGGGGAAGAACTCATCTTCGCTGTTCGGCGGAAATTGGGGGACGAGAACTAAGGGCGAAGAAGCCCACATCTTCGGAGATCGCTTCGCAATACGAAGATGTCATCCAGGCGCCCGAGGACGGCAGAATCTGAGTAGAGCCGAAGCAGTCCACGGTCGATGAAGTCCAGCGCCCTCTTCCATCGCGGCCCGCTAGGGCTATGGTTGAAGCTTACGCATTCGGAAAAGCTCAAGCGCTCACCCCCCGCAAAGCGGCGAGTGCACACGCGCACCATCTTGAACAGTCGCTGCTTCAGGCGTGGCAGAGTACGTCTCTTGACGAGAAAGCTCCTCTTCACTATCGGCGGCTGGACGGCGGACAACGCGCCGCACGCTATTAAGCCTCTGACGGCGCGCTCGCTGCAGCCGAGAACCTCGGCTGATTCCGGGACATTTGCAACTGCCCTATACGCGCGCTGAATATGCAGGAACAGCGCTCGAGAAACTGCGAGCCTATTGGCGCCCGTTACGGGATCAATGACTTGCGACTCTGGAGGAAAAAGACCCGCGTCGGTCCAGCGTTCTATGGTTCTATGTGAATGCTTGGTGATCCTCTGAAGCTCACGAATTCCATAGGTGTCTCTCTCAGTACGGCGTTGCTCAAAGAGCGCCTCCTTCATCGCCTCCTCAATACACACGAACCCCGGGAACCGGTCAACATGATATTTTCTATTTAGGTCACTCCACATCGCCAGTCTATTCAGAGATTCTTGCGCGCACCTCAGCGATGAAATGAAGCCGTGTGGCCAGTTTTTGAACCACGTGGCCAAGGCAGGCAGGTCGCTCGTGGGAACAACGCTCGTAAAGATGCGCGGGGCCCCGTCAAAGAGATCTACCTCGCCTCGCGAGTGCTGAGCCAGGCGCCGCAAGAACCTTGCTGCACTTCTCTCGCTAGCACTCGCTGCAGCAAACTGCGCCTCGCGCTGACAATCTGCCGGATCAATGAGCTTTTGAATCATTCCGACTACCCACGGCTGTGCAGCGCTCGTTGTTTGGTTTAGAAATGACGCTCCACAATCGCAACTTAGGAGCACTCTCCGTCGGACGTCAAGCTCCCTACCGCACGCTTGGCAGGCGTCTAGCAAGAGCCGTTTGTGCCTTACACAATAGAGACTCAATGGTTGATCCCAGACCGCGCGGGCGTACGGATCGTTGTCTTCACGCCAACACTGCGGACATATGCGGCACCGGTGCATGCGTCCAGCGGGATTCAATGCAGCCCGTGAATGGGAAGGTCTTGATGACGAAGGCAGTGCGCAAGCTTTGCCACTCAGCAACGGGAGCACGACCTCCGGCCCAAGATTCAACAATTGGTCGGGACTTAGGTGGTATGGCTTTCCGAATCCAGCGAGCCCCGATACATAGTTCTCGCCTGCATTCCTCAGAAGATAGCCAGGCCAAGCTTCGTCTTCCCTTCCGGCACGACGAATGGCAAAAGTCAGGGCGTCCGGCATTCGGCATGCTCCTCATTGCAATCGCCGTCCAGTTTGTGAAAATGAAACGATGCCGGGCTTCTCGCCAAACGCCGATCTAGTCCATCCATGGCGCGACTCAGGTGATGTTGGGCCGAACGAGCAGAGCTGGTTCTTGCACGGTTGACTTCCAACGTCACCAAGGCGTCCACGCGGTCATCACCGCATCTAGTACTGCTCAACGCGCGATACGAAGCCCAACTGGTTTGAAAAAGGTCTCGAACTCTCCGTCGGCCCAAAATGCCCCTGTCGTTCAGCACCTCCCGCACCCACTCAATCACCGCACGCCCCTCGTCTCCGCACACATCGACAATTGATCGGTTTCTATGTATCGCCGCGAGAACGATCAGAGTATTGCGCGCAACCGTACGCCCCGATCTCTTGGGTAGTTTTTGCAAGCCTCCTGCCGCCCGCTCCAATTTATCCAGCAAGTGAGCATGTTCGTGTTGTGTTGCCAGCCGCCGTCTCCCCAGCATACGGTTGATGATTGTCGCGTGGCTTCCTCCCAGTTCCGACCGCACATTGGCTTGGGTCACCGCGCGTCCACGCGAGGACAACGCCTCGATTGCGCCTTTCACATCGCACGCGCCGACTCCCCTTTTTTGTCGCCGCAGTTGTTCGTCAATAACCGCCTGCATCCATGAGGGATGTAACTCGTTCGCCCCTGAAAATTGCTCTTGGCCAATGCCGGCCTCATTTGCAAAGCTGACAAATTCATGTGGCCAGTTCTCCAAAATTGGATACGTCGCGCCAATCAACAAACGACGGTCAGTCAACTGCAGTCCTCCAACCTGATTCCCATGCACTCTGCCCTTCACCTGATCTGCATATGCGGCCCATCTTGAGCCACTCGCCAAGATCCGGACACAAGACCTGTTTCGAATAAACAGGTGGCAAAGCGCATCGAGTGCAGCGAAGTAGTCGGTCGCCGCAATGCACATGTCCTTTCCAATCACAGCGTGGCCTGCAGCAGCGATATCAAGTAGCTTTCGACTGACGTTGCCATGCGCCGAAACGCGAGTCGCGCTTGCTAGATCCGTTCTGCAGATTGGACATTCACCCAAAGGGATTTTCCACCTACGGAACGGCTCGGGGTCTGACAAACACTGCGGCCACACCGCAGCACCGCACACTGGGCACGCGTCACGCATCTCACAGTCGTGCCGGGCGCATTCGGTCACAAAACCCAAGCGCCACGCGAGGCGAAAGAATGGCTCCCTTCCCTCCTTGAGACACGCCGGACAAAATACGGGACCCCCGCAGCACCAGGATCCGCTATACCGAGATTGAAGAAGCCACCTCGGGTGGTGACGGCCGTATGCAGATTCAAAGACTCGGCCTACGAAGCGCTGCAGCGATAGTTCAGAAATGACTGCGGTAGGCTGGAGAGAGGCTGACGATAGCCAAGCGATCTCAGCATCGTTCAATCCGGCGTCGGGGTCCACTCGCCGCAATGCGCCACCGGGAACAGGATAGAGCTGGAATCCGTTCTCCAGTGCACCTCGCTGCCTCCAAGACGAAAGCGACTCTCCTATTGCAGGTTGAGGACGCAGCAGGAACCGAAATGACTGCACGGCTAGCTCGTCAATACCCTATGCGGCCTTCCTCAAAGGGTGCGCTTGATTGGCTGCGAAGTGCTCCTCGGACATGGTGAAGAATGGCTCGCCCGGGCGATCGAGGCGACGCCAATCCTTGAAGCCGGGAGAGAACGGATCCACCGTATCTGCGTATCCCAGAAAGTGCGCGCGGAACGCTCTTGAGAGGTCATGAAGCGTCAGCGCTTCCCTGCCATCGTTGACGCAGAAGCCGACGGCGCCGACGAGCAGATCTGCCAAACAACCAATCGTGCCGTTTGAGGCGAACGCTAGCGCCTTACCCATTTGCCCCTTTGCCAATCCAGAGGGATCGGCGAGCGGTAGATTCTCGTCAAACATGTGGGCCATCCGCAAGAATTTGGATAGTCCATCTTTGGACAGGATGTCATACGGACCTAACGGTAGAAAGCCCGGAACTCGACGCCGCAGTTGTTGGTTCGACTGGACGACAACTCGAGAGTCGTCGGTACCTACCATTAGCAGTACGACTTTGCAGCGTTCAACGAGGTCACGCATGTAACTGCCGACCTGTTTGACACCTCGGAACTTGCGTTGCTCCGGAATGTCCTGGGCGTTGTCGACGCCGATGACAACCGTCTGTACTTTGGACAGCAGATGTTCTGCTCGATCCGCTTGCTTGTTTGCATCTTTGCCGTCCCATAGCGGGTCGCCCAAGGCCCTCAAGATGGCATTGGCAAATCGCAGCTTCGTGCAAGGACCAGGAACCGAAAACCACACATACGGAATGATGTCGCGTTCATCGGTCGAGGATCGTGGATAGATCGTCTCAAGGCGCTTGAGCAAGGTGCTCTTGCCCGCGTCCGGCGGCGCGATTATCAGAATCCCTAGCCCCCGATCTGCCAATCGACGATCACTCACCCGCTGCCTGATTGCGTCCAGAATGCGCGCCAGCAGCGGATGGGCGAGCACAAGCGACCGTATGTGTTGCTGGCGTTCGGACAACGAAACGCCGCGCCAAGATGTCCTCTCAGGCATATTCAGGCATCGACCAGCCGATGTCGCTCTGATCCATTTCGACAGCGTCCAACTCGTCGCAGCCCTTCTCTGCATCGTGGACGGCTTCGGAGTTGTTGGTCGACTTCCCGGCAGACTTAGATTCCGAAACGGGACCGGTCTTTGCCGCCTTTTTCCTCTCGGACACTTTTCCTGAAAACTCCCATTTGGCCATCATCTCTCGAAGTTGATGCCGAGCCTCATAGAGGTCCGCAAGCCCCGGGTGCGTGCGCTTAAGCTGAGCGCAGAGCTTGCGAACAAGCTGGTGCTGATACAGCGTCAATCCGGCGACATAGTCCTCTTCCAGGCAAGGGATTTCGAGGACAAGCTCAGTGCCAGGGACGTCGATGTAGATGAAGCTCAGATTCCAGGGGTCTATCCGTGCATAAACCTTCATGCTGCCGCCAGCCCTATTGATCCACATTCGGTATAGGTCCGGATCGTTGTAGGTCAGACCCATCGTTCGGATGCCGTTGCGCGTCCACGTCAAAGGCCCGGAACATCGCAACATCCTCAATAGACGAAGACGACGAACGTCTGGAGGCATGCGGGGGCGCATCTGCAGCTGTCCCACCTCCGCATACTTCTCTTCAGGGGTCCGCCCGTCTTTCATGGGCTGCTTCACGTAGCAGCTCAGTTCCCACTGCATTAGGGCTCGGCTCACTTGCTCCGCGGTCATCAACGCCGTTGCGAGCCCATGCTTGATCGCTTCCGGATCATCCTTAGGTCCTCGCCATCCCTCCAGAGTGCTCAAGAAGTCGACTACGCGGCCGTTGTGGTATTCGATCGCCCGTTTGTCCGTAGGCTCGCGACTGCGAGCCCACGCGGGATCCGCCACGTCCGCACCGAGCGAGACAATCCTTAGATTGTTATAGAGAGCATTGTCAAAGAGAGCCTGTACTGGATACCCTTGGGCCAACCAGCGCAGTGGCCTCCCATCAGGTCCAAGGATGTAAGGCGGAACTTCCTTCGGCTCGATCGAGTGCACGAGAGCCTCGACGGCGGACGTGCCGGATCTGTTCTTTGGCCCAAATGACCGGCCTACGGGATAGTCCGAAGACTGGTCAACACCATGCGTGATCCAGCATCGTCCCCAAGGAAGTCCAGTCTTTTCGCTTATGCAAAAGACCTTCGTATCCAGGTCATCAAACTCACTGGTGCCCCCGGGAAAATCTATAGTTGGACGCCTCCCCGTCGGCTTGTGCTTTCTGTCGGCATAAGTGCGGCCGTGCTTCATTACGTCCGACTCGTACTGCGTCACACGCGCATGGAAGAGACGGCTGATGGTGCTGGCACTGGGCACGATGATGAGCCTGCTTCGTTTGGGATCCTTGTTCTTTGTATTGATGCGATTTTTGGCTTCCGCGGTCACTGCATCAATCTTCAAAGGAATTTTGCCAGGCAAGGTAAGGAGCAGGCTGCGCCTTGCTTCCTCAATTGTTCCAACGACGATTTCCACGGCCGTTGGGTCGCAGCGCGTCTGACCCTTGCCACCGCGAAACTTGTAACGCGGTATGAGGCCAACTCCACTATCGACAGCGCGGAGTTCAGCCTCCCACTTCGCCAATGTTTCTGCTGAGATCACCTCCAGGTCGTTCTTCTTCGCTAAAGCGAGAATGTCGGGTTCCCACAGATCGCAGGCTCTGAACTGGTGGTACCCCGCGCGATGGAGCACAAGGAGCCATCGCATCTTGATGAATACTTGACGAATCTCCGCCGGACTGCAGTCATCCAACGGCAGCTTCCTCAGAAAAATTCGCTCTGCATCATTCGCAGCAAGAAGGGCGGCGAGCTCTTCTCCATCGCGGGGTGCGTCAATGAGAAAATAGTCAATACCGGCCTTTAGATTGCCGAGTTCGTCGAAGGTCGCGACGCGCTCCTCTGCATTGTTCAGGCTCTTAAGGACAACCTCCTTGGTTTCCTGCAGGAGGTGCTCGACGCGGCAGATGGTTCCACCAACTCTGAACGTCATGCCCACTTCCCAAGAGAATGCTTCTTCCATCAACGAGGGGCGATGCTGAGACGACTGATTGGACACAGAGCTTCTCCTTGAGACTTACGAACAGCTCGCCCCGGCGGACTGCAATGGGTACAAGCGCCGGCTCAAGACCCGCGACTGCGATCTCTCCGAGTGTTAATCGTCCCTTTGAGCGAACGTGGTCGACGAGCGCAGCCACATCTTTCGGGTCATGCGGCGTATTGCGAGCACCCCGTATTCGGAACATGACGTTTCGCATGCCACCGTTGAGCGGGTCTCGATCGGTCCAAACCAAGTGACGCATGCCAGCCTTTTCGACGACGGTGCGTTCCGCTTCGAACTCGGCCTGCACAGCTGGATTTAGGTACTTGTGCGCCTTCACCTGGATAACGACGCCCAGTCTGTCGACTGCCAGTTCGGCAAACATGTCCGGCACCTTAGCGTCCGTCCCCTCACCCATCGGGAACCAAGGAAATGGCTGGGCCTTCCAGCGTTGAACGACTCCAACTATCCTTAAGTACTCAAGCAAATACATCGCGACCGGCTCGTACCCTTCAGCCCAAGTTGGCTTCCCGTCAAACTGGGGCGCGAAGCGATGCGTCTTCCGACCTCGCCCTGATGGGTCGCGAGCGGGCGGACTGGAGAAGACATAGTCCATCCAGTCGGGAGTACCGAACGCTGGCTGCAACATCGCCGCTCCCTTTCCGTGCACATGCGGGGAGCTGGCCTAAGTCTTGGTAGGTACCAGCGGATCAAACGTCGCCATCGGCTGCCCTGGCCGAGGGGGCTCGAACGGCTTCCAGGATGCCAGCAAGGCTCTGAAGATGCGCTCTATCTCCTTGCGGTTGCAGGGATCGGCAAGTGCCTGCATTCTCCCAAGCTCAATGCAGATCTTGGTGTACTCCTTCGAGACAGCCGACCGCGATCGGTCTGAGATCCAGTTGATGCACAGCCCTTGCTGTCGAAAGTATTGTAAGCCGTCATTCAACCGCGCCCTTGCGTTCGGCATGACAAGGTGTTTGGGGTGTCTAGGCGGCTGGAAGCGCGATGTTCCAGGGCAGCAGTGCCTCGTAGTCGTCCGCT
>NZ_JASZYM010000042.1:0-22364 GCF_030317005.1 Variovorax sp. J22R115 | reverse complement strand
TACTCGCTGGCGCCGAAGCTCGAGAGCGCGTAGCAGGGCCTCGCAAGTCCGCCCGACCTGTAGAAATCGCTCTGAACGTGCCGCAGTCGACCTATTGCACTGGCGCGGACGCTATTCTTGCGGACGACAGGACGTACTTTCCGTGCAAAACAGTGCGCAGAGCCACGAGTTCTCATTTGAAATCAATGACTTGCGCCGAATCCGATTCCACGCGTGGCTCGGATTAGCAAGTGCCTGTCGCATAACGATTCTTCGACCTAAAGCGCACCGATCTTCACGGAAAGTACGTCCACCCCATGCTGGCGATGGTCATTCGGTCCTCGGGCTGCAGTTGCTGATAGCTGAATCGGTTTTGCATGGAACACCTTACTTGAAGAGGTGTTGCACTTCAGACTTGAGGCCGACTACTCTTCACGCCGGGCGTATCCCGCTGGCATTCCCCCCAATGTGGAGAGCATCCAGAAGGTGGGGGTAGGCCGCGAGTGCCTCTTGAGCACCGGCGTCAATGTGCGGCGGATACCAACGTCGGAAAGTTACGATACATCGTCATTGAAGACATGCTGCAGCGCACACCCCCAACTTCTGGATGCTCTGCGAGCAGAACAGCGTGACAAGGCAAATCAGAATGACGCGAGGCGGTCGCCGTTGGGCCTCAAGGTGCGCCACCGTCCCTCAGAAATGAGAGAACGTGCACTTGGATGTCCTGCAACTGCTGATCGGTCAAGCGGTGATGAATCAGCAAATCTGGAAGTTTCGGAGCCAGGTTTCTCAGGTCCTGACGCACTGACTCCGGAGAAACGTCCAGTAGATGCGCCGCAACAAGACCAATCGCAATCTGCTGTGCCTCCAATTTCTGAAGGGCAGTCTTGAAATCTTCCTCGTTCATGGTTTCCCTTTCAAAGGCCGTTGGCGCGAAGGAACTCCATTGTCGATGGAGCGTCGGTACCATGGTTGTTGGCGCCTCAGCCGGGAGGCGTCGAAGCACAGCACGGCGCCGACTTCTCCGGCGCACAGCCACGCGACGAGTCGATCGAAGCCGGGTCTGGCCACCATGCCACTCGCGGACCGGCCGAGATCGTCGTCGATGACTTCGACCTGGGGTGAGAGCGATTCAAACGGTGTGGTCATGCCGCCAAGGACGCGTGACGATCTGGGCTTGCAACTGCGCGAGCAGCGCCTTGGCATCGGCCAAGCCCAGCCCCAGAGTTTCGATGCTCGGCTGCGCGTCGACCTCCAGCGTCAGCGCGACAACGCCTCAGGCTCGGCCGTGCTGCCAGAAATGGCAAGACTGACTTTGATCTGCATGGCCCAGCTCCAAAGGCGCGACAGGCGACATTTTCCAGCCGCAGTACTCGACCGCAGACTGGCCAATCACCATGGAAACTCGCAAGTAAGCGGCTGCACACCCCACCATTTGAATCGCTCTCGCCTCCGTCAGTGGGGCCCGCACGATACGCCCGGCGAAAGTGAACAGCAATCCCAAGCAAATCAAGGACTTGCGGACCGTTACCCGCGCCAGTGCTGGCCTTGCGCAGCGTCACTCTTTGCACCGAAAACGAGTCGACCCCAAACAACACGCAACACCCGGATCCGGCGCCGGCCGGGCTCAGGCGAGTTCGGACCGCCGTGGCATGTCCGCGCCGCGGCGCGAGCAGGTGATCGCAGCAGCTTGCGCGGCGAAGCGCAGGAGGGCCTCAAGCGATTCGCCGTCCATGTCGGACAGCGCGTCGGGCGTGAGCGCAGCGTGCTCACCCAGCCAGGTCAGCAATGCGGCCTGGAAGGTATCGCCCGCGCCGACCGTGTCGATCACCTTCGTGTGGGGTGACGGCACATGCGCTTGCGCGCTGCGGGTCCACGCACTCGCGCCGAGGCTGCCGCGCGTCACGGCCACCAGGGCCGCGCCCTGGGCAAGCCATCGCGTCGCGACCTGTTCCGGCGCTTCGGACGGATAGAGGAGGCGAAGGTCCTCGTCGCTCACCTTCACCAGGTGCGCGATCGACACCATCTGCTCGACCACCGCCCGCCAGTGCGCGAGATCGGGCTCGACGTTGAGGCGTACGTTCGGGTCGTAGGCGATCAGCCGCCGTTCGCGCTCGCGTGCTGCCAGCGCGCGCAGGGCGCTGCCCACCGGCTCGACCGCCAGGGCGTAGGAGCCGAACTGCAGCACCCGCGTGGCCGGCGGCAGAGCGGGCAGCGTGTCGTGCGTGATCTGCCGGTCCGCCGCTCCGTTGCCGTGGAAGGCATAGCGCGGCACGCCGCTGGCATCCACGCTCACGACGCTCAGCGTGCTCGGCGCATCGTTGCGCAGGATCAGCGAGGTGTCGACGCCCTCGGACCGGAGCGACGCGAGCAGCCGCTCGCCGAGCGCATCGGTCGACAGGCCGGTCAGGAAGGCCACCGGCCGCGTCAGCCGCGCGAGCCCCTGCGCCACATTGAGCGGCGAGCCGCCGATGCGCGCATCCAGGGTCATGCCGGTGGGCGTGGCCTCACCCATGTAGACGTCCATCAGTGCTTCGCCGCAAACCACGAACATGGCTGTTCTCCTGCTCAGCGGGGCGACTGCCAGCCCTTGTAGTCCTTGATGTTGGCGCGCGTGATCAGGGTCGACGGCAGCAGCGTCATCTGGTCAGCCGGCTTCTTGCCGTTGAGGATGTCGCGCCCGATCTCCACCGCCTTCTGCGCGATCATGTACGGGTCCTGGCTGGCCGATGCCTGCACCTGGGTGTCGGCCTTGAGCGCGGTCTCGATGTCCGGTGCGCCGTCGACCGAGGTGATGATGATGTTCTTGCGGTTGAGCTGCTTGGCCGCGAGGTCCGCGCCGATGGCCTGTGGGTCGTTGATGGCAAAGACGGCGTCGACCTTCGGAAAGCGCGTCAGGTGGTTTTGCATCACGTTGAGCCCGCCTTCGCGCGAGCCTTTCGCGTCCTGGTCATCCGAAAGCACCTTGATGTCGGGGCTCTTCTTGAGCACCGTCTTGCAGCCGTTGACGCGGTCGACCACGGCCGAAACCTGTGGCCCGTTCTGGATGATCACGTTGCCCTTGCCGCCGAGTTTCTCGACGATGAACTGGCAGGCGATCTCGCCGGCCTGCACGTTGTTGGTCTGCACCGTCGCGTCCGAGCCGTTGGCCGCCACGTCGACGCCGACCACCACGATGCCGGCCTTCTTCGCCTTCATCAGCGCGGGTTCGATCGCTTTGGCGTCCACCGCGTTGACGAGAATCAGGTCCGACCCGGCGGAGATGAAGCCGTCGATCTGCGAGAACTGCTTGTTCAAGTCGTAGTCGGCCGACAGCGCCGTGACCTTGGCGCCAGGGTTGTACTGCTTGGCCTTGGCCTCCGCGCCCTTGGCGAGCGAGACGAAGAAGGGATTGCCCATCGAGCCGAGCGTGATGCCCACGTTCTTGAATTCCTTCTGCTGGGCGTGTGCCACAGGCAGAGCGAAGGCAGTGGCAATGGCAATGGCGGCGAGGGTGAAGATTTTGTTGCGCATGAAAGTCTCCTGGGGTTGGTGGTTGAAATCGCTCAAAGCAACGATCGGTGTGTGATTCGGAAAACACCGCGGACCCGGCTCCGCCGGTCCGGAGGTGTTGCCCCCTGCAAGGGGGTAGGCGCAGCGACACGAAGTGCGCGAAGCCTGGGGGTGTGCCTATGTCCTTGCGGACCCCTTGCGACGGTAACGGTCGAGGGCCACGGCGCCGATGATCACGAGGCCCTTGACGATGTATTGCCAGATGTCGGACACACCCAGCAGGATCAGGCCATTGGTGAGCACCGCGATGATCAGCGCGCCGACCAGCGTGCCGACGATCGATCCGGTGCCCCCGACGAAGCTGGTGCCGCCGAGAATCACTGCGGCGATCGCGTCGAGTTCGTACGAGGCGCCGAGCTGCAGTCCGTTTGCCGCATAGAGCCGGGCCGAGGCCATGACGCCGCCCAGTCCCGACAGCAGCCCCGAGGTGCAGTACACGAACAGCAGCACGGCCCAGACCTTGATGCCCGCCAGGCGCGCAGCTTCGGGGTTGCCCCCGACCGAGTAGATGTTCAGGCCCAGCACGGTGCGCCGCAGGATGAACCACGACAGCGCGATCACTGCGAAGGCGATGATCACCAGCCACGGCACGCCCAGCACGTCGCCATTGCCGATGAAGGCGAAGGGCAGTTGGGGATTGAAGATGGTGCCGTCGTTGCCGATCAGCCGCGCGATGCCGCGCACCGCAGTGAGCGAACCCAGCGTGACGATGAAGGGCGGCAGCTTGACGAAGGCGATGAGCACGCCGTTGATCAGACCGAACAGCAACCCGCATGCCAGGCCGGCCGCGATGCCAAGCATGCCGAGGTCGGGGACATTCGACATCAGCATGGCCACGACGGCCGACGCCGCGAGGATCGAGCCGACCGACAGATCGATGCCGCCCGTCAGGATCACGAAGGTCATGCCGGCCGCGAGCACGATGTTGATCGAGGCCTGCTGCGTCATGATCGAGAAGTTCTGCCAGCTGGCGAAGTTCTCGCTCGACACCGAGAAGCCGATGCACAGCAGGATCAGAACCGGCAGCATGCCGATCGAGCGCAGGAAGTCTTTGCCGCGCGAAGTCGGCACAGCGGGTTTCACGTGTTCGGCGGCGGATGCGCCGGGCGTACTGCTGCCGTCGGCAATGGGCGCAGCGGCCGGAAAGGGCTCGGGCAGGGCCGGATCGGGATGGTGCGGTTGGTTCATGGTCTGTCTCCTGAGGGCATAGGGGCAAGGGTCAGTGCACGGTCGGCACGGCGCCGGAGGTGGCGCCCGTGGCGAGTGCCACGATGTTTTCCTGGGTGATCGCAATGCCGGAGTCGCCGCCGACTTCGCCGACCAGTTGGCCTTCGCGCATCACGATCACGCGGTCGCAGACGCCGACCACTTCGGCCAGCTCGCTCGAGATCACGAGCACGGCGACGCCGCGGCGAGCCAGTTCGTCGATCAGTCGATAGATCTCGCTCTTGGCGCCGATGTCGACGCCGCGCGTCGGTTCGTCGAGGATCAATACCTTGGGCTTGAGCTCCAACAGGCGCGCCAGCAGCACCTTCTGCTGGTTCCCGCCCGACAGCGAGCCGACGTTGACGCGCGGCGAGGCGACGCGGATCGAGAGCTGCTTTACGGCGTCGCGGGCCCGTTCGAAGGCGCGCCGGCCGTCCATCACGCCGCCGCGCTTGGCGTCCAGCGGGCACACCATCACATTGATGTTGTCGCGCACGCTCAGGTCGAGGAACAGGCCCTCGCCCTTGCGGTCTTCCGTCAGGTAGAGGATGCCCGAGCGGATGGCGTCGAGAGGCTGCTCGATCTTGAGGGTGCTGGTGCCCATCTGCACTTCGCCGCCGGTGCGGGCATCGGCGCCGAAGATCAAGCGCGCCAGCTCCGTGCGACCGGCGCCGACCAGGCCCGCCAGGCCCAGCACCTCGCCCGCGAACAGCTCGAAGCTGCAGTCGCGCACGCGGTGGCCGTCGGACATGTGCTTGACCGCCAACGCGCGCGCACCGGTGTGCTGGCCCTGGTGTTCCTTGCGGTAGAAGCCCGAGAGATCGCGGCCCACCATCATCTTCACTAGCGTGTCGCGAGAAAGTTCGGCGCGGGTCAGCGTGCCCACGTAGGTGCCGTCGCGCAGCACCGTCACTTCGTCGGCGAGTTCGTCGATCTCGTCCATGCGATGGCTGATGTACAGGATGGCCATGCCTTCGGCGCGCAGGCGCTTGATCAGCGCGAAGAGGCGATCGGTCTCGTGGGTGGACAACGGCGTGGTGGGCTCGTCCATCACCAGGATGCGGCAGTCGAAGTGCACCGCGCGGGCGATCTCCACAAGCTGGCGTTGCGCGATGGACAGCGTGTCGACGATGGTGGTCGGCCCGAAGTCGGCGCCCAGGCGCAGCAGCGTGGCGGCGCACGACTCGGCCATGCCGGCGCGGTCGACCAATGCGCCCTTGACCATCGGCCGGCCCATGTAGATGTTCTCCGCCACCGTGAGGTTGGGCGCGAGGCTCAGCTCCTGGTAGATCACCGAGACGCCGAGCGCCTTGGCTGCCAGCGGGCCGTCGACGGTCACCTGCTTGCCGTCGATGCGGATCTCGGCGCCGGGGTCGGGCATATAGGCGCCCGAGAGTATCTTCATGAGCGTCGACTTGCCGGCGCCGTTCTCGCCCATCAGGGCATGCACGAGGCCCTTGTTGGCGTGGAGTTGGACGTTCTGCAAGGCCTTCACGCCGGGGAAGGTCTTGGAGATGTTGCGCAACTCGAGCAGGTGAGGGGTGGTTTCAGGCATGTGAGGTCTCCTTGGCGGTATGAGAGAAGGCGGAGGCGGGCTGTCCGCGCAGCACGTCGGCGCGGGGCGAGAAACTGAAGAACATGGGCAGGCTGGCCGCGCCGACGGCACCGGCGTTGGCGCGGAAGCTTCCGCGCAGCAGCCGCGGTGTCTGCCTCGCTTCGGGAGCGATCTGCCGCAGTCCTGCATCGACGCGCCGGATGAGTTCGTCGATCAGGCCGTTGTCGATGTCGCAATCGATCACCACCGCGGGCAGGTCGAGCACGGCCAGCGCAGCGCGCAGCGAAGGCACCAGCGCGTCCACGCAGTCGTCCATCCATTCGCCTACCTCGCGCCGGCCGGATTCGATACAGGCTTCCAAGTCGTCGTGATTGCGCACCCGAATGCCGTTGTGGCGGAGATGGCGCGTCAGCGCGTTGAGCGATGCACGCGAAAGCAGGATGTCCCAGCGCCGCTCCGACGGCGGGGCCGAGGCCAGCCCGCTGGGTGGCACCGGCATCAGGCCGAGGTCGGCTGCGTTGCCGGTGCTGCCGCGCAGGCTCTCGCCGCCGATCACCGCGCCCGCGCCGAGCGCCGCGCCGATGAAGACGTAGAGAAAGTCGCTTTCCTCGCGGCCGATGCCGAAAAAGAGCTCGGCGATCGCGGCCGCGTTGCCGTCGTTTTCCTTGAACACCGGTTGCTCCACCGCCTGCGCGAGCATGCTCCCGAAATCGACGTCGTCCCAGATGCGGAAGTCGGCCTTCAGGTCGAGTTCGCGCAGCCAGCTGCCGAGGTTGTAGGGCTGTGCGAGCCCCACGCCCGTCAGCCGGCGGCGCTGTGCGGCATCGAGAACGTCCAGCATGCGGCCGATGCCCCTGCGCACCAGCGTGAGGGCCTCGTCGGGGTGGGGAAGCAGCAGGTCGTGCGCCTCGCGCGCCAGCACCTTGCCGCCGAGGTCGATCATCACCGTCTCGATGCTCGTGCGGTCCAGGCGCACGCCGATGCCGTAGGCGCCCTCCGGATTGATGCGGTACAGCCCGGCGGGCTGGCCGCGCTGGCCTTCCTGGCGGCGGCCGGCGGGCTCGATCAGCCGGGACTCCTCCAGCGACTGCACGATGCTGCCGACGGCCGTATTGGTGAGCTGGGCCCAGCGCGCGAGATCCGCTTTCGAGGCTTCGCCTGCGCGGCGAAGGCGCTGCAGCAGCGTGCGCTCGTTGTAGAGGCGCAGGTTGATCGAATTCGTTCCCCGTCCGGGGCCGCGTTGTCTCACCAGATGTCTCCTTGGGTGCCGATGCGGCTTTGTGCCTGACCGGATCATTAATTAATTCAAGTTGAATAAAGTTTAGTAGCTTGATGGATGGACGGGATCAGGGATTTCCCGAGGCTCGGGGAGGATGCGGATGTTTCGAAGGGGAGTCACCAAGTTGAGGATTGGGATGAAACTAACTAAATGCAATTGATTTATTAATTAGGACGACCCATAATCACGTGTCGCGACGGCGACAGCCCACGCATCCGCGGCCGGCCCGCCGACCGCTCGCACGAGGAGACAACGACCTTGCCAAAGAACATCGACCCGCGCGGTTCAAATCAGCTGGGCATGCGCCAGTTCAACGAGCGTGTGGTGCTGCAGGCGATCCGCCTGCACGGGGCGCTCCCGAAGGCAGAGATCGCGCGCCTGACGAATCTCACGGCGCAGACGGTGCAGATCATCATCTCGCGCCTGGAGGCCGACGGTCTCGTAGTCAAGCGCGCGCCGGTGCGCGGCAAGATCGGCCAGCCCTCGGTGCCGATGGCGCTGAATCCCGCAGGCGCGTATTCGATCGGCATCAAGATCGGCCGGCGCAGCCTCGACGTGCTGCTGGTTGACTTCAACGCCCAGGTGCGCGAGCGCCTCACGCTGGCCTACGAGTTCCCTGATCCCGACACGTTGTTCGACGAGATCCGCGTGCGCCTGAAGACCTTGCGCCAGTCGCTCGGTCCCGAGCGCGCAAAGTTGCTGCACGGTATCGGCATCGCGGCGCCGCTGTCGCTCGGCGGCTGGCAGTCGCTGCTCGGCGTGGCGCCGGAACAGGCCGCCAAGTGGAATGACATCGACATCCGCGCGCGGGTGGCTGCCATGACGACGCTGCCGGTCGAGCTCGTCAAGGACACGGCAGCCGCCTGCGTGGCCGAACTGGTGGCCGGGCGCGGACGCAGCATCCGAAGCTTCCTGTACGTCTTCATCGACACCTTCATCGGCGGGGGGCTCGTGATCGACAGCCACCTGCGCCCTGGAGCCACCGGCAACGCCGGCGCCCTGGGGTCGATGCCGCTCGGGCTCGGCGGCGCCGATGGCGCACCGCCTCGCCAGTTGCTGAGCGTGGCGTCCCTGTTCACGCTCGAGATGATGTACGCGCAGGCGGGGCTCGACGCCCGCGCCGTCGCCGACGAGCGGGCGGTCGAGGCGCCATGGATGCCCGTCACGCGCGAATGGATGCAGCAGGCGAGCCCGGCGATCGCCATGGCCATCCACAGCGCGACGGCGCTGCTGGAGCTCGACGGCGTGATCGTCGACGGGTCATTCAGCCGCGAGATGCTCGCGGAGGTGCTCGTGCAGGTCGACGGCGCACTGGATCGATTCAGCTGGGAAGGCATCGCCCGTCCCGAACTGCTTGCCGGCGCCGTCGGCGCCGATGCCCGCGCGATCGGTGGTGCCCTGCTGCCGCTGTACGCGAACTTTGCCCCCGATCGCGACCTGTTTCTCAAGCTTGATCGCTGATCCCCAACCCCACGGAGACCCCATGACCACCGACCGCAGCGCCCAACTCGCCCAGCACTTTCCCGCCCTCGATGACATCCCGGCCGAATACCGGCTGGCCGAACAGGTGCACCAGCGCCAATCACTGATTGCCGGCCGGATGATCGAATGGGCCGGCCCCTGCAAGACGGTGCTGTCGCCGGTGTGCACGCGCGACGCCGAGACCGGCGAAGTGCGCCAAGTCGAGATCGGCAGCTACCCGGTGATGGGCGAGGCCGAGAGCGATGCCGCGCTCGATGCTGCCGTGGCCGCCTACGCCAACGGCCGCGGCGAATGGCCGACCATGGCCGTGGCCGATCGGATCGCCTGCATGCAGGAGTTCGTACGTCGCATGGCGCAGCAGCGCGAACTGATCGTGAAGCTGATCATGTGGGAGATCGGCAAGAGCCTGGCCGATTCGCGCAAGGAGTTCGACCGCACCGTCGAATACATTCAGGCTACCATCGAGGCGCTGAAGGATCTCGACAACGCCAGCTCGCGCTTCGTCGTCGCCGAAGGAACCATCGGCCAGATCCGGCGCACGCCGCTCGGCGTGGTGCTGTGCATGGGCCCGTACAACTACCCGCTGAACGAGACCTTCGCGACGCTGATCCCGGCGCTGCTGATGGGCAACACGGTGGTGTTCAAGCCGCCGCAGTACGGCACGCTGCTGTTCCATCCGCTGCTGGACGCCTTCCGCTCGGCTTTCCCGGCGGGCGTGATCAACACCATCTACGCGCCCGGCGCGGTCGTGGTGCCACGCCTGCTGGCCTCCGGCAAGGTCAACGTGCTGGCGCTGATCGGCTCGAGCAAGGTGGCCGACCACCTGAAGAAGCAGCATCCGAAGTCGCACCGCCTGCGGGCGATCCTCGGGCTGGACGCCAAGAACGCCGCGATCATCCTGCCCGACGCCGACATCGAGCTCACGGTCAAGGAGTGCCTGCTCGGCGCGCTGTCGTTCAACGGCCAGCGCTGCACGGCGCTCAAGATGCTGATCGTGCACCGCTCCATCGCCGACCGCTTCCTGCAGCGCTTCACCGAGGAGCTCGCCAAGCTGAAGGTCGGCATGCCGTGGGAGGCGGGCGTCAGCATCACGCCGCTGCCAGGCCTGCACCGCACGGCCTACATGACCGAGGCGCTCGAGGATGCCCGCGCGAAGGGCGCGCGCATCGTCAACGAGGGCGGCGGCGAGTTCTGTCAGACGTTGTTCCATCCCGCCGTGGTGTATCCAGTGAGCGAGGGCATGAAGCTCTACCGCGAGGAGCAGTTCGGCCCGCTGGTGCCGGTGATGCCCTTCGACGACATCGAAACTGCGCTCGACTACGTCATCACCTCCGACCATGGCCAGCAAGTGAGCATCTTCGGCTCGGACGCCGGCCAGATCGGCGCGCTGGTCGACCCGCTCGTCAACCAGGTCTGCCGCGTCAACATCAACTGCCAGTGCCAGCGTGGCCCCGACGTGTTTCCCTTTGCCGGGCGCAAGGACTCGGCCGAGGGCACGCTGTCGGTGGCCGATGCGCTGCGCGCCTTCTCGATCCGCTCGATGGTGGCCGCGAAGCAGACCGAGTCGAGCAAGCAACTGCTCAACGCCATCGTGCAGGACCACAAGTCCAGCTTCATCAACACCGGCTTCATTCTCTGAGGGAGCGAACCATGCATCGCCAACGCCACGCCAAGATCGTCGCCACCCTCGGGCCGGCCAGCTCCGACGCCGAGACCATCCGGACGCTCTTCGACACCGGTGCGGACGTGTTCCGCTTCAACTTCAGCCACGGCAGCCACGAGCAGCACCGTGCGCGCTACGACATCGTGCGGCGCATCGAGCAGGAAACCGGTCGACCCATTGCCATCCTGCTCGACTTGCAGGGGCCCAAGCTGCGCGTCGGCAGCTTCGAGAACGGTCCGGTCACGCTGGTCGCCGGCAACGCCTTCCGGCTCGACCTCGATGCCACGCCCGGCACCGCCGGACGCGCACCGCTACCCCATCCCGAGATCTTTGCCGCGCTGAAGGCCGGCACCGACCTGTTGCTCGACGACGGCAAGATCCGCCTGCGCGTGCAGGCCTGCGGCGCGGACTTCGCAGACACGACCGTCATCGCGGGCGGCAACCTGTCGGAGCGCAAGGGCGTCAACGTGCCCGAGGTGCTGCTGCCGATCTCGGCCCTGACGGCCAAGGATCGCGCCGACCTCGACTTCGGCTTGCAGCTGGGTGTCGACTGGGTAGCGCTGTCCTTCGTGCAGCGGCCCGAGGACATGCAGGAACTGCGCGACATCGTGAAGGGGCGCGCTGGCGTGCTCGCCAAGCTCGAGAAGCCTGCGGCGATCGAGCGGCTCGATGCCATCGTCGCGCTGTCCGATGCGATCATGGTCGCGCGTGGCGACCTCGGCGTTGAGATGCCGGCCGAGCAGGTGCCGCGCATCCAGAAGCGCATCGTGCGGACCTGCCGCGATGCCGGCAAGCCGGTGATCGTCGCCACCCAGATGCTCGAGTCGATGATCAGCACGCCGGTGCCCACGCGCGCCGAGGCCTCCGACGTCGCGACCGCGATCTATGACGGCACGGACGCCGTGATGCTCTCGGCTGAATCGGCTTCGGGCCAGTACCCGCGCGAGGCGGTCGCGATGATGGACCGGATCATTGCCGAGGTGGAGCGCGATCCGCACTACCGCACCGTGATCGACACCTCGCACAGCGCACCGCAGCCGACGGTGGCCGATGCGATCTGCGCCTCGCTGCGCCAGACCGCAAGCCTCGTGCCGGTGGCGGCCATGGTCACTTACACCCGCTCGGGCTATACGAGCCTGCGCGCAGCGCGTGAACGTCCCGTGGTTCCGGTGGTCAGCATCACGCCCGAATTGCCTGTCGCACGCAGGCTTGCGCTGGCCTGGGGCGTGCACTCGGTGCATGTGGAACACGACGTCAACGACGTGACCGGAATGGTGGAGACGGGCTGCGCCGTGGCGCGCAACGAAGGCTACGCCAGGCCCGGCGACATCGTGGTGATCGCCGCCGGCATGCCCTTCGGCAAGGCCGGAACCACCAATCTGCTGCACATCGCACGCGCCTGAAAGAGAACTCCCATGACAACGATCAAGCACATCCAGGGCATCGAGATCCTCGACTCCCGCGGCAACCCGACCGTCGCGGCGGCCGTCGTCCTCGAATCCGGCGCGAGCGGCTTCGCGGCCGCGCCCTCGGGCGCATCGACCGGATCGCGCGAGGCGGTCGAGCTGCGCGATCAGGACCCGCGGCGCTACCTCGGCAAGGGCGTGACGCGCGCCGTGGCCCATATCGACGGTGAGCTGCGCGACGCGCTGGTCCGACACGACGCCGCCGACCAGAGCGGCATCGACGAGGCGATGGTGGAGCTCGACGGCACGCCGAACAAATCACGCCTGGGCGCCAACGCGATCCTTGCCGTGTCGCTCGCCGTGGCCAAGGCGGTCGCGACGGAGGGCGGCGTGCCCCTCTACCGGCACCTGGCACCGCAGGGTCAGCGCAAGCTCGAGATGCCCGTGCCGATGATGAACATCGTCAATGGCGGCGCGCATGCCGACAACAACGTCGATATCCAGGAGTTCATGATCCTGCCGGTCAGCGCGCCGAGCTTCCGCGAAGCGCTGCGCTACGGCGTCGAGGTCTTCCATGCATTGAAGTCGATACTGAAGGCGAAGGGCCTGGCCACCGCCGTCGGCGACGAAGGCGGCTTCGCACCCGATCTGCCGTCGAACGAGGCGGCGCTCGAAACCATCCTGCGCGCCATCGACAAGGCCGGCTTCAAGGCCGGCCAGGACATCTGGCTCGGTCTCGATGCGGCCAGCTCCGAGTTCTACAGGGACGGGCACTACGTCCTGGCATCCGAAGGCAAGCGCTTCGATTCGGCAGGCTTCGTCGACTACCTCGCGAACCTGGCGGAGAACTATCCGATCCTGTCGATCGAGGACGGCCTCGCCGAGGACGACTGGGTCGGCTGGAAGCTGCTCACCGAGCGGCTCGGCGCCAAGGTGCAACTGGTCGGCGACGATCTGTTCGTCACCAACACCGCGATCTTCAGCCGCGGCATCGAGGGCGGCATCGCCAACTCGATCCTGATCAAGCCCAACCAGATCGGCACCCTCAGCGAGACGCTGGCCGCCATCGACATGGCCGTCAGTGCCGGTCGCTCGGCGGTGGTGTCGCACCGTTCGGGCGAGACCGAGGACGTCACGATCGCCGATCTCGCCGTCGCGACCGGCGCGACGCAGATCAAGACCGGCTCCCTGTGCCGCTCCGACCGCGTTGCCAAGTACAACCGTCTGCTCGTGATCGAGCAGGAGCTCGGTGCCGACGCCGTCTACGGCGGCCGCGGCGCATTCCCGGTGTTGCGCGGCTGAAGGCCCGGACCCGCCTCTGTTCGAGACAACCCAGATGAGCCTCCATCCAGTGCTTGCCGCGGTCACCGACCGCATCCGCATCCGCAGCGCCGCATCGCGCACCACCTACCTCGCCAGGCTCGAACGCGCCCGCGCCAAAGGCCCGATCCGCCAGGCCCTCGGCTGCACGAACCTGGCCCACGCCTATGCCGCCGCGCCACCCGGCGACAAGATCATGCTGCGCGAGATGCGACGACCCAATGTGGCGATCGTCTCGTCGTACAACGACATGCTGTCGGCGCACCAGCCCTTCGAGCGCTTCCCGGCCCTCATCAAGCAGGCCGCGCGCGAGGCCGGTGCGACCGCCCAGTTCGCCGGCGGCGTCCCCGCCATGTGCGACGGCGTCACGCAGGGCGAGCCCGGCATGGAGCTGTCGCTCTTCAGCCGCGACGTGATCGCGCTGTCCACTGCAGTCGCGCTGTCGCACAACATGTTCGATGCCGCGCTGTGCCTGGGCATCTGCGACAAGATCGTTCCCGGCCTGCTGATCGGCGCGCTGCAGTTCAGCCACCTGCCCACGATCTTCGTGCCCGGCGGGCCGATGCCTTCGGGCATCTCCAACGACGAGAAGGCACGCGTGCGTCAGCGCTTCGCCAAGGGCGAGGTCGGCCGCGACGCGCTGCTCGAATCCGAGGAGAAGTCCTATCACGCCGCGGGCACCTGCACGTTCTATGGCACGGCCAACAGCAACCAGATGCTGATGGAGGTGATGGGCCTGCACCTGCCGGGCGCGGCCTTCGTCAACCCGAACACGCCGTTGCGTGACGCACTGACCGCAGCGGCCACGAGGCGGGCGGTCGAAATCGGGGCCGAGGGAGCCGAGTACACGCCGATCGGCCACGTGGTCGACGAGCGCACCATCGCCAACGCCATCGTCGGCCTGCTGGCCACGGGCGGCTCGACCAACCACACGATCCACCTCGTGGCGATCGCGCGCGCGGCCGGGATCGTCATCAACTGGGACGACTTCCGCGACTTGTCCGACCTGGTCCCGCTGATCGCGCGCGTCTATCCGAACGGCAAGGCGGACGTGAACCAGTTCCACGCCGCGGGCGGCATGGGCTACGTGATCGGCGAACTCCTCGACGCCGGCCTGCTGCACGGCGACACGTTGACGGTGGCCGGTGCCGGCGGCCTGGCGCGCTATCGGAAGCAGCCGCATCTGGACGACGACGGTCGGCTCAGCTGGCGCCAGGTGTCCCGCAAGAGCGCAGACGCCAGCGTGCTCGCGCCGGCATCGGCCCCGTTCAGCGCCGATGGCGGACTGAAGTTGCTCACCGGCAACCTCGGCCGCGCCGTCATCAAGACCTCGGCGGTGAAGCCGGAGCATCGTGTGGTGCGGGCTCCGGCGATCGTGTTCGACACCCAGGAAGCGGTGATCGCCGCCTTCGACCGCGGCGAGCTGCAGCGCGACTTCGTGGCCGTGGTGCGCTTCCAAGGTCCGCGCGCCAACGGCATGCCCGAACTGCACAAGCTCACGCCCCTCCTGGGGGTGCTGCAGGACCAGGGCTTCCGCGTGGCGCTGGTCACCGATGGGCGCATGTCCGGCGCTTCGGGCAAGGTGCCGGCGGCGATCCACGTGACGCCCGAGTGTCTCGCCGGCGGACCGCTGGCGCGGGTGCGCGACGGCGACATGCTCGTCCTGGACGGCCAGCGCGGGGTGCTCGAAGCCCGCGTCGATGCCGCCGAGTGGCAGGTGCGGCAGCCCGCCACCGCCAACCTCGCCGAATCCCACCACGGCATGGGCCGCGAACTGTTCGCGGCGTTCCGCGCCAACGCGCTGGGCGCCGAGGAGGGCGCGGTCACCTTCCACGCGAGCGAGTCCGGCGCTTCGACCACTGCGGCACCCGTCGCGCCCGTTCACGACCATTTCGCATTTGCCCAAGGAGTCACGGCATGAACATCCTCAACCTCATGCGGACCGGGCCGGTGATCCCGGTCATCGTCATTGACAGGCTCGAAGACGCGGTGCCACTGGCGCGTGCGCTGGTGGCGGGCGGCGTCCGCGTGCTCGAGCTGACCCTGCGCACGCCGGTGGCGCTGAAGGCGATCGAGGCCATCGCGAACGAGGTCGAAGGCGCGATCACCGGCGTGGGCACCATCACGCGCCCCGAGGACTTCGACGCGGCGCTCAAGGCCGGCGCGCTGTTCGGCGTGAGTCCGGGCCTGACGCCGGAACTGGTGGCCGCGTCCAGGGACAGCGCGCTGCCCCTGTTACCCGGGGTGATGACGCCGTCCGACGTGATCGCGGCGCGTGCGGCAGGTTTCACGGAGCTCAAGCTCTTTCCGGCGCAGCAGGCCGGCGGCGTCGGCATGCTGAAGGCGCTGGGCGGGCCCTTTCCCGATGTGACCTTCTGCCCGACCGGTGGCATCAGCGCCGCCACGGCGCCGGACTTCCTGGCATTGCCCAACGTGGCCTGCGTCGGGGGTTCGTGGCTGACGCCGGCCAACGCGGTCGCCGCGGGCGACTGGGGTCGGATCACTGCGCTGGCCAGCGAGACCGTGGGCCTGCGGCGGCGCGCGAGCTTACGGCTATCGTCACCCAAGGACCGATCATGAAGAAACTCGTTCTCCTTCGCCACGGCGAATCGACATGGAACCAGGAAAACCGCTTTACCGGCTGGACCGATGTCGGCCTGACCGACACGGGCCTGGCAGAAGCACGCGCAGCCGGCCTGTTGCTCAAGCAGGAAGGCTACGACTTCGACGTGGCCTACACCTCGGTGCTCAAGCGGGCCATCAAGACGCTGTGGACCGTGCTCGAGGAGATGGACCGCATGTGGATTCCGGTCCACCACTCCTGGCGTCTCAACGAGCGCCACTACGGCGTGCTGCAGGGTCTCAACAAGTCGGAAACCGCGGCGCAGTACGGTGACGCGCAGGTCAAGATCTGGCGCCGCGCCTACGAAGTGGCGCCGCCTCCGCTCGCCGACGGCGACCCCCGGATCGAGGCGTCCGATCCACGCTACCTCGCGCTGGGTGCCGGAGGTTTTCCCAGGACCGAATGCCTGAAGGACACCGTGGCGCGCTTCCTGCCCCACTGGCATTCCACCATCGCCCCTGCCGTGCAGTCGGGCCAGCGCGTGCTCATCGCGGCGCATGGCAACAGCCTGCGGGCTCTGATCAAGTACCTCGACAACGTGTCCGACGCCGAGATCGTCGAGCTGAACATTCCCACCGGGCAGCCCCTGGTGTACGAGCTCGACGACGAGCTCAAGCCCCTGCGGCACTACTACCTCGGCGACGAGGAGGCGATCAAGGCCTCCCTGCAGGCGGTGGCCGATCAAGGCAAGTCGGGCGCCTGAGGACATGGACCTTCTGAACCGACCTGCATCCGGCGGATCGGACTCCGCCTTGCACCGCATCGTCATCGTCGGTGGCGGCGCCGGCGGGCTCGAACTGGCCACGCGATTAGGCGACACGCTCGGTCGGCGCAAGCAGGGTGCCATCACGCTGATCGAGAAGACGCGCACCCACGTCTGGAAGCCAAAGCTGCACGAGATCGCAGCCGGCAGCATGGACATGGGCGTCCACGAGCTCGACTATCTTGCCCAGGCGCACTGGCACCATTTCCGCTACCGCATCGGCGAGATGGTCGGATTGGACAAGGAGCGGCACGAGGTCCTCGTGGCACCCTATGTCGACAACGAGGGACAAGAGGTGACGCCGCAGCGAGTCTTCGGCTATGACACGCTGGTCATTGCCGTCGGCAGCCAGAGCAACGATTTCGGCACCCCGGGCGTCGCCGAGCATGCGATGCGGCTCGAGTCGGCCGCCGACGCGCTGCGCTTTCATTCGCGCATGGTCAATGCCTGCATTCGCGGGCATGCCCAAAATACCGCGCTGCGTCCCGAGCAGCTGCAAGTGGCCATCATCGGCGCCGGCGCGACCGGGGTCGAGCTGGCGGCGGAGCTGCACCGCACCACGCGCGAGGTGGTGGCCTACGGTCTGGACTGTGTCGATGCCGACAAGGACATCCGTGTCATGCTCATCGAGGCAGCGCCGCGCGTGCTGCCAGCACTGCCCCCGCGGCTTTCCCAGGCGACGGAAGACCTGCTCACCAAGCTCGGCGTCAAGGTCTACACCGATGCCAAGGTAGCCAGGGTCGAGTCCGCGGGCGTGCGCCTGGCAGACGGACGTATGTTGCCGGCCGAGCTGATCGTCTGGGCGGCCGGCGTGAAGGCACCGGATTTCCTGAAGGACATCGCGGAACTCGAGACCAACCGGATCAACCAGCTCGTAGTGAAGCCGACGCTGCAGGCCACGCGCGACGATGACATCTTCGTCATCGGCGACTGTGCGGCCTGCGCGTGGCCCGAAGCCAATCACGGCAAGGGCGGCCTCGTTCCGCCGCGCGCCCAGGCTGCGCATCAGCACGCGTCGCACATGATCAAGCAGATCCGCCGACGCATGTCCGGACGACCGCTGCTCGACTACCGCTACCGCGATTTCGGATCGCTGGTTTCGCTGGGTGAGTTCAGCACGGTGGGCAACATGATGGGCGGCCTGATCGGCGGCAGCGTGATGATCGAAGGGCTGTTCGCCGGACTGATGTACGTGTCGCTCTACAAGATGCACGAACTCGCGCTGCATGGCTTCTCCAAGGTCGCGATGGAAACGCTGGCGCGGACGATCACGCGCCGTACCGAACCCCACGTCAAGCTGCATTGAGCGCGCGAAGCGATCTCGCGCGCACCTCTTACGCAAAAAAAGGAACTCACATGCCCAAAGTCAATTCATTCGACCTTCTCCTCTTCGGCGGCACCGGCGACCTCGCGATGCGAAAGCTGCTGCCTGCCCTGTACTTCCGTCACCGCGACGGCGACCTGCCGCCGCAGGGCCGGATCCTGGGCCTGGCGCGCGAGACCCTGAGCCGGGCGGAATTCATCGCGAAGGTGGAAGCGAGCTTCGACAAGTTCGTCCCCGCCGCCGACATCGACCAGGAGACGTTCGAGACTTTCGCGGAGCGCCTGGACTACGCCAAGGTGGAGGCCAACACGCCGCAGGATTTCGGCCTGCTGGCCCAGGCGTTGAAGGACTCGCCGGCGGAAGTGCGCGTCTTCTTCCTGTCCACCGCACCCGACTTCTTCGCGCCGATCTGCAAGAACCTGGCAGCGGCCGGGCTGGTCAACGCGAACTCGCGCGTCGTGCTGGAGAAGCCTCTCGGGCGCGACCTGGCCTCCGCGCAGAAGATCAACGAGGACGTGGGCAGCGTTTTCGCCGAGCCGCAGATCTTTCGCATCGACCACTATCTCGGCAAGGAGCCGGTCCAGAACCTGCTCGCACTGCGCTTCGCCAACGCACTTCTGGAGCCGCTGTGGAACCGCACGTGGGTGCGCAACGTGCAGATCACCATCGCCGAGCAGGTCGGCGTGGAAACCCGGGGCGACTTCTACGACCGCACGGGTGCGCTGCGCGACATGGTGCAGAACCACCTCCTGCAGTTGTTGTGCATCGTGGCGATGGAGCCGCCGACATCGATTCACCCGGACGCGGTTCGCGACGAGAAGCTCAAGGTCCTGCGCGCGCTCGCCCCCATCACGCAGGCCGACGTGGGCTCGTGCACCGTGCGCGGCCAGTACCGCGCGGGAACGGTCAACGGCGTCGCCGTGCCGGGGTACCTCGATGAAGCGGGCATCCCGCCTGACACCCCGACGGAAACCTATGTGGCCATCCGCGCCGAGCTTGAAAGCTGGCGCTGGTCAGGGGTGCCGTTCTACCTGCGCACCGGCAAGCGGATGGCCGAGCGCGCGGCCGAGATCGTCGTGAACTTCCGTAGCGTGCCGCATTCGATCTTTCCGTCCGCGGGGAAGGATTCGCTCGGCAACCGGTTGGTGATCCAGCTTCAGCCGGAGGAGGGACTCAAGCTCTTCATGATGGCCAAGGTACCTGGCGACACCATGAACCTCAGGCCGGTCGGCTTGAACCTCGACTTTGCCGAGCAGTTCAAGCAGCGTCCGATGGAAGCGTACGAGCGCCTGCTGCTGGACGCCATCCGCGGCAACCTGACGCTCTTCATGCGCCGGGACGAACTGGACGCCGCGTGGCGTTGGTGCGAACCGATCCTGGACGGCTGGCAGGCCTCGGGAGAAATGCCCAGGCCGTACAGCGCCGGTTCGTGGGGACCCGCCGCCTCCAGTGCACTGGTCGGGCGCGACGGCGCCGCCTGGCGCGAGGAATCTTGAGTCAACCGCCCTCTGAGACACACCATGAACACACCCCGCTGCGATCAAACCCAGGCATGGGCCGCCTTGCGTGGCCACTACCAGGCGCACGGTCACTCGTTCGACCTGCGCGAGGCCTTCGCCCAGGACCCTGGCCGCTTCGACGCGCTGGCGGTCGAGGCTCCCGGCATGTTTGCCGACCTGTCGAAGAACCGCATCGACGCCGCGTCGATGAAACTGCTGCTCGACCTGGCGAGCGAGTGCCAGCTCGAGGAGCGGCGCGACGCGATGCTGGCCGGCGCCGCGATCAACACCACGGAGGACCGCGCAGTGCTGCACACGGCGCTGCGCGCGCCGCGAGGGCAGGGTCCGTTCAGCGACGAGGTGCACGGCGTGCTCGACGCGATGCTCGCCTATGTCGAGTCGGTGCGCGACACCCGGACCAGCGGCATCCGCCACATCGTGAACATCGGTATCGGCGGCAGCGACCTCGGGCCGCAGATGGCGGTGCCAGCGCTGGAGGCCTTCGTCCACCCGGAGCTCGGCTTTCACTTCGTCTCCAACGTCGACGGCCACGACATCACCTCGGTGCTGCGGCTCCTGCGTCCGGCCGAGACGCTGTTCGTGATCGCGAGCAAGACCTTCACGACGCAGGAGACCATGGCCAATGCGCATGCGGCCAAGGCCTGGTTCGCGGCCCACGGTGGCACCGACACGGCGAAGCATTTCGTCGCGACGACCACTCACGTCGCGGCGGCGGCGCAGTTCGGCATCGAGACGACCTTCGGCTTCTGGGATTGGGTCGGCGGCCGTTACTCGCTATGGTCGGCCATCGGTCTGCCGATCGCCCTGGCGATCGGTGCCGACAACTTCCGCGCCCTCCTGGCCGGCGCCCACGAGATGGACAGGCACTTCGCCACCGCCCCGCCCGCGAAGAATCTGCCCGTGCTCCTGGGGCTGATCGACGTCTGGTATCGAAACTTCCACGGCTTCACGAGCCGCAGCGTCGCGCCTTACCACCAGGGGCTCAAGCGGCTGCCGGCGTACCTGCAGCAATTGGAGATGGAATCGAACGGCAAGTGCGTCGACCTCGACGGCAACGCCTTGCCCTTCGCGACCAGCCCGGTGGTGTGGGGCGAACCCGGCACCAACGGCCAGCACGCCTACTTCCAGATGCTGCACCAGGGCACCGACGTGATCCCGGTCGAGTTCCTGCTGGTCAAGCATCCGACGCACGATCTGGCCGACCAGCACATGAAACTGCTGGCCAACGGCCTGGCGCAGGCGCAGGCCTTGATGCTCGGCAAGCGCACGGATGAGGCCATGGCGGAGCGGGCGCCGACCGCAGCGAAGTCATTGGCGCCGGAAGTCGTCGCAAGACACCGGACCTTTCCTGGCAACCGTCCCAGCACCACGCTGCTGCTGGACCGTCTGACGCCGCACAGTCTCGGCGGGCTGATCGCGATGTACGAGCACCGCGTCTATGCGAGCGGTGCGCTGTGGGGGATCAACAGCTTCGACCAGTGGGGCGTCGAGCTCGGCAAGGCACTCTGCAACGACCTGCTGCCGCGCATGGCAAGCGGCGACACGCAGGGATTGGACGCGTCAACCGCCGGACTCATGAAGCGGTTGCTCGCCTGACACGAATCGCCCGGCCCGCTGCGCATTCATGCCTGCTGGTCTTTGGCGGTTGAACTCGGGCGCAACCGAGGCCGTCTCCATGTTCATCAACTGTCTTGCCATGCACAAGTCTGAACTCCTGTCCGACTACATCGGCACGCTACCGGAATGTCCAACCTGGAGCGACCGCGACGGTCGTCTGTACTGGACCGACATCGTCAAGAAGGAACTCCACTGGGTTCAGCCGAAGACCGGTGAACACAAAACCCTGCAATTCGATGAGGAAGTCGGCTGCTTCGCATTGCGCGAGAAGGGTGGCTTCATTCTGGCCATGCGATCCGGCATCTACCTGTCAGACGCCGACGGTCGCATCGAGAAAAAGGTCTGCGACAACCCGAGCAATCCATCAGTCGCGCGCTTCAACGATGGGGGAGTCGACCAAGACGGTCGTTTCTATGCGGGCACCTATTGGGGGCCGCGCGACTTCAACGGCGCATTGTTGTGCCGCGTCGATTCAGCACTGAGGGTCCGAGTGCTCCAGTGCGACATCCTGGGCGCTAATGGTCTTGCCTTCAGCCCCGATCGGCGCTGGATGTACACGACCGACACCCCCAACCATGTGATGTACCGGACGCCACTCGACCCCGCCAGCGGTGAGCCGGGACTGCGGGAGGTTTTCATGCGATTCCCGACAGGCAACGGGCGCCCTGACGGAGCGGCAATGGACGTCGAAGCATGCTACTGGACCGCCCTATTCAACGGCCACCGCATCGCACGGATTTCTCCCAGCGGTGAGGTCATCGAGGAGTACGGGTTGCCTGTGCGCTGCCCGACAATGGTCTGCTTCGGCGGGGATGACATGAAGACCTTGTTCATCACCACAACCCGCGAAAATATGAGCGCGGACGAAATCGCCGAGCGCCCGCTGTCCGGCGCGATCTTCGCCTTGCGCACCGCCGTCGCCGGTCTGCGCAAGCCGGCGTTCAAAGAGTTGAGCTAGCCCGGAGCTAGACATGATGGCCCGTCCTCATCCTCGGAGGCGGGCTGAAGTGATTGGGTAAGAGGGAAAGGGTCTGCCTCCTGCAGTAGTACCGTGGGTTGCGCACTGCGAGTGCGC
>NZ_JASZYM010000041.1:0-22625 GCF_030317005.1 Variovorax sp. J22R115 | reverse complement strand
AACATCGCGATGGCACACCCTGCAGTGGGCATGGCCGCCTGCATTGCCGCATTCCATCCGAAGTGGGACGAGCGCCCGCTCCTGGTCGTGGTGAAGAAGCCCGGCGTCGAGATCACGCGCGAGGAACTGCTGGCCTTCTACGACGGCAAGATCGCCAAGTGGTGGACGCCCGACGACGTGGTCTTCAGTGACACGATCCCGCTCGGCGCGACTGGCAAGATGCTCAAGCACCGTCTGCGCGAGCAGTTCAAGGACCACAAGCTGCCGACGGCCTGATGCCATGACCACCACACTCACGATCGGCGCGGTCCCCGGCCGCGTGCGCTTGCTGTTTCCCGGCGTGCTGGCCTGTGGGGTGGTCGCTGCGGCATCAACCTTCCTGTCGCAGCACTACGGTGCGCCGGTGATGCTGTTCGCGCTACTGCTGGGCATTGCGATGAACTTCCTCTCCGGCGAGGGTGCCTGCAAGCCGGGCATCGAATTCGCGGGTCGGACGCTGCTGCGCATCGGCGTCGCGCTGCTCGGACTGCGGATCACCGTCGGGCAGGTCGTCGAGCTCGGATGGCAGCCGGTGGCGATCGTTGTGGTTTGCGTCGCGGCAACGATCCTGTTGTCGATGCTGGCGGCGCGCCTGATGGGGTTTCAGACCCTGTTCGGCCTTCTCAGCGGCGGGGCCACTGCGATTTGCGGCGCATCTGCGGCGATGGCGCTGGCGGCAGCACTGCCGAACCATCCGCTGAAGGAGCGCGCGACACTGTTCACCGTCGTCGGCGTGTCGGCCTTGTCGACGCTGGCGATGATCGTATATCCGATGATCGCGCAGGCGGCGGGGCTGGACCCGCGTGCGGCCGGGGTATTCCTCGGCGCGACGATTCACGACGTCGCCCAGGTGGTCGGCGCCGGCTACAGCATGTCGCAGCAGACGGGCGACGTGGCCACCCTGGTCAAGTTGATGCGCGTGGCCATGCTGGTGCCCGTAGTCGTATTTGCGGTCATGTTGTCGCGCCGCCAAGCCGGCGATACCGGTGGCAAGCGCCCGCCACTGCTTCCGGGCTTCGTCATCGGCTTCGTGCTCCTGGTGGCGGTGAACAGCACGGGCTGGCTGCCGTCGGTCGTCGTCAAGGGCGGCAGCGATTTCTCGCGATGGTGCCTGGTGGCCGCCATCGCGGGCATCGGCATAAAGACTCAGTTGAAGGATCTGGTCACCGTCGGCCTCAAGCCCGTGATGCTGATGATTGGCGAGACGGTCTTGCTGGTCGTGCTGGCGCTTGCGTTGATGCAGTGGCTGGCCTGAGTCCTACGCGCTGATGCTCGAGGCTAGACGCCCAGTAGACGAGTAGGCCGCGGTGCACCGTAAGCACGCGCACGCGGACAAGCAAGAGCAATTCCGGCCAATGTGGTCCAGGTTATGAAATTCCTCGCAGTCGCCCGTTGCCTTGGTTCGGCGCGACGTAGAGCGCCCGGAAGCCGACCTTTGCGTACCTCCGGTTGTGGGCCGCGAGTACCAGTTCGCGGTCGTGCTTGGTAGCTGACCTTCGCAGAGCGCGCTGCTGTCCAAGGGCGCCTATAGGCGGGTTTGGCAAACAGGCAGTCCCGGGCCAGGAGCCGTCGGTCGCCGTTAGCGCCAGGAGCAGTCACTCGACGGCGCGCTCAACCCGAGGTGGACGATTCAGATGCCACCCCGCGTCGCGCGTCGACGACCATGCTACGGCTGGATATTTTGGTTCATGTGGAACAGGTTGCCCGGGTCGTACTTGCGCTTGATCGACGCCAGCTTGTCGTAGTGCGGTCCGTAATTGTCCTTGACCCGGCCCTGGTCGTCCTCGGCCATGAAGTTGATGTAACCACCTGCTTGCGAGTGGGGCTCCAGGGCTTTGTAGTAGTCCTTTACCCACTTCGTGTTCCTGGCGTTGTCAGCGGGATCCGGCCACATCCCAGCGATCACGGTCGCGAAGCTCGCGTCGCGATGGCCCCATGCGGTCGCGTCCGGCCTCACCCGATGGCAGGCTCCGTTGATCGGGTAGATGTGCATCGTGGAGTTCACCACCGGCACCTGCGGCCCGAACCGGGCGTGGGCCTCGATCGCTCCATCCGTCAACTCGGTCGCGAATGAGGCCTTCCAGTAGTGCTGCAAGCCCGGAGGCAGCAGCGCATCGAAAAGGCCGTTGATCACGTAGTACGGCATCGGCGCGACCATCTCCGCAACGACCGGCGCCGCGCCGCGTATCTTCGCCATTTCCGCGTCCGCCTTGTCCATCGGCCCGGCCCAACACGAGACGATCGCAATGAACGTCTTGCCATGGTCCTCTGCTTTGATGAACGGCAGTGGCGGGGCAATCTGGAACGCTGGGAACAGCCCCATTTCCTCCGGTGCTTTCGCCACATAGTCGCGGTAGAACTGCAACACCTCGCGCACCTTCTCGATCGGAAAGAAGAAGATGCCTGCCGTAATGTCCTTGACCGGGTGCAGCTGGTACTCGAACGAGGTCACCACGCCGAAGTTCCCGCCTCCGCCGCGGATTGCCCAGAAGAGATCCTCGTTCTCCGCGGCACTCGCCACGCGGAACTGTCCGTCCGCCGTTACGAGATCCGCCGAGAGCAGGTTGTCGAGCGATAGCCCGAACCCGCGCGTGAGGTAGCCGATGCCGCCGCCAAGCGTCAGCCCGGCGATGCCGGTCGAGCCGATGATTCCACCGGTCGTCGCCAAGCCGAACGGGTACGTCGCGTGATTGAAGTCGGCCCACAGGGTCCCGCCGCCTGCCCGCGCCGTCTTGCGATTCGGATCGATCCGCACGCCCTTCATCTGCGAGAGGTCGATCACGACGCCCCCTTCGCACGTCCCGAAGCCGGGAACGCTGTGCGACCCGCCGCGCACCGACAGATCGAGGCCGTTCTCGCGCGCATACTCGACGCCGGCCATCACGTCGCCAACGTCGACCGCACGGATCACGACCGAGGGCCGCCGATCGATCATTCCGTTGTAGACCTTGCGCGCCCCTTCGTAGCCGTCGTCGGTGGGAGTGATCACCTGCCCGCGAGCGCGCTCCCGAACACCGTCGATCGTCGGCTTGGCCATCGTTGTCATCGCCGCACCTCCGCTTCTGTTGCAAAACTCGGGCGAACAATATGCGCCCGATGAGAAGCCCAGTCAATGACGCAGGCTCGGGCCGTCGTGGCGCGCAATCTCTGCGAACACCCGCTGCTGCGCGGCGCAAGCCATGCACTACCCGGGCCATCCCGGTGCGCGGGACAGCGCGGCCGCCTGAAAGCAGAACGGCTGACTTGAATGTCGGATTCGATGCGGGGCGAGCAGCCGCTACGGGGCCGCGAACTTGAGTTCGCCGCCGAACCCGGCAGGTACTCGAGGGCCTGGAACCCGTGCGGCAGTCGCTGGAGGCCCAAACTGCAAATTCAAATCGAGGGTGACCAAATGAGCAAGATGCAAGGCAGAGGCACGGCCGAACCAAGCCCACGACTCATGCCGTGTCTTTCCGCCCTCGTCGGCAGGACTATCGCGTTGCGGGGCTGGATTGACGCGAAGAAGGGATTGCGAGGCGGGCCCCGTCCATGCCGTAACCCAGGCTCTCGAAGGGTTCTAGGAAACACAGCGGCACGCCTTGCAGCAGCAGACTGCGCATCATCAGCTTGCCCGGCTCGTCCCAACACCCGGGCCAACACAGACGTGAATGATGTGAGTGGGGCATCATGAGGGACGACGCCCTCGTGGCCTAACGGCGAAAAGTTCCCTCTGCTCAAGTCCGACGCGTCCTAGACTAGAAGACGAAGATCTCGATCATCATGCGACTTCATCACCGCCCGCGTCATCGGACGCATCGACTCTCATCGATGCTGGCCCTGCAGCTTGGCCTCGTCCTCGGCGGCTGCGCCAGCCTGCCGGACCAGGTGAGCAAGACGGGATCCATCACCTTGGCCAACACCGACGACACGCGACTGGCCCGCGATGTGCGCAACGACATGGCGGCCCATCCGGCCAAGTCCGGCATCCATCCGCTGCAGAATGCCGAAGACGCTTTCGCGGCCCGCATCGTGCTGGCGCGGCGTGCGGAGCGCAGCCTCGACCTGCAGTACTACATCTGGCGCCGCGACACCACCGGCGAGCTGATGTTCGAGGCGGTCTGGCAGGCCGCCGAGCGCGGGGTGCGGATACGCCTGCTGCTCGACGATGCCAACACCAGCGGCCTGGACCCGACCCTGGCAGCGCTGAATGCGCATGCGAACATCGAGGTCCGCCTCTTCAACCCGTTCGCCAATCGCGGCTTCAGGGTCGGGGACTTCGCGCTCGATTTCTCGCGCCTCAACCGGCGCATGCACAACAAATCCTTCACCGCCGATAACCAGGTGTCGATCGTCGGCGGACGCAACATCGGCGACGAGTACTTCGGCGCCAATATGGAGATCGGGTTCCAGGACCTGGACGTGCTTGTGGTCGGGCCGGTGGTGCAACAGGTCTCCGACCAATTCGACTTGTTCTGGAACAGCCCATCGGCCTATCCGGCATCGAGCCTGTTGCCCAGGTCGCGGCCCGGCGCCACCGAAATGCTTAGGCAGAGCTGGGAAAAGGTGCACAGCGACCCCCAGGCCCAACGCTACGTGGAGGCGGTACGGCGGACGCCACTGCTGGGCGAACTCGACCAGCATTCGGTGGGTTTTGAATGGACCAGCGCGCGCGTGCTGCACGACGACCCCGCCAAGGTGCTGGAGCCGACCGATCGCAGCGATCTGCAGATGCTGCCCCAGTTGCTCGCCCAGATGGGCCAGCCGAAGCTCGAGGTGGACCTCGTGTCACCCTACTTCGTGCCTGGCCGCAGGGGCACCGACGACCTGGTGAAGCTGGCACAGAGCGGTGTCAAGGTCAGGGTGCTGACCAATTCTCTCGCCGCGACCGACGTTGCGCCGGTCCACGCCGGCTATGCTAAGTACCGGAAAGAACTTCTTGAGGGTGGCGTCACGATCTACGAACTGAAGCCAGGTATTGGTGTGGCTGGTCCCGACAGGGATGCCGATTGGGACATCGACGCTGCGCGCAGGGGCCCGCCGGGCAGCGGCGGCAGCCAGGGGAGTTCGGCCGCGAGCCTGCACGCGAAGACCTTTGCCGTGGACCGCGAACGCATCTTCGTCGGTTCATTCAACCTCGATCCGCGCTCCTCGCGCCTCAACACCGAAATGGGCGTCGTCATTGACAGTCCGGTGCTGGCGGGCCAGCTCCACCAGATGTTTGAAACCCGCACCCCGCAAGATGCCTACCATGTGCAACTGACGCCGGACGGCAACGGCATGGAATGGGTCGAATCCGGCCCGCATGGGGCGACGCGGCACACTTTCGAGCCAGGCGCCAGTCCCTTGAAACTCCTGTACCTCGACTTGCTCGAAGCGTTGCCGATCGAATGGATGCTCTAGATTCGTTGACCAGATTGAGTCTGCATTGAGTCAAGCAGCACAGTCAGTCCAGAAAGCGCACTCGGCCCGACTCGAGTTCGTAGAACGCGCCGATCAGCTTCCATGCGGAGGCACTTGGTATCAGCCACAGGAATCCCAGTTCTTTGTGGTGAATCCACCTATTAGCCCGCCCCGGTTTTCGTTAGGTCCGGTTGACGTTGCGGCTGTAGCCTCAGTGTTTGTCAACTACTCCTCCGCGCCCTTTTCAATCAACGCTGCGCCGGTCAGCCCGAACATCACAACACCCGTTCGCAGCCTCGAGCGGGCCCAGCAGCTTGCAGGGCTGGTCATGACCACATTCCCTAGCCCAGCGAACTGAAGTTCACTGCGGAGTGATACACCCCCTCGTACGACTCATCGAACTCGGGGTCGATTTGCTTTCGGTGTCCAAAGTGACGGTGCGCATCTCCACCAACGGTGCGGGGTCGGTTGGCTGAGTTGTTGATTTCGCGAGCATTGCTGTGCACTTCTTTGCGACGTATCGTCTGCGGCCCCCTGAACGGCGAAGGAGCGCGGCGATGCAAGGCTTGCAGACGTCCTACGAGGCCGAAGCAGCAGTACGCCGCTGGAGGGCGTGGGGCTTCACTGCACGCACCCCATGCCGCGTAGAAAGCATGCTCGTCATTCGCGAACCCGTCTGAGAGACCCCCGGCCTTGTGCATGAGGTCCTCCCGCGGGGAGCCCGTCATGCCAGTAGCAGCCTCACCCGCCGCCAAGTACGATTCCGGTGCTGATGCGCCTTTTCGACAACCGATGACAGCCAGGACGCCGCCCCTCATGAGCACCCGCGAATCCCGCACCATTGCCCGCAGCCGCAAGGCCGCCGCAGGCGCTGCTATCGGCATCGCCTTGTGCGCTGTCGCTGTCGGTTGCACGGGCAGGGACGATCGATATACGCTGTACCGTGACAGCGTGGTAGACCCCACCCGGCGCGTCCACGTCGCGACCTTTGACGCCGCCGACGGCGACGCAAACAACCGCGACAACTGCGAAGCGGCACGGGCGGTGTTTCAGGCCCACCCTGGTATTAGAACAAAGTTCTGGTGCGAGAAAGGGCCCTTCAAGAAAACGGCGACGCGGCGCTAAGGACCGGAGCGCCCAGACCCAGACGAGCGCCGTGCGGGAACGCGGCGGCCAGGTTTGACCCCCTTGCCGACCATCGTGGCGGTTGGCAGTCCGGCGTATCCCCGCTGAGTCCCACCGTGTTAAATCGAGCGCGCACAGGGGAACTGGACCTTATCCGCAGGTCCCTGGTCCAGGCCCAGGTGAAGGAGGCACTACTAGCCGCAAGGCTCTCGCCATTTGATGACGGGGCATGCCGAAAGACTCGAGGCTGGCGGCCGCCACGCGCTAGCCCGTCGTTGGGCACCATTGCGCTCGTGGGCGGTGCCTCGGTCTGCAGGCAGACGATCACCTCGTTGTCCTTGTCGATGTAGCGGCTGGTGCGCGAGGATGCTGGAAGGAATCTGCGACACGTCCAGGATGCCTTTGTCCCGCTCCTCCGTCAGCGGGGGGCTGCAGCGTCTTCCACGAGCCCTTCGTGCGTTCGGTAGCCGGCGCGAAGAAGCGCCGTCGGTGGCGAACTGCACGACCTACTTCGCTCCTGCCCTTTCAGCCAGCGTCCTGACCATCTGCTGCAAGATCGCCATCAATGCGGCGCCGGTCAAGCCGAACATCAGCACGCCGTTGGCTGCCTCGAGCGGGCCCAGCAGCTTCCAGCGCT
This sequence comes from Variovorax sp. J22R115, assembly GCF_030317005.1. NCBI lineage: Bacteria > Pseudomonadati > Pseudomonadota > Betaproteobacteria > Burkholderiales > Comamonadaceae > Variovorax > Variovorax sp. J22R115. The sequence continues at coordinate 15,445 of NZ_JASZYM010000041.1, read as the reverse complement.
TGGTCATCACCACATCGCCGTAGCCCAGCGAACTGAAGTTGACTGCGGAGTGGTAGACGGCCTCGTACAACTCGCTGAACTCGCCGAGCAGGATGAACAGCAACCCCCAGATCATGATCTGGAGAAAGTTGCCCAGGATCAGCACGATCATTACGACCAGGAGCGAGCGGATCTGGACGAAGGGTCCCGGAATGAGAGCGTCGCGGTGCGGTCCGGAGTAGTAGCGAATGCTCCAGAACGTGAAGGCCGCCTGCAGCGCCAGGCACAGGAGGATGGTCGGCAGGCCGATCGCCAGATTGGTCAGCATGGTGCGATTCCTCCGCTCAGCCTTGCCTGAAGAACAGCGCATGGGATCTGGCGGTTCGCCAGTGTTCCAGCGCCCAGACCGTCACCCACGCGTAGAGCGCCACGGCGACGAACAGAGCCACGCGCGTGGCCGACGCCTTGAGCACATCTTTGCCGCCGGCACTGTCCTCGATGGCCGGTCCCAGCAGGAGCAGCATCGTCACCAGGGACTGGACCCAGAAAGATGGCGGAAACGCGCCGGGCCGGACCCGGAACAGCCGCGTCCCCACCCACAGCGCGGCCGCGGCCATCCACAGCATCAACATCCACAGGTTGGGTCGAAGCGCAAGGCCGAACCAGAGGCAGCCGGCGATTGCCGCGCCCATCAGCGTGGACCCCACAAGCTCCTGCCCGGCGGAACGGGTGCTGGTGGAGCCGGCCTGCTGGCCCAGCGCCACGGACTTCATGATGGCCGCGACGTAGAAGGAGGGATTGGTCAGCGCGAGCACGAAGACCGGCATGACGACCACGACGGCGCGCAAGGCAATCCAGCTCGCAGACTCGCGTGTCGGAACCTCCGCTGCGGCCCTGTGGCCGGCGCGCACGGGAGGATCGGGGAAGAGCGCGTGCGAAATGCCGCTGACCAGCACGCCGATGCAAAGGCCTACCGCCAGGGTCGCGCCGATCTGCAGGGCCAGGGCCTGTTCCACCACCCCGACCACCGGGATCAGGGCGATCGCCATCACCAGGATCGTCGCCAGCGGATTGGCACTCCGCACGCCCGAATAGAACACCGCGTAGAGCAAGACACCGGTCAGCAGCACGCCGGTCAGCGCGTAGTTTTCGAGGACGGGAACCATCAGCACACCGGCCATCATCAGCACGGCAATGACGAGGGCGAGGACCATGCCCTTGAAGAGCGGAATCGGCGGACCCGGCTTGCACAGGATCAGCACGGCGACCACGCACACTGCGTAGGGCGCCTTCAGCGCCAGGCCGTAGGCGACCAGCACCGCGAGAACGAGACCGATGGCCAGCCGCAGCACGGCCTTGTCGGCCCGGCCCATCCGGCGCTTTTCAATGGACATAGGACAGCACGCTCATCATGTGGATGAAGGCCGTTCCCAGCCAGTTCATCAGTCCATGCTCGCCCGTATAGACCAGCACCTCGGCCTGCCCCCCGACCCGCACGGCGCGCAGCTGCTCACGCTCGGACGGATCGAACTCGATGGCGACCGGAAAGCGCTGCGCCTGCCGCAGCCAGTCGCGGCTGTTGTCGATCGTCGGCAGCGTCCCAGGCTGCGCGGGCTGCCCGCTGGCGACGCCGCTGCCGACGCTGCGCACCCTGCCCTTGAGCACCTTCCCTGGCATCGCGTCGAGCACGATCGCCACCGCGTCGCCGGGCTTGATGTTGCCGAGGTTGTTCTCGGTCATGTCCGCGCTGATCCAGAGGTCGTGAACGGTGACCAGCGTCATGAGCGGCGCGCCGGCCTGCACGAACTGCCCGACGTCGGTGCGCAGGTCAGTCACCAGGCCGCCAGCGGGTGCGCTGACGGCCGTGCGCTGCACGTCCAGCTCGGCCTTTTCGACGGCCGAGCGAGCACTGACCAGTTGGGCGTTCTTGTCGCCACTCTCGCCCGCAGCCTCCAAGGCTCGGATCAGGTCCACCTTGGCGGCCTGCTCCTGGCTGAGCGCCTTGACCCGGGCGGCCTGCGCGCTCTGGACCCGGCGCAGGGAAATCGCGCCAGGGTCTTCCGCAAAGATCTGCTCCAACCGTGTGGCATCCTGCTGCGCGTAGAGAGAGTTGGCTGTTGCCGCCCGCAGCCCGGCCTGGGCGGCATCCACCGAAGCCACCGACGCGTTGACCGAGCGCCGGACCGACTCGTAGTCGGACCGGCTGCGTTGCAGTGCGATCCGGTACTGCGTCGGGTCGACCTCGAAGAGCGGCTGTCCCGGCTGCACCCCGTCGTTGTTCTTGACGTGCACTTTGAGCACCCGGCCCGACACCTCCGCAGCCACCGGCACGACGAAGGCCTGCACCCGGGCCTGCGACGTGTAGGGCGTGAGGCGATCCGACACGAAATACCAGGCCAGGCTGGCGACGATGAGCACCAGCACGACGATCGCGCCGATGCGGGCGCCCTTGCCGGACTCCGGTGGTGGTTCCGCGGGTTGCTGGGTTTCCTCGCTCATGGTCTTGTCCGCTCCGGAGTGGGCAGCGCATCGGCGCCGGGCGGCGGCAGAGGCTCTGCCAGGAGGCCCTTCCAATCGCTGCGCCGACCCAGGGTCTCCTGCGTGGCATCGTCGAGCACGGGCCGGCTGCGGGCCGCCTCCCAGCCGCCACCCATGGCCTTGTAGATGGCGACCAGGCTCTGCGACTGGCTGCCACGGCTGGCGACCAGCTGGTCTTGCTCGGCGAAGAGCGTTCGCTGCGAATCGAGCACGCGCTGGAAGTCGACCAAGCCTTCGTTGTACTGCCTGTCGGCGATTTCCAGCGAACGCTTCGCGGCCGTCACCGCCTCGGCCAGCAGCGTGATCTGCTCCCCGGTCTTGCCAAAGGCGACCGACGCGTCATCGATCTCTCGGGCGGCCCGCAGCACCGTGTCCTGGTACTGCTCATAGAACTGCTGGAACCTCGCGTCCTGCAGCAGCACGGTGTTGGTCAGTCGGCCATGGTCGAACACGTTCCACACGAGCCTGGGTCCGATGACACCACTCAGGATCCGCGGCGACCCGTCGACCGATGTGGCCGAGAGGCCCACGGAGCCCAGCAGCGAAATCGAGGGATAGAGGTCCGCCACGCTCACGCCGATCAGCGCGGACTGCGCGGCCAGCTGCATTTCTGCCGCCCGCACGTCCGGACGGCGTCGCAGCAGTTCGGCCGGCATGTCGACGATGACGTCGAGGCCGGCCTGCGGAATGCGTTCCTTCCCTCGCTCCATCTCGGGCAAGGGGCCGGGCGGGCGGGCCAGCAGAATGCTCAAGGCGTTCTGCGTCTGGCGCAGGGCGATCTCCAGCTGGGGCACGGTCGCGAGCGTGCCCAGGTATTGGGCCCTGGCCTGCTGGACGTCCAGTTCGGACTCGTTGCCGCTCCTGAAATGCAACTCCGTGATCTGCAGGCTTCGCTTTTGCAATCCGGCGTTCTCGCGAGCGATCCGCAGCCGGAGTTCCACCGTACGGATCGAGGTGTAGAAGCCGGCGACCTGGGCCGCCATCAGCACCTGGATGTCGTCGTACTGGGCAATGCTGGCGAGATAGGCAGCGTCCGCCGACTCGATGCTGCGCCTGAACTTGCCCCAGAAGTCGATCTCCCAGCTCACGTTCAGCCCGGCACTGGCAGTCACCGCACTGGTGTCGCGTCCGCTCGAACGCTGCTCGCCCACGCCGAGCACTTCGCCGGTCGCCTGCTGCACCTGTGGATAGCGCGTGCTGTCGGCAATGCCGAGTTGCGCCCGAGCCTCCATGATGCGCATGCCGGCGATTCGCACGCTGGGATTGACGCGCTGCGCCTCGGCCACAAGCAGGTCGAGCACGGGGTCGTTGAAGTTGCGCCACCACTCCTGCATCAGGCCATTGCGCGGACGCCGGGGGTCGGCCGCGATGGTTTCGAGCGAACCGCCGGACCAGCCGGACAGCCAGGGCACGCGAGGCCGTTCGAAATCGGGGCCCACCGTGGTGCACCCCCCGAGCATCGCGGCGACGCAGGCCAAGGCCATCACTCGGACCCTCGATCCCTTCGAAGGCATCGCGCGCATCGGTTCAGGACACGGTCGGCAGTTCGCTTTCGAGCTCGACGACATCCGGATCGGTGTTGACCCAGCGCATGAGGATCTGATAGCCGAGGCTCAGCGCGGTGGCACCCACGAACATGCCCAGGATACCGGCGCCGGCCAGACCGCCCAGCGCACCGATCAGGACAATCGGCATCGGGGCATCCACCCCCCGGCCCAGCAGGAGCGGCTTCAGGACGTTGTCGAGCATGCCGGAGACCACCAGAAGAACGCTGTAGACAACGGCCGGCACCGTCTCGAAATTTCCACTCAGCCAGATGTACGCGATGACTGGAACGGAGACCAGGAGCGCCGGCACCTGCGCAATGCCCAGCACGAGCACGACGATCGCCAGCACGCCTGCGAAGGGAATGCCGGCAATGATCAGCACGATCCCCATGACGATGGCCTGGATGAAGGCCACGCCGACCACGCCCAGGGCCACCGCGCGAATGGTCTGGGTCGACAGGTCGGCGAACTCCACGCCCCGCCGGCTGCCCGCGACGCGTCCGAGGATGGACCTCGCGGCTTCGGAGCCCGACTCCCCGAAGGCCATGATGATGCCCGCGATGATGAAGGAGAACACGAAGAGCAGCACCGACCCCGCCATGCTGGCCACCATCTCCAGCGCCTTGGTGGCCAGTTCCGCGAGCTGTGGCTGCAGCCTCTTGAGCACCGATGGCAAGTCCTTTTCAGCCAACGACCAGGCGCCACTCACCTTCTTCCCGACGACGGGCCACTCCGCCACTCCGGGCGGCGGCGGCGGAATCTTCAAATCGTCGTCGCGGAGAGTGACGATGGTCTCATGAACCGAATCGCCCAACGAGCTCAGCACCACGGCCGTGGGCGCCACGATCAGCGTGATGCCGACCAGCACCAGGAGCGTGGCCGCCAAGCCTTGTTTTCCACCCAGCCTGCGGGCCAGCGCCTGATGGCCCGGGTACATCGTCACCGCCAGGATCAGCGCCCACGCCATCATCGAGATGAAGGGCGAGAAGATTCGGAAACACAGCAAGGTCAGGGCCAGCACCAGCCCGGCCCGGATGAACACATCCATGAGCTTCCTGGACATCCGTGTTTCGCGAACGAGATCAGGCTTGGAGAGAGTTGTCATGGCTCGATCCATCGAAAGTAGACGATGTAGGAATTTTCCTGCGTCGCTTCTTCTTTGACTTGACAACTCTCAACACGGCTGCATTCATCCCTGATCGGGCCTGCGCAGTTCCCGGCGATGTGGCAGGCCGATCCAGAAACGTTGCGCCCGTTCAGGGCACACCGCGTTGATCTATCAACTGGAGACGACTCGTTCTTCGACCCGGAACAGGAAATGGGCGACCATCACGTCCCCATTGGCCATCGCGGTCGCGTGCATCCGGAACCAGCGCTGCTCCTCTTGTGAATGACACGGATAGTCGCACGCGAAAGCCACCCTCCCCTCGTACAGCACTTCTTCGAGACCGCGCAGAACCTTCAGCGCGGATTCGTCGTCGAGCGAACTGCGTCGGCAGACTTCCAAGTAGTTCGCACCTGGGCCAATGGATGCGGCGCCCGGATTCCCATTGCGATCGGCGAACTGTGTCCACGCCCGGTTGACGAATCGAATCGTGCCGTGGCGGTCCACGACCGCCACGATCCCTGCAATGGCGTCGATCACATCCTGCAGCGTCTGATCGGTAGCGCGGCTCAGGAGTCGAGGCAGGGCACGGCCGTCGTCCAGCGCGGCGTACGTCGAACACGCGCTAGAGCGGTCGATTGCTGCGGTTGATCCGGACGGAGAGCCGAGCGCCAATGACGCCCCGGTCAGTGGAATCACGACCTCCAGGACGGTGCCCTGTGCGGGCGTGCCGTCGATATGCATGACCCCGCCGTGAGCCCGAACTCGCTCCTGCATACCCAGGATGCCGAATGACTCGGACTTGCGCCTGTCCGCGGGTTCCATGCCCCGGCCGTTGTCCCTCACGCGAAGCGCGATTGAATTCTCCCCGGCCTTCGCCAGCTGGATGTGCACTTCGCTTGCACGGGAATGCTTGTTCACGTTGTTCAGCGCCTCCTGGGCGACTCGATACAGGCAGATGGCGACCGCCGGGGCATCCAGCAACTCACTGGCCACCTCATCGACAGCGTCGATCTCGCACGCGATGCCGGACTGCTCGCCAAACTTGCTTGCCATCGCCTCAAGCGCCGGCAGCAGGCCGAGGTCTTCCAGCATCGGCGGACGCAGGTCGTTCACGATGCGGCGTGTCGACACAATGGCCCGCTCGGCCAGCCGATCGACGCCCGCGACCAGCGCCGGCAGTCCCGAGGCATGGGCGCCGAAGCGATCGGTGATGACTTGCAAGTCCATGCGGATCGCGGCCAGGGTCTGCTGCAGATCGTCGTGCAGCTCACGCGCAATGCGCTTGCGCTCTTCCTCCTGAACCTGGTCTCGCGAGGCGATGAGTTGTTGCAGCGCGAAATGCGAAGACTCCAAGTCGAGTTGCACTTCCCGGGCCGTCGTCACGTCACGCGCCGTCATGATCGCGCCTGCGACCGTTCCGTCTTCCGAAGGGATGGGCGCGAAGCTGTAGCTCCCCACCCACTCGGTCCCGGTGTCCTTTCGCCGCAGCCGGTACTCGACGTTAGTCCCCGTCTCCCCGCGCAAAGCGCGTGAGAGCGGCCATTCCTCCAGCGGCGCGGGATCGGCCTTCGATATGGCCATCTCCAGAATACCCGGGTAGTCAGCGAGCGATCCGCCGCAGTCGGACTTGTCCGCAAACCGGTGGAAGGACGCGAATGCATCGTTGAACTCGACGAGTCGGCCGTCGACGTCCGCAATGCAGACAGCGTCGCTCATGCTCGAAAGCGCCGCGTGGAGTTTCGACGCACTGGCGCGAAGAGCCTGCTCGGCCAGCTTGCGCTCGCTCATGTCGCGCCGCAGGCGCGGCTTGCTCAAGTCCCGCGCGTCGAGCATCCAGTTGAGCTGCTGCGCGACCGATCTGATTTCGGGCGGGCCTGGGAGTCCGGCGCGAATGATGTCGATGCCGGTTGTCATCTGGGCAGCCGTCCCCCGGAGACGGGAGAACCACTGGGCAATGGCTGAACTCAGGCGCCACGCCAGGCCCAGCGCAAGAAGACACAGTGCCAGGCCGATCCCGATCGCTCGCCGGAGCGCAGCATGGTAGTCCGCGAAGACCTCGGCCTCAGGCAGGCTCGCGGCCACCCGCCAGTCGACATCCGAGAGTGTCAGGAATGCTGTCAGCCGCGGCACGCCATCTCTCCCCTTCGCGGTGAGGAAGCCTTCTCGCTGGCCTTTTGCGGGCTCCGGCTCGCCCGCACCGGGCCGCGCGCCGATAAAGGTCTCGGGGTCTGACGATCGCAGGAGAACGGTCCCGGTCCGATCGAAGACGGTGACGACGGCGTCCTGGGGGATCGAGGTCAGCAACTGCTGGTTCAGTACCAGCAAGTCGACGGTCATCACCAGCAATGCGGTCTGTCTTCCGGCCTCGTCGCGGATGGGATAGCTGAGCGCCATGATCTTGAGGCCGGAGCGGGCGTCGTCGACCAAATTGCCCATCTCGAATCCGGCGATGCGAACGGCGGCCAGCGACCCGGCTGCATCCGCGACCACCGACGGCGACACCGGCGCCCGCCCGTAGCGGCAGATGATCTCTCCCCGGTCGTCGCGCAGCGCGTAGCCGAGAATCGCCGGAGTTAGCCGCACGTACTCGGCGACCAGCGGATCGCAGTGTGCCGGATCGAGCGTCCTGACCAGCGGACGTGCGGACGCGCGCGCGAGAACCGACTCGAACTGGTCCAAGGTGCGCTGGACAGTCGCCGCCGTCCCGGTCGCAAGCATCCGGACCTTTTCGTGTGCCGCATCGCGAGACCGGCGCACGTCGTTTGCGAGAACCCACGCCAGGAGCGCCGCAACGGCAAGCATGACCCCGACCATCGACAGGATGATTCGACTGCGGATCGACAGGCTCTGCCACAACGCCATGGAACTCGGCCTTCACGGAAACCGTTGCAGGCCAAAGGATGCATCAGAACAGCGATTTTTCTTCGAATTCATTGAGAAGACGCATCTCGCGCATCCCCAATCGGGGGGAACATGGCCTGCATATCCATAGAGACAGGTACGAGGTGCAAGTTGAGAGTGCTCATGGTCGACGACTCCGTGGCGATCCGGCAAAGCTTCGGCGCGCTGTTGGCTACTGCGCCGGGAGTCGATGTCGTTGCCTACGCAGACGACGTTGCTTCGGCGATCACATCGATCAGATCGCACCATCCGGACGTGATCGTGCTCGACGCCAGACTGCGCGGGCGTGACCAGGGTATCGACGTCTTGCATTACGTCACGCAGCACCACCCTGGCATCAAGGTGATCGTATTTTCCCAGTTCAACTGGGCCTTCATGCGCAAGCGCCACATGGATGCCGGCGCCCTCGCCTACTTCGACAAGGGGACCGAGTTCCAGCAAGCGCGAGACTGCATTGCGGACCTTTCAAATGCTCAATCCGCGCGGGCGTTCGGGCCCAAGCGCTGAGCCCCGCCCCGTGCAATCAGCCGACTAGCGTCAGCCCGTCCCTGGCCCGCGGCGCGCACGGCGAAGCGCGCAAGTCCGCCTTGGTGGGCGTGCGCGTGCCTTGCGCATAGTGCCGCAATGCGTCCAGATCGAGGATCTCGACCTTGCGCTGCTCCACCTCGATCAGGCCCCCCTCGGCCAGCGCGGCAAACGAACGGCTGATGGTTTCGTGGGCCACGCCGAGGTAACTTCCGATGTCGCGACGGGTCATCTGCAGGCGAAGGCATCGCACGGCCTGCCCGGTTGTCGACATGCGTTGGGCCAGATGCAATAGGAACCTGGCCAGCCGCACTTCTGCTGCGACGGCAGCCATCATGTCGGACAGCCGGATCAGGTCGATCATCGAATGGGTCACCGCACGCATGACGCCACGGTCGAACGCCGGCAGCAATTGCGCGAGAGCGTAGAAGTTGGAGAGCGAGAGGGCAAGCACGCTGGCATCCTCCTGGGCCACCGTCGCCATCAAATGGTGGTCGCCGGACAGGGCGTCGATTCCCAGCAGGTCGCCCCGGCGCGCAAAGGCGTACACCTGTTCGTAGCCGTCCTCGGCGGTGCGAAAAACCTTGAAGGTGCCTGTGCGGACGGTGCAGATGGAAGTGGTCGGCGCCCCTTCCACGAACAGCATTTCGCCTTGCTGGAGTCGCCGGACGGTCGGCTGGACCAGCGGCATAAGCGGGGCATCGCCGACCGGAACGTCGATGAGGTCGAACATCTCGTGGAGGCAGGTCCATTCGCGACGGTCGACGACGGCGGTGCGCATCCTGCCGCTGGCAGGCAAGCGAATCGACGTCTCATGCGGTGCGAGCGTGTTCATGAGAAATCCTCTCCGGGGGAGCGTAGCGAACATGGGCATGCAAGGGCCCGACGGAGATTGCGCCGAAGCCTGCCGCTTGAACATCGGCCCGACGCTCTCTTGCGCCGCGGATTGCTCCTGGAGGGTTAGGACTTTTCCGAACAGCGAAGCGGAGGTATTCCGAATCTCCCGGGCAAGCCGACGCCCTTGCGAAGACGCGCGTTTGGCGTCAAAGTTAGTCCAGGGAGCAAGCACGAGCCGGCCAGCGTTTCGCTTCTGGCCCCCAGGGAGGTGCCTTGACAGCCTCGACCCAGCTCACGCCGGCGCTTCGAATGCTGCTGGTCGACGACCACACGATCGTACGGGAAGGCCTGAAGCGTGTGCTCAATCCGGCCGGCAGCCGCTGGGCCCTGACCGAAGCCGTCACGGGCTATGAGGCGCTTGAGCTTCTTGGTGAACAAGAGTTCGACCTCGCCCTCGTCGACCTGTCGATGCCCGGAATGACCGGACTCGAACTGGTGCGCCGCATCAGAACCGAGTTCCCCGGCGTTCGTGTGCTGGTTCTGAGCATGCATGCGGAAGAGCAATACGCGATGCGGGCCTTCAAGGCGGGTGCCAACGGCTATGTCACCAAGGACATCGCGGCCACCGAACTCGTGAGCGCGGTACGCAGGGTGGCGGCCGGCGGTGCCTATGTCACCGAAAGTCTCGCTGAGCGGGTGGTACTGCAGCTCAACGGCATGTCGGACGCGCCGCGCCACATGCTGCTGACGGACCGTGAGTTTGATGTATTGCGGCGCGTCGCGGCCGGACAGCGGCTCACCGAGATCGGCCATGCGCTTCACCTGTCGGTGAAGACGGTGAGCACGCACAAGACCCGCATCCAGGAAAAGCTGCAGGTGTCGAGCACTGCCGAACTGATTCGATATGCGCTCGAAAACCGGATCGACGATCTGTTCCTTCAGACATAGCTCCCCCGCCGACGATAGCGGCGTCGGCATCGTCGCCGTGGAGCACGACGAGCGCGAACCTCTTCTCGGGCACTGCATGCGTCGCCGCTTCGAGCATCTCTTCCGGAAGCTCGCGCATGCTGGCCATGAAGCGCGAGTAGCGCGAGTCGGCCGACTCCTGTTGACCGGAGTCCTCAACGCGTCCTTGTCGTCGGGGAGGATTTCGCGCACCGTCAACCGTCCGTCGCGCAGCACCACCGTCGCCGGAAGCGCCGGGCCTGCAGGGTGTGCGGTCGAGCACCTCGCGGGTATGCAGCGCAATCATCAACTCCACGCCGCCACCTTTTTGCTCGATGCCATGCTGATGAGCGGCCCGGCGGAAAGATTGGCCGTCAAGTCGAGCTCCATCCGAGCCAGGCGGCATCGCAACACACGCGCTCGCGCGGCGACGCTGCATGTTTGCCGATGCCCCCGGTGAACACGAGCGCATCAATTCCCTGTGCCGCCGCGGCGAGCGAGCTTAGTTTGCGACCGATTCGGTATGCATGGAGGTCGATGGCGAAGCGGGCGCGGCTCGTCATCGCTGGCCAGCAGGGCTCGCCTGTCGCTCAAGATACCAACACGCCCAGCAGGCCGGACTGCTTGTAGATTAGGTCCTCGATCGCACGCATCCATTCGCAGCTTGTCCATCAGGTAGAGGATCGCGCCGGCGGGATCCAAGTTGCCGCAGCGCGTGCCCATCGGCAGCCGGTCGACGGCAGTGAACCCCGTGGTGCTGGCGAAACTCCGTCCGGCGGCCATCGCGCACATGCTGGCGCCATTGCCCAGATGCGCGACGATGGCGCGGCGCGCCGCTGCTTTCAGGTCGAACTGGGCTAGAACGCTCGCGATGTACTCGTAGGACAGACCGTGGATCCGTAACGCCACACGCCGACCGATGAGGATCGGTGCGATCAAGCCCAGCCTCATCGCCTCCCGCATGCCTTCGAGTGAACTTCGGTCACAGGGATGCACCACGGCCGTCGGGGTGGGCGGCAGCGCCTTTCAGGCGTCGATCAGGCGATCGTACTTTTCGTGCCTCTCGCTCCTAGGCATGCCTTCCTGCGTGCTGGGAAGCTCAATAGGGCGGATTCACCACCACGAATTCAGCCCCCTTCGGCTGATACCATTGACTGCCGCATTGCTGGTACACCATGCCGCCGTAGTTGACGGGGACGCAGTTGGCCGGTACAGAGCGCACGACGGAGCCGACCACTGCCGAGGTCACCGCGACAGCGGCCCCGACGGCCATCGCACCCGCTACAGGGTGGTAGTCATTGTCCCACCCGCCACCGCAGCAATTATTGTTGCCGCTGACATTGACGTTGACGTTCCGATTGGCGTTAACGTTGGTGTTGCGATTGGCGTTGACGTTGGCACTGCGATTGCTGTTGACATTGTTCACGCTGGTGCTGCGGACATCATTGGTCCGCACGTCGGCCCTGCTATTGTTGACCTGCGCACCCTGCGCAGCCTGCCTGCCTCCGCCAGACGATGCAGCGCCAGCGCCCGCGCCACCGGCGCGAGCGCCGCCGCCTCCTCCCGCGTTCGCGCGGGCACCACCACCACCTCCGCCCGCGCTTGCGCGAGCGCCTCCACCTCCTCCACCTCCCCTCCCTCCGCCGCCACCGTCCCGCGCCGCCTCGGCCGCCGGGATCAGCGCGAAACTCACGAGAACCAGTAGGCCCGCGGGAACCGCAAGCACCCTGCTGAATGATCGCTTCATGGTCACCGCTCCTCTACCTGGACTTGACCGGGACAATTTCGATGCGGGTCGCACCCTTCGGTGGCCTGAACTTGAACGTCGCTTCGTTGAACGACGGGTCCACATTCCAGTCGATGACACTGATCGATTGCGGGCGCGCGTCGTCACGTCGATTGGTGATCACGAGCTTGCGCGGCAAAGGTTTGCCGCCGGTCGTGATCCAGACCTGCCAATCGAAGTCGCCCTGGCGAAACGCGTAGTGGTCGCAGAGACTGTTTCCGATGATGTCCTGCCCGGCATTCATGGCCGACTCGATCTTGTCGACCGGCGCCGCGGGGGTGCCCCACGTGAACAGATCGGACATCGGGATCTCGACGCCGTACTGCTCCTCGAGCTTCTCGACGAGTACGCTGTTGGGCTCGGAGAACTCAACGGTCGAGTAGTACTTTTGAGCGGGCGCGTACAGCGTGACCGTCTTGCCGTCATAGAGGATTTCGCGCTCGGAGCGAACGCTCCACATGCGGGCGCGCAACCTGTTCGGACGCGCTGCCTCGACCGTAGCCGATGCGGTGTGCATCAGCTTTTGGCCGTCGCTCAGCACTCGTTCGGCCGTCAGCGACGTCGATGTCCGGAAGCGATCCAGCGTCTGCAGGTAGGCGCCCATGTCCTTGAGAGCCTGGATTGACGCCGGGTCGACGGTATTGCCGGCGGGCGGGGCAGCAGGGGCCGGCGCGGTTTGTGCGACGACGGGTGCCGTCAGCACCAGCGCGAGTACGGAGGCTGCGAGTCTTCCGGGGTTCATTTGTACTCCTTGGGGGATGAGCGGCCTGCCCGACGCCGGTCACACGCTGATGCCGCTCGTCAGTCGATCGAAAGCGCCACTGCTTCGGTGTAGGTCGCGTGCACTTGATCGCCGACCTTGATCATCTTCAGTTGATCTGCATCCCGCACTTTCAGGTCGACCTCATATTCCGTCCCGCGCAGCGTGACCATCTTGGTCTTTCGGTTCACGGCGACCACATTCGCAGTGACTTCGACTTGCCTGCCCAACGACCCGCCCGGGCGTTCGCCTTTCGCGGTCCTGCTGCCGGTCACCGGTGAATCGACCCTGCTGCGTATTTCATTGCCGTCCTTCACCAGCGTAAGCGTCAAGGCCTGTGCGTAGCGGACCGTGACCCGGTCGCCGACCTTGACGTGTTCGAGGTTGCGCGCCTCCGGGCCGACGGCCAGCGGAATCAGCTTGCCGTTCGCATCCTTGATGGTCACATGGCGCGTCTGAAGATCGATGGCCTCGACGACGCCAGTGGCCTTGACCAGCTCCTTGATGGTTCCTGTACCGGGCTTGGTCGAAGCGGTGATCTCAGTGCCTGATTGGTCCTTCGAGATGGCGAGAGGCAATAACGTGCCGAGCACCACCGAGGCCGTGAGCGATGTCAGGAGCTTCATGAGAATTCCTTTCTGGATGTGGCGAGCCACGCCGGGATTGTCGGCATCTTTGCGACCGCCACATTGACGTCCGTCAATCCAGGAAATTAGATCCGGGCTGCTGGATCGGTACGTCAAGGAGAGCCCGCGACATAAGAATCAGCGGCTCTCGCAATCGATGCGGATGCTTGAGTAGCTTCCCACCGCCATGGTGCCGGTGTTGTCCGTGTCGGTCATCACGGCTACAGCCAACACTGGGCCCGGTTCGGCGCCATAGGCCTTCTTGTAGTCGTCGGAAAGATTGCGCTGCACCGATTGCCAGCGGCCTAGGTCGCCTGCCCCTGAGGAGACGACAAGCATCTTGACTTGGCTCGTGTGCGCAGAGGAGATCCATGTGCCCACCGGGACGTGATCGGTCCAGTTGTACATCAGCACCGCAAAAGGCATCTCGCGGCGGGCCAGATTCTTCGCTCGACTGAATCTTTTTCGCTCCGCATCGGGCAGGCTGGCAACATCGCCGTCGAAGGCCACCAGCACACGCAGTGGCGCGTCCTCACGGTCCTTGTCGCGGTTGTCAGCGCCAGCAATCAATGCGTCGGCCTTCCAATCCCAGCTGAGGGTCATGGGCGGGCGCAGCGAAGGCTGAAGCCGCGCCACGAAAAGCGAGGCTGATCGGTCTGCGGTGGCGCGCAGCACCGCCGAGCGGTCGCCCTCGTGCACCACCTCGTACACCGTGTCACGCTTCATCTTGGACAGAGGTACATGCGTCCAGGCCGCGCTCTTGTCATCGAATGCGAGATCGCGGGACCGACAAGGCGATCCCGGATCTGGCGCCGCAGCGATGGCCGACACGAAGACCATCGACATGAATGTCACAAGGAAGCGCGGGGATTTGGTCATGAGATCGGCAATCCGTCAGTACTTGATGTCTCGCTTTTCCTGTCGACCGTCTTGCTTCGTGTTGCGCTTGTCCTGCCGGCACGCGGCGTTGCTCTTCTGGTTTTCGGCCCGGCAATCCACCTTGTCCGACCGGGCGTCCTGTTTGCCGGCCTGGTTGGCGCTTCTGCCCTGTTGGCGTTGCTGCGACTGATCGGTGGCCAGGGCAACGCTCGAAAGCATCAGGAGCACGGATGCGGCCAACAAGCCGGTGGTCCGGTTCCAAGGTCCATATCTTTCGACCATTTGAATTCTCCTTTTCTCCTGATTTAGAAAGCGGTCATCTGGGTGCCATAGCGACCTCGAAGAGGAGCAGTAAGACGCCCTTGACGCTGGTTTTGGGGGAAAAACCAGCGGACAGCAATTGTCTTTCCCTCGCAACTCTGCGCATTGACGTTTGTCAGTCAACGTGAGCCTTGGAGTCTTAATTTGACGTCAGTCCGCGGGCGAGCGACGTCTACTACTTGCAATCCGGCGTGCATCGTGCCTCCGCTTCCTTTTCCAGGTGACTTTCTCTGCATAGCCTTGAACTCACTCCACGTTGCTGAAGCGCAACTCGTGCAACCGAGCGCCGTATCAATTGAAACTGAAGGTTATTGCGCTCGCCAATAGACCGACCCACTCACCTTGTCAAGGCTAAGAGGTTTCCATTTTCGACCGTATCGCGCCCTGCAGCTTGCGGCTCGCTACTTGCTCGGGTTCGCTCCCTGTACGGCGGCCTGCCCGCCGGACCAGGGCAGGACTGACGACAGGGGCCGATACATCACATGTTCGGCGCCTACTTCAGTCGCCTACGCCGATTTTCCGGCTTGCCCATCTATCCTTCGGCATATTGGCTTGATCGAAGGTCATATAAACACTGACCCCTCCAACTACTCCGTGAGGAGGCTTTCATGTTCGACCGACGCACCCTTGCAGCTTGCTGCGTGCTTGCTCTTCCGTATGGTGCCTGCCTTGCGCAGACCACTTTCGCAGCGG